>JAFGJE010000043.1 GCA_016929245.1 Phycisphaerae bacterium
GCGATCCACCGGGGCTTCGCGGCGCTCACGCCCCGGCTAAACGCTATCGTCCCTCCGGGACTACGAAGATAATAGAATCCCTGTTTCCACAGGTGGAGACTCGTGATTACCATAAAAAACTCCTCGCAAATGGGACATGAACCTCAAAAAAAGATGTGTTGCAACTTATACAATCTGACTATCATCCATATTCCAACACCGCCGAACGGCAAGCCGACACGAATATCGGCTTGCCGTTCGGCGGTGTTCGGAAAACCGGAAGAAACACGCGCAAACGAATTGCACGCGCTACGTGATGATAGACTTGAGGAAAGCGGAGGAAAATCCCTACAGTGACTTTTCCACTTCCTTCAGCAGCGTGTCCAGGTCGAGGGGTTTGGAGAGGCAGACTCTGGCGCCGCAGTCGAGGATGCGCTGTTCGCTTTCCGGGGACGGGAACGCGGTCATCGCGATCACCTCGGCGTGGCGGGTGGAGTCCTGGGACTTGATCATGCGGCAGACTTCGTAGCCGTCCATGCCGGGCATGCGCAGGTCGAGAATCACCACGTCGGGTTTGACGGTGGCGATCATCGTCCCGGCGCGGAAACCGTCGTTAGCTTCGACGACCTCGAAGTTGGAAAACTGCGAACGGATCGCCCGCGCGATGAGCTTGGCGACGGCTTCCTCGTCGTCCACGACCAGTACGCGCACGGGGGTGGTATCCAGTTCCGCCGGTATGGGCATTTTGTGCTCGCGCAGAAACTTGATCAGATCATCCACCTGCACGCGCCGGTGTCCGCCCGGGGTGCGGTGCGCCTTGAGCAACCCCTGGTCAATCCAATTCGCCACGGATCCCGGATCCACGTGCAGCAACTCCGCGATCGCGAATGTGGACAAATTTGTTGCTTTCGCTGCCAATGGACACTCTCCTTCGTCATGAACCAAGCCGCGATTCCATTTCGGCCTACTGTACAGTCGCAGAGTAAAAATACATCTACATTATAAGGCATGTCAACAGGAATACTCGGAGAAATCCATATTTCTTGCAAATCTTCCGTAATGGGAAAGATGGCGACTCTCCGGATATTTCCATCCGGGTGACCGTCGGTCACCCGCGCCCGGTACACGCGCCAGACAGGTTCACTTCCATCATACACACAAAACCCGATTCCCTTAGAATTTTCGGATTATTGTTTATGCAGAATTTGTTCGTCTTCCGCCAGTTCCAGCGACAGCACGTCGCGCAGGGAGATCATGCCGATCAAGGCCCCTTCCTCGACGATCGCCAGGTGGCGAAGATGCTTTTTCGTGAACAGTTCCCCGCATTCGCGGACATCCGTATTCAGGGATATGCTGAATACGGGGGACGTCATCACTTCCGACAGGTTGGTCGTATCCGGATTTCGTCCGGGAACCACGACGCGACGGAGCATGTCGCGTTCGGTGAAAATCCCTTTGACCTCGTCGTCTTCCTTGATAATCACGGCCCCAACGTTGGCTTCGCACATCAGAACCGCGGCCTCATGCACCGTGGTGGAAGAAGACGCCACGATAATATCCGGTCCCTTGGTCATCAGAATGTCTTCAACGGTTGCCATAATTCCGGTCCTTTGAAAAACCGTGATTCAGGAATTCCATGTAGATATATTATACCACCCAGCCGATTCCACTTAGTACATCGGCGGGAGTTTATGAAAAATTTGCGCGGAAAAGTACGGTTTTTACACGAAACGTATCGCCCCGACGGAAGATACAGGATTTCCCCCATGCGGATTTCAGGCTCCCAGCTCCCGGCTGCGCTGGGCGCAGGCGTGCAGGGCGGCGATGATGTGGTCTTTGACTCCCTTGGCGTCCATGGTTTCAATCGCCCGCTGGGTCGTTCCGCCCGGGCTGGTCACCCGGCGACGGAGTTCGGCCGGCTCTTCCCCGGTTTCCGCGAGCAACTCCGCCGCTCCGGCGCAGGTCTGCGTCGCTAATTTCAGGGCGTCTTGCGGCGTAAGTCCTTCTTCCACGCCGGCTTGGATCATCGCCTCGATGAAGTAGAAGAAATACGCCGGCCCGGAGCCCGACACGCACGTCACGGCATCCATCAGCGATTCGTCCACTTCCACCTCCAACCCCCCGCCGCAGGTGAAGAGTTTTCGCGTCCAGGCGACGTCGTCCTTCGTCGCGCGAGGACCGCCCGAGACGGCTGACGCCCCCTGGCCCACGAGCATGGGAGTATTGGGCATCACGCGAACGATCCTGCCGCGACCGTTGAGTTTGCCGTCGAAAAACGCGGTCGAAAGTCCCGCCGCGATGGAGATCACCAACGCGTCGTCGCGGATTTTTTTTGCTTCGGCGTCGAGCATCTCGCCCATGACTTGCGGTTTGACCGCCAGCAGCACGCGCGGGCAGGCCGCCGGTGCGTCGTTGGTTTCCACGCACGTCAAACCCAGTTCCTTCGTGAGTTTCTCTCGCCGTTGGGCCGCCACGTCGGCGACGACGATGTTGTCGGCTGACAAAAATCCGCTCCGAACCGCCGCGCCGAGAATCGCCTCGGCCATGTTCCCGCCGCCGATCACGCCCAGTTCATAATCCATGGCTTGTAACTCCCAATGCAGCCACAAAGGTCACCAAGGACTTAAAGGAAATAGGTTTAATTCTTTGTGCACTTTGTGTCCTTTGTGGCAAAAAGTTTTTTGTTATGGGTTTTTCTCCATCTCCGCCCACACGCACGGCGCGACGGCGGAGAGGTCCTGCAATTGATCGCCCAGTCGCGGCGCGACGACCTTCGTGTGCGCGGCATTGATCGACAACGCCTCCGCCGCCATCGCCTCCCGCACCTGCCGCACCCAGATTTCCCCGAAATACCGCGCCAGCGAACCCAGCACGATCACCCGCGGCGCGAAGAGGTCCGCGAGGATACCGCACGCCTGGCCCGTTCGTTTGGCGGACTCGTCGAGCACCGCCTGGGCGTCGGCGTTGCCCTGGGAGGCCAGGTGATGCAGCGTTTTCGTGTCCGTCGGCTGGGCGAAGGTTTCCGGGAACATCCAGTGCGCGAGTTTGGCTACGCCCTCGCCGCTGCAAAAGCTCTCCGCGCAGCCTTTCTTGCCGTACATCATCGGCCCATCGGGCGACAGCCTCACGTGGCCGAGTTCCGGACTCTGCCCGTCAGGCCCGTATACGATCCTGCCGTGGATGAGCAATCCCGCGCCGAAGCCCGTTCCGCAGGTTAAGTACGCGGCGTGCGAACAACCCTCCGCGGCGCCCCACAACACTTCCGCCAGCAGACAGGCAGCCGCGTCGTGCTCGACGACGACGGGCAGGTGCAGTTCACTCTCCAGGCGGCTTCGCAGGGGGATATGATCCCACCCGGGCAGGTGCGGCGGGGAGAGGATCACACCCGTATGCGCGTTTAAGGGCCCGCCGATACTCACACCGGCTGCGTCGATGGCGGGATGTTCCCCGCATAACCGTTTCGCGTGCACGAGAAAATCCGCCAGCATCGCCTCGGGCCCGCGCTGGGTGTCGGAGGCCCAGTCTTCCCGCGCGAGGATCGCTCCGTCGCGCGAGGCGACCACCACCGCCGACGTCGTTCCGCCGACATCCCAGCCGAGGATCAAACCGTCTTGTTTCGGAGACGTCATGGAAGAGTTTTTTACCATCCCTGAGGGATAAACTCCAGCGCAGAGGACACAGAGAAGATTTTTTGAATAAAAAAAATCGAGAGACTTTTTAAATCAATCTCTGTGACATCTGTGCCTCTGTGGTCAAGTAATATCGTAACTCATTTATAAAAAAATAATTATAGAAATTAATTTCATAAAATCCACAACGAATTATTTAATTATATTTATATTGACTTTAATATAATAAATACTATAATTCATATGGAAGTTGACAAAATGGAACTCCAAAGATGAACGCAACGCGGGAAAATCAGTGGATCGACAGCCTGGAGCGGGAGGATATCTCGTTTATCAAGCGGTTCATTCTCGCCAGCGGTTCGCTCAAGCAGGTGGCGAAGGAATACGACATTTCGTATCCGACGGTGCGGCTGCGCCTGGATCGGCTGATCCAGAAAATTCAGCTTCTGGACAGCCGGGAGAAGGTCGGTTCCTTCGAGCGTCACTGTCGCGGCCTGTTCATCGACGGAAAAATCGACGAAACCACGCTTCGAGAACTACTCGACGCCCATGAACACTCGCGGGAGGAAGAACAATGAAACGCATGATGATCGCATTGACGGTGCTGGTATTGGTCACGCCGGTATTGGCGCAGACGAGAACCGGAAACAGGCAGGCGATGGGGAATCCTCAGGTTCCCGTGAAGGCATGGTGGTCCGGAACGACGGCTGGGTGGATCGGCGCTGTAGGGGGCTCGGTTGTCGGATTGTCCGGCGCGTTAATCGGGGTGATGTGCTCCCTGGGCAAAGCAAGACGATTCGTGCTGGGATTTCATCTTGTCATGATCGTCCTGGGAATCGCTTCCCTTATTACGGGAATTGTCGCCCTGTTGGTGAAACAGCCCTACGGCGTCTGGTATCCGCTGGTTCTGTTGGGAGGAATTCTGACGATCGTGCTGGGCTCGCTGTTCTTCACCGTCCGACAGCGATTCCTCCAGATCGAACTGCGAAAAATGCAGGGAATGGACGCGTGAACAGCGCCGAGCAGCAAGCTGGTACGAACCCCTATTCTTTAACGACGGTTCTTCTTGTGATTGGGCCAATCGTCATAGGGTGAAATGAAATCGCATGGGATTTTGGGTAAGCGGTGTTTCTGATAATTCCGCTCGATATATCGAATACAGGTTCGCATCTCTTCGACGCTGTTTTTGTAGAGGTGACAACGATCCGCGTTGAATACGGGATGGTCCTGGGGGACAAGTTTCATTTCATGCAACGCATCTCGTCCCGCTTTTTTGAGAAAACCGATTATTTCTTCCGCTTTGGTGCGATGTTTGCGAATCAGAACATGAACATGATTGGAAAGAACCGCGCAAGCATAGCACGTGAGATGATTGTCCCGGAGCACTTTTTCAAACGCATCCATCAAGGCTCGCCGCTCGGCGCTGTCCCACCAGAGCAGGGGAAACCAAAGTTTCCCCTCCGCCTGACGCGAAAACGACCGCAATTCCCCGCGCGAAGGTTGCACAACCTTCCGCCCGTAATGCGCCTCACCGAGACAGCGGATTTCAGGAGCAAACACATCCCGCGACAGACTCCCCCGCGGATCGTTCGGTAACCAGTGTCCGTACCCCGTAAGAATGATGTGATGCCCAATCAACACAAGCGAAGTCTATTCCCGAACAGCACCGAGCAGCAAGCTTTTCCGAAGGTTTTTTCTTTACAGAAACTTTGTGGAGAATTGTAGGGTGTGTAACTTGTTACACACCATCTTTCGGGGTTCATAATTGGCGGGTAAACAAGTACCCGCCCTACGGACTAACCATAAGCAATTCGGATTGTGAAAATAATAATCAAACCTGCAATGACAAGACAGGTTGCGGTTGCGGAAATCGCCAGTTTAATTCCACTTCGCGTTTGTTGTGCGGATTGTAAACCCAATACGCTTGTAATGATCCCTACCAGAACACTAAAATACGCCAATAGAATATGAACGTGGAAATAAAGAACCGCTGAAGCAATTCCGAGTATCAGTCCGAACACCGCCAACCAATTGATTCCAGCTTTTTTCTGAAAGGAGCGTTTGACTCCCTCCTTTGCTCCGGAGGATACGGGAATTTGCATCGCCACCTGAAGATCTTCCAAATCATGATTCTCTACGGTATTTTCCTGTTCGGGAGCCTCTATATCATTCTGCTGGATATCATCTCTTTGCATTCGCAAATTCCTTTCCAATGTTATTTCCAACCATGTCATTGTCGTGAGAAAAAGTGTATCCTATGATCTTTATCTTGTCATGATGGAAATGAAAAACAAACTCGACACGCCGGCGATGCGGCAGTATCACTCGATTAAGGAGCAGTATCCGGACTATCTGCTGCTGTTCCAGATGGGTGATTTCTTTGAGACGTTCTATGAGGACGCCAAAACCTGCTCGCGCATCCTGGGCCTGGCGCTGACCAGCCGTTCCAAAGGACCCTCCGCGATACCGCTGGCGGGCCTGCCGATTCATGCGCTGGACAATTACCTCGCGCGACTGATCCGCGCGGGCCAGCGGGTGGCGATCTGTGAACAGGTGGAGGATCCAAAACAAGCGAAAGGTGTCGTGAAGCGCGACGTTACGCGGCTGATCACGCCCGGTACGCTGACGGATGAAACTTTACTCGAACAGCGAGAGGGGAATTATTTAGCCGCGGTGTTTGCGACGGCACCGGAGAAAAATTCGCACGTCGGTATCGCGTGGGTGGAGCTTTCCAGCGGCGCCTTCCAGGCGATGTGCGCGCCGCGGGATCATGCGATGGACGAGCTGGTTCGCATCGCGCCGGCGGAGGTGCTGTTGCCGGAGGGGAGCGACTTCGACGATCCCAAATGGCGCGAGAACCTTCGCGCGACACTCTCGGCGGCTCCGACCGGCCGGCCGAGTTGGGCGTTCGACGCGCGGGCGGCTACCGAAACGCTCAACACGCATTTCCAGACGAACACGCTGGCGGGGTTCGGTTTCGACGGCTGGGACGAATCGCTGTCGGCTGCGGGGGCGATTATCGAATATCTCCGCGAGACGCAGAAGTCGGCCTTGGCGCACATCCGGCAACTTCGCAAAATCGAGCGCACGGATTACATGGCCATCGACGGTAACACCCTCCGCTGCCTGGAAGTCCACCGCACGCTGCGGTCCGGCCAGCGGTCGGGCAGTCTGCTGGCGTGCGTGGATAAAACCTGCACCGGCATGGGCGCGCGGCTGCTGGAGCGCTGGCTGACCTTTCCGCTGGTCAGTTACAGCGCGATTCTCGCGCGGCAGGAGGCGGTCGAGTTTTTTGTAAATCGTCGAGACAGGCTCTCGCCGTTGCGCGATCTGCTGAGCGAATGTTCGCAGATCGACCGCATTTCCACGAACATCGCGTTGGGCAGAGTGCGGCCTCGCGAACTGGTCGCGCTGGGCGCGACGCTGAAAATCCTCCCGCAAATCGCCGGTTTGCTTCCCGCGGACGATTCCCTGCCGGACCTGGTCGCCCAAAACCGCCCAGGCCTGCTGGGGCTGGACGCACCCAGGGATCTCATCGCCCGCGCGATCGATCCGGACTGTCCCAACACGCTGCGCGACGGGAGCGTGATCGCCAAAGGATTCGACGAGGAGATTGACCGTCTCCGCACCATCGGCCAAAAGGGGCAAAGCTGGCTGAGCGAATATCAGCAGAGCGAAACGAAACGCACGGGCGTGCCGCTGAAGGTGGGGTACAACAAGGTTTTCGGATACTATATCGAAATCACGCACGCCCACCGCGAGAAGGCGCCGCCGGAGTATCACCGCAAGCAGACGCTCAAAAACGCCGAGCGCTACATCACCGACGAACTGAAAAAGTACGAGGCCGAGGTGTTGACGGCCGACCAACGCGCGAAGGATCGGGAGAACCTGCTGTTCGAGCAGGTGCGCGCGGAGCTCGCGGAGCATCTCGAAGCCATGCAGGTGGCCGGGCGGGCGATCGCGACGCTCGATGTATTGGCGGGGTTGGCGCAACTGGCGGCCCAGCGCGGATACATCCGCCCGACGATCACGCAGGAAAACACGCTGGAGATTATCGGCGGGAAGCATCCGGTGCTCGCGGAGCAGTTGCGGGAGCAGTTCGTGCCCAACGACGTCGAGATGGGCGCGAAGGACGACCGGCTGCTGATCATCACCGGCCCGAACATGGCCGGGAAATCAACGTACATTCGCCAGGTGGCGCTGCTGACGCTGCTGGCGCAGACGGGCAGCTTCATCCCGGCAGAACGGGCGACGATCGGGTTGGCGGACCGAATCTTCACGCGCGTAGGCGCGGCTGACGAACTGACGCGGGGATTATCGACGTTCATGCTCGAGATGGTCGAGACGGCGAACATCCTCAACAACGCCACCGCGAAAAGTCTCGTGATTCTCGACGAAGTCGGCCGGGGTACGAGCACCTGCGACGGGCTGGCGCTGGCGTGGGCGATCTGCGAGCACATCGCGCTGAAGGTGAAGTGTCGCACGCTGTTCGCCACGCACTATCACGAACTGACGGAACTCGAGACGCTGCTGGACGGCACGACGAACCTGAACGTAGCCGTCCGCGAATGGAACGACGAGGTGATCTTCCTGCACAAGATCGCCACCGGCGGCACGGACCAGAGCTACGGCGTGCACGTGGCGCGGCTGGCGGGAGTGCCGAAGGACGTCATCGCCCGCGCGAGACAACTCCTGCCGCAACTGCAGGCCCACCTCGCGCAAGGCCTCGACATGCCGGAACTCGCCGCCCGCGCCCAGCAGGCGGCCGCCCAGATGAACCTCTTCGCCGGCCCGGCCGAGCGCGTGGCCAATGAACTCAAACACGCCGACCTCGACAACCTGACCCCGATGCAGGCCCTCGATCTACTCCGCAAACTCAAAGAGGAATTGTGACAAAGTTAACGCGGGGTGTATGAAACCTATTTCCCATCCACCGTTTTGAGAATATTCACCAGCATGGCGGCTTGGTGTTTTGTCCAATTGTCGATGGTCTCCGCGGGTTGCTTCGACGACGCGAGGGATTTCACCAATAATTCTTTGCTCTGATGCACAGTCGTCTCGATGCTCTCCCAGAGCGTCTGCAGGCCGGGATGCAAAATCGCCAGGTTGTACGCCCCGCCGTTCAGCAGCGCCTCGGGCGTGCCCTCGCCGCCCATCAGCAGCGGGAACGACACGCTGTGGGCCGGGAGGGAAATCCACGCGCACGTGAAGGCGTCGGGCCGGTGGGGATCGATTTCGACCGTCATGCCGGAAATGGAATTCTCGAAACAGATGGATTCGTCGCGCGAGACGTTGTGAAACAAATGAAAATCCACCGGAGATGTCGCCTCGCGAAGCCGCCCGGCGGCGGGGGTGTTTTCGCGCGTGCTGAAATACACCTTCTGGTCGTGCACCTTCGATTCCACATTTTTCGCGTTGTTAAGCACTTCCAGAACCACGCCGTTGCGATCCACGAACAGCCAGTGCGTCTCGTTAACGTCGCCGCCGGCGTAGTACCCGCGGGTGACGAAATCCTGGAGTATCGCCAGCGCCGCGTCGCAATCGTCCGCGCGCTCGGCGATGTGACGCAGAATAAACGGATTCATCATGCCGCGATACGTCGGCGGCGCGTCGCCGGCCTTTCGGCCGCAAGGCATATCCGCCGACCCAGCCAGTCCCTTCTCGTTGACCATCATCATGCACGCAAGCGCCGCGGCGTCGCTGGTGGAGATGAACTTGTTCACGCCGGGCGCGTCGCTTTGGAGCACGAACGCGCACTGGGCGCGGCGGGCGTTGTCGCGGTTTTTGTGGAACAGAATCGCGTTATCGCGCGTGTATTGCTTCGGGACGGAATACGAAGTGCATTCCGGCAGGAGAAAGAGTTTCCGATACACCCCCGCGAGAAACGCGGTATACAAATCCTTATCCACCTCCGCCGCGTCGGCGACGGCGGCTGCTTCCGTCAACCAGTGCGGCGCGACGGCGTCGGCGATCTCCACGAAGCGCTGGGCCCGGCGGATCAGTTCTTTTTCGTCCAGTCTCTTTTCCTTCGCGGGCTTCAGGAAAAACTCCTCCATGTCACCGCGAATCCATTGGCGATTCACCTGCCCCCAAAGAGTTCCGACAACTTCGGGATCGCCTGCCAGTCGGATCATTTCCGAAGACGTTTCGTCGTTCGTTGCCATGAAGAATTCCTTTCGATTCTTTATTGTAGCGTTTCGTCCGCGATTTCCGCGCCTCGGGCGACGGATTTCCGCGTCAACGGCGAAACGATCGCGATGGACGCCAGGACGAAAAGGATCGCCACGTACACTTTGTCCAGCGTGAATCCGAGTTTCTCGCGGACCAGCACGTACAGGATCACGCCGACGGTGGAACTGACAATCGCCGCGACGGCGGCGGCGGGCGTGACCAGTCGCCGGCCCGCCTTGCGCGTCACGCCCCACAAACCCAGGATAATCAAAATGGCCGCCGAACCGCGAATGCTGTACGTGATGTACGCGGCGTCGAGAATCCCCCCGCGAAACAGCACCGCGGCGGGAATCGTCAGCAGGCCGACGAACACCGTCATCACGCGGGAGGCCTTTAGGAGGTGGCGATCTTCCGCGTTTCGATGCAGCAGGAGATGATAGAAATCCTTCACCAGGATCGTGCTGACGGCGAACATCACCGGCGCGACGGTCGAGAGGATCGCCGCGAAGATGCCCGCCGCCGCCAGCCCGCTCAACCAGGGAGGGATGAACCCGTCGTTCATCAGCAGGAACGGCAGCGCCTCAGCCGACCGGTTGGCGGGCAACTCGCCGAACAGCCCGCCGCGCACCGCGATGCCCATCGTCGAGACGATCACGCCCAGGGGAATGATGATCGCGGCGCTCAGGAGCGAGCTTCGCTTCGCGACGGAAATGCTCCTGGCGGCGAAGATCGGCTGCAGCGACGCCTGTGACGCGAACCCCGCCAGCACGCCCCCCAGCAGCCAGGCGAAGACCTTGTCGATTCCGCACGAAAGCGGATTCCGATAACTCGCCGCCTGCGCCGCCGCCTGGACGGGCGTCAATCCTTCCCGCGCGAACTGCTCCCGCAGCGACGCGAACAGGCCGGTGTACCCGCCGCACTTCCACAGCAGCAGAACGAAAACGACCAGGATCGAACTGTACAGCAGCACGATATGGATCAGGTTCGTCAGCGCGATGGATTTCATGCCGCCTTCGTAAACGTGGAAGATCACGATAATTCCCGCGACGACGATTCCGAGATGAAACGGCGAAACCAGATTGATCGGCACGTGAATCGTTCGATGCAGGAACCCGCCGACGTTCGTGAGAATATCGCCGAACAGTTGCGCGAACAACCCCCCGATGGCCTGGAGCTGGAGATACGAGAGGATCACGAACCCCACCACGAACGCCAGCGACGCGACGATGCGGACGTTGCGATCAAACAGCGTCTCCATGATCTCGCCGACGGTGTGCATGTTGTACTTCCGGCACACCCCGGCGATGGTCAGGCCGAACAGGAACATCCCCACGCCCGTGGAAATGTTGTACCACATGGGGAAAAAGCCCGTCTGGAACGCCTTCTGGGCGGTCCCGATGGTGCTCATCCCGCCCAGCCAGACGCCCACGACGGACATGGTGACGAACAGCGTTCCCAGGTTCCGCCCGGCGATGAGAAATTCCGTCGAGGACGTGGAGAATCGTTTGGCGATCTTCCCGATCACCGCCAGCAGGAGGAAGTAGGCGATCACAATGATGAGTTGCGTGATGTGCATGTGGCAATTATGTATTTGTCGCGTGGCGGAGCAGGTGCTCCGCCACGCGGGTTCAAGGGATCTACTCCGGGATTTCGATGTCCATCAGCGGGGCGTACTGCTGAGAACCGTAGACGTCCGAACAGCCCGGGCTCCCGCTGGGTTTGGCGCGGCGCATCGTGAACTTGATCGCCGGGGCGGGCTCGAAATACGTGAAATCCGTCAGCCAGTCTTCCGGCACGTTGTACAAATTCGCGATGAACTCCCGCGTGATCACGCCGGAGTCCCTGACCTTCCGGTACGAATCCGCGTTGTCGAAAATCACGTCGAACGTGATATGATCCACACCCGCGCCCTTGCTGCGGATGGTTTTGGCGAGTTGCAAAAGTTTCATGTTCACTCCTGAACAACCGACACGGAGACGTGGAGAAGGTTTTTTTATAATGTCTTCTCAGTGTTCTCAGTATCTCTGTGTCGGATGTTTCTTTTCATTTTCCCACGGTTGTATACGTGACGGGGAACAGTTCCTTCGGATCCTCGACCGGCAGCAGGTGGTTGATCGTCCACGTGTAGGCCGGCTCGCACCGCATGACTTCGGCGAACTGGATCGTCGCCGCGCCGGCGGTGCCCTTGACTTCCTTCGTGCGGGCGTAGAACAATCCCCGCGCGCCCATCAGGCCGACTTCGTGGGCGAGTTGCTCGGTGTTCGCGACCGCTTCCACGAGCACGCCGACCTCGTGCGGTGGTGTGCGATTCGGTTCATGATCCTGCATGACGGCGTTTCTGCCGAACACGTGGTAGTACAATTGGTACTCGCCGTCGGCGGGACCGTATTCCTTCGCCACCTCCCCGCGGGCCCATTCGATCCCCGCGTCGAGTTGCGCGATCACCAGCGGATCGCGGATGCCCACCAGCGTCGCCCGGCGGGCGCCGACCAGACCGGACCCTTCCAGCTTGATCGTGATCGTCCCGGCGGGAACGAATTTCATGCCGCGCACTTCGGTCGCCTTCTCGGAGACCCGGGTATAAACGCATTCCCGCATGTCGATTTTCCCGCGCGGGAAGACTTCCTCGAAGGGATTGGCCCGTTCGTACATGGCATGTCCGGCGACGGACGCGGGCGTGCACCGCTGGAAATCGGCCATCGCCTCCAGCGTGACGGAGTTTTCGGTGACCGTACCGAGAATGGTTTCCTTCGCGCCGTAGGGTTCGGCGCAGAACGACGAACATTCCAGCGCCTTGCCGGCGTAGTACGAAGTCGCCGCGGGCAATCCTTTCCACAGCGCGGCAGCCGCGAAGACGCACGTGTCGCTGGAGCGCCCGGCGATGATCACCTCCGCGCCGTGATCGAGCGCTTCGAGATACGGATCGACGCCCATCACGCCGACGATGTTCGTCGTGGCGTCGATGTCCGCCGGCGTCAAGTCGTTACGCACGCCGCCCAGACCGGCGACGCGAATCCCGGCCCGCAGTTTGGCTTGCAACAGCGACTTGTCGATCCCGGAGTAGATGTACGCGAGCCTGAACGGCGCAAGCGATTCTTCCCGCGCGATCTCGTGAATCAATTCGACGTAGTAATCGACGGCCTGGTTCGATCCGCGATCCGACGCCGAACCGATGATCATCGGCACGTTCTGCCGACGGGCCGCCAGCAGCATCAGGCGCAGGTCGTGCTTCTGCCATTTCCGCGGGGACGCCGGCACGTCCTGGCCGAGGTAGCGCGGGCCGATGTCGGCGCTGCCGGAATCGGAGATGTAAAAGTCGGGCTTGCGCTCGGCGCCGGCCCAAAAACTTTCCTCCTTCGTCGGGGCGTACCCCAGATGCCCGTTGGAGGAATGCAGCAATACGGATTTCATTTCAACCTTCCTCTGGTTTATGACAAGGGGCCGCACGATTCGCGGATCGTCAGTTCGCAGGATTCCTCGAACAGTGTGCGGCGGGATTGCAGGGGCGTGTCGTTTTCAAGATGATCGATCACCATTCGCGCCGCCAACCCGCCCAGTTCCGCCAGGTCGCGGCGGACCGCCGTCAAGGCGGGTACGGTCAACTCGCAGATGCGCGTGTCCGGGGCGCTGATCAGGCTGACATCCTCCGGACAGCGAAGTCCGCGCCGGTGCAGCTCGCGGAGAAACGCCGCCAGCGTCTCGTCGCTGGCCATCAGGAGCGTGGGACGTTCGGATTTCTCGATCCCCAGCCAGTGATCCATTAATGGACCTGCGGCCTGGTAATCGGAGAACATGCCCAGGTCAATCAACGTCAAGTCGCAACCTTCGAGTTCCGCGTCCTGCGCAACGCGCTTCCGAAGCTCCACCGCCTGCTGCCGGCAGCGCGGCGTGGGCGAGAAAAGAAATCCCATCCGGCGATGTCCCAGCGACGCGGCGTGGCGGATGGCGTGCAACCGACCCGCGACCATGTCCGGCCAGATCACCGGCGCGGAACATTCCTCCCCGACATCCTCGCCGACGCACAGGCACGGCAGGCCGAAGTCCACAAACCGTTTCACGATGTTCGACGTGACGAATCCCGCCAGCACCACCGCGTCCACGCTGCGCTGGCCTACCTTCGCGGGCAACACGAACGAATCGGCGTCGACGAGATCGTGCAGGCTGAGATTCAGGCTGTATCCGCTTTCGCGGCAGATTTTCTCCATGCCGCGCACGAACGTGTTGAAATACAGGTTGGCCCATCGTCCTTCCACGGGATCGGAGAGGATCAACCCGATCTGCCCCGTCCGTCGGGTCGCCAGCGCGCGGGCCGCGGCGCTGGGTTGATATCCCAGTGATTTCGCCGTCGCCAGAACCGCCTGGCGGGTTTTGGGGGCGTATCGGCCCGGCTTGTGGTTGAGGATGTGGCTGACGGTTCCGATCGAAACTCCCGCCGTCCGCGCGATATCCTTGATGGTGACAACCATAATAATACATAGTCTAAGCGCTTTTTCAGAAATGTCAAACCGTTTAGACATATTTTTTTATTAATTTTATGCGATTCGTGGAATCTTTTTGGAATCGGCTGGTTTCCGCTATCGGGACTCTTCGTGAGAATGGAAATGATGATGCGGCCGCCGCCGGCGGCGGATGAGCACCAGCAGCACCAGCCCCACCAGCAGAAGGATCACCGCGCCGGGTTCGGGCAGAATCGCCGCCGGGCCGAACCCGCGCAACCCCCAAAAGCACAGCGGCGAAATTGTCGACAAGCCGTACGCCATTTGCATTTCACCCGGTTGGCGGAAGGAACGTATTTCCCAAAACGGCGGAGAAACCGCCGTTCCTATTCAAGCATACAACCATCCGCGGGAGTGTGTGAGAATTTTTTCTGGCGCTCGGTTATTCTTTTGTTTACAGTGACTTGCAGTAGTTGTTGGTTACTCTTTTTAGGAGC
>JAFGJE010000044.1 GCA_016929245.1 Phycisphaerae bacterium
CGGGATTGCAGAACATGGCGATGGAAAGACTGGTGGCGTCATGAGCGCCGCGGCCGCAAAGGCGATGCACGACGCGATCCCCAACGAATCCGACACGGAAACCGGAGGATAATTCATTCTCTGAGCGAAGTCGAAGCAATTGCCCCGGTGTCATCGCGCTGACGCCGTGTCCGACATGTTCGCACAACCATTGTTTTCCTTTTCGACGGGTGAAGTCCTCGTCGAATGCTTTTGCGCGGCCGTCCATCCAGCCGATCACCGGTCCGACTTCACACCCGTCGGCGTCGAGAATCTGCAACGCGGCGCCCTGACTCGACACGCCGATCGCGCGCACGCTTTTTCCGTTCGACCCGACCGCCCGCCGCGCCGCCTGTTTCGCGGCGTTCCAGATTTCATCGAGATCCTGAACCACGCCGTGACCGCCCAGGTGTTGCAGGGAAACAGCCGCCGACCCTTTGGCGACGATGTTCCCCGCGTCGTCGGTCAGGACGGCTTTGACGTTCGTGGTTCCCAGATCGATCCCAAGGTACATGCGATCACACCTCAACATAGTCGATATGCATCATCCCGGCCAAATAGCCAAGCCGTTGCCTCGCATCCCCGAAGCATAGCGCGGCGTGATGCGGTCCGCCGGCCTTCGCGTAGGCGGTCAGGAAATCTCTCACGTCTCCCCGGGCGGGGAGCAACCGGGCGTGCGGAACCTCCAGCGAGGGTAACGGGCCGAAGTCGTCAATCCTCACGGGGGATGAAACGATGCGCCATGCGCCGTTTTCCGCCCGGCACAAGGCCGTGAATGTCGCCGGTCCGGGTTCCAGGCTGACGGAAAAGGTCACGTGCCTTCGCTTCGTCTCCGCGAGTTTCCCGTTTTTCGCGACGAGGCGCGGCCTACGGTCCTTCCGGGCCATCGCGACGTTGATTTCCCCCATGTGACTCAGGAAAACGCCGTTGTGCTCGAAGTCGACGGTAAACATCTCGACGAAACTCGCCGGTGGGCGGAGACAATGCAACAAAAAAGTTCCCGCCGCTCCCGCGACGTCGCCTTCGCCGGCGAATCCCACGCCCTCGGCCATCAGACGGCTGACGGCGACAAACGGCAACGTCTCGGCGCGGTCTTTTTCATCAAAGGCGAGGAACTGGTAACTGAGTCCCGCGAGTTTGTGGGATACCACAATCCGGCGGACGGCAAGCTCCGAACGCGCCGTCGCCCGCAATTCCGCTTCGGTGACGCCGGCGTCGATCTCATACGAATCGCGATACGTCCGCACGAGCTCCGCCGTTCGTTTCGGATCGGCGGCCTCGACATATTGGTTGTATTCCGTTATGGGAATTTCGAGAGTCTTCGTACCCAGCGCGGAGGCGAGTTCATTCTTTTCGTGAAGAATATCGCCCATTCCCGGAAACGGATATCCGATCAATCCCACCGTCGCGTTCCGCACGGCGGATCGGGTCGCCGCCGCCATACAGAAATCCTTCAGCGTTTCCAGCGCGTTTCCGTCGCTCAGATGCGACGTGACATATTCGAAGGGAACATCGTTGCGAAGAAGGACGTTGCACAAATCCTGCGTTCCGTGCAGGCCGTGATTGTCCAGCATCGCCCGCGATCCGAAGGATTCATCCACGGAAGAAAGCTCCTGCGTATTCCAGACGAGGATCGGAAGGGAAGTCTGTTGCAACGCCGGCAGGCAAACGAGACTGGGCGAGTAGGAAAGAAACAAAACCAGCAACGCGTCGCAGCCGTCGTTTTCATATCCACGAACAACGGCTTGGATATCCTCCGCGCGGTACACCGCGCGATCAAAACATACGTCGGCCAGCGGTTCCAGGGCGGGAATCACCGCCCGGCGCACCCACGCCTCCCGGCCCGGCCGAATCGAAGGCGCGATCGACTCATACAATTCCAGCGTCAGTGCCAGTATGCCGATCTTCGGTTTCGTCATCGATATACTCCCAATCGTCGCTGATCGAACCGGCGCGTCGCTCCGGTCGGAAACGCCGTCGCGTTTACCATTCCCGACTGTCCGGAACCTCCAGCCATCGGCCTTTTTGAATTATGGATTTTTGGCTTAGCAGTCCGGGTAATGTGATATCCAGGGAACGATGCACGTCCAACGGGCAGGGGTGTCCTTCAATGGCATGGACAAAATCCAGCATTTGAAAATAATCTCCG
This sequence comes from Phycisphaerae bacterium, assembly GCA_016929245.1. Taxonomy (GTDB): domain Bacteria; phylum Planctomycetota; class Phycisphaerae; order SM23-33; family SM23-33; genus JAFGEJ01. The sequence continues at coordinate 2,168 of JAFGJE010000044.1, forward strand.
CCGCCGTGTCCCGCGGACGTTGCTTCCTTCGACGGACGAACCCACTCCGCCGGTAGATATTTTTGGGAAACACCTTTCATTTTCCAGAGGGAATTTTCATCCACCCATTCCATCTTTTCGTTCAACGAACGCAACCAGAATTTTCCGTGATCCACGGGCCCTCCCCGCGACGACTCGTACGCTCCGTCCGTTCCCTGAAGTTGATAATTCGTCATGGCGTCAGGCCGATCCGACAGCATGTCCACGCGGATTTTAATCAATACCCCCTTGGCGGTCTTGCACAACATGACGGGCGTCGTCTGCGCGTATTCGTCGCCCCGGGGATCCGTATGCCTAAAGGACGTGTCTTCACAACAAACCCGAACCACCCGATCCCCCGGCAGGCATTGCAGAATCGGACCGAGGCTGTGCGTGCCGTAGGTCACCCCCGCCACGCCCGTCTGCCATTTTCGCCGCCAGGTCGTTACTTCGTTGAGTTCCTTCAATTCGTGGAGGTATTCGCCTTCGGCATAATAAATTTGTCCGAACAATCCCTTCAGCGCCATGTGCCGCATCAGGGAGGTATGTCGCATGTAGCAGTAGTTTTCCGCCATCATATACACGGCCTTGGATTGCTTCGCGGCGGCGACCAGTTGTTTGGCTTCCCGCGGGGAGACCGCCGCCGGTACTTCACAGAGAACATGAATATCCCGCTTCAGGGCGGCGATGGACTGTTTTGCATGGAGCGGCATGGGGGTGCCGACGATCACGGCGTCCAGGTCGGCTTCGTCGAGCATTTGCAAATAATCGGTGTATTTCCGTGACGCGCCAAGCTCACCGGCCGCTTTGTCAAGCGATTCCGGGTTGATGTCGCAGACGGCGGCGATTTGACCCCCGGCGGCATGGATGCCGGCTTGGAACCTTCCGCCGCGCCCACCCGCTCCGACGACTCCAAACCGATATGTTTTTTTACGTTTTCCCATATGATGTTGCCTTACAGAATCGAATTTGAAATTAAGGCTGACGTCTGGTACGGAAACTCCATGCACGTTTTTAAGCGACTCGTCCTATTGTACTTTGTATTGATCCACCGCCTGCGATAGCGTCATGCCGTTACGCACCACGTCGCAGAGCGCGGCTTGAAACGCGAACGGGTCGGGAACCTGGATCGCGTTTCGTCCGAACACCACGCCCCCGGCGCCCGCAGACACCTCCGCCGCCGCGAGTTCCAGTGCTTCTTTTTGCGTGGGGAGTTTTTCCGCCCCCAATCCGAGCACGGGAATCGGGCACGCCCGCGTCACTTCGTGAAATTTGCACGTATAAAACGTCTTGATCGCGTCGGCGCCCAGTTCGGCGACGATCCGCGAGCCGATCAGCACGTCCTCGTGCAACTGCTCGGCCGTCATCGACGCGTGCCCGGTGGGGAAATACTCGCCGACCACCGGAATGCCCAGCCGCCGGCAGGCGTGCGTCAACGTCGAAAACACTTCCACGTTGGCGGCGTCGCGGGTTTCGTCGCCCGTGCGAAGCGTCAGGGACACCAGGGCGATGTCCATGCCTTCGCGCAGGGCGTCCTCCGGCGGGCAGCAATACACGCTCTTGGCGCCGAGATAGTTGAACTTGAAACAGTAGACCGTGTTCCAGTTGAGGCGCACCATCGCCAGCGGGCGCTTGGGCGCGGCGAACACTTCGCCGCAATGCCGCAGCATCCCCGGCGCCAGCAAGACCGCGTCGATACAGGGATTGATTTTTTGGCACGTGTCCCGCAAATCGACCATGCCTTCAATCGGGCCGTCGAATAATCCGTGATCGACGGCGACCACGACGCATCGTCCGTCTCCCGTCAGCCTTTTCATTCGTATCTCACCTGCCGCCATACCTGCCTCGCTTACACGGTAAGGACGTCCACGCCCTGACGTCGAATTCGCCCCAGGTCGTCTCGTTTCGCTTTTCGGTCCGTAATGATGACGTCGATCCGGTCGAACGACGCGTACCGGGCGGCGCCGCGGCGCCCGATTTTGGTGTGATCCGCCACGACAATCACTTTCTCCGCGTTGCAGGCCATCCGTTCGGCGATGCGGGCGGTCTCCAGTTCGGCGGAAAAACTGCCTCGCTTCGGGTGAATTCCGTCGCTGCCGAGAATCGCGATGTCGGCAGAGAGCTTCTCGGTCATCCATTCGGAGATCGGACCCACCAGGTCGGGACTGTTTTTTCGCACTTCCCCACCAACCAGCGAAAGGCGGACATTGCCTTTGCCCCAAAGTCGGCCGGCGACGGCGAGACTGGCCGTGATGATGTGACAGGCGACGTTTCGTTTGACGATTTCCATCGCCACTTCCAGCGTTGTCGTCCCCGTGTCCAGAAACACGGTCGCGCCTTCGGGAATCCTCTCCGCCGCCGCTTTACCGATGCGCCGTTTTTCCTCCAGATGGCAGTTTCGCCGCTGATCGAACTGCATTTCCAGCGTGATTCGCCGCGTGGCGATCGCGCCGCCGTAAAACGGCCTGGCGAGCCCTTTCTCAAACAAGACCTTCAAGTCCCGACGGATCGTCATTTCCGTCACGCCGAATCGATCCGCCAGCGCGGCGGTATTCACCTCGTTATGTTCTTCCAGAAGCCGGAAAATCCGCTTCTGCCTGTCGTCGGATTGTTTGGAATTCCTCGGCATTCGCTCTTGATCGCTTCTTTCCAATACTTCCAAAAAGACTTGACAGCCAAATTAATAATGTTATATTATGTTGTTTAGTAACATTATTGTCAACGAAAAATTCAGGAAGGAACCGAAGAACCTATTCCAAACAAACAGGAAAACAACTACCGGAGAAGAACGATGCTTCCTGACCCATTCTCCCCCCAACTTGTCATGAAACGGCCGAATTTGAACGGACTGGAACCCGTCGTTGTACCGAAGGGATACTCCCTCAGATCGTTTCGGGACGGGGAGGAGACGGCCTGGGAAACGATCATTGCGGAATCGTTTGAACAGACGATCGAATTTGACACGAGGATGAGAAGCGATCCCGCCTTTCAGCCGGAACGAATTCTGTTCATCACTCGCGGGGATACGCCCGTGGCGACGGCGAGCGCCTGGTACATGGACAAATACGGCCCTGACCTGGGATACATTCATATGGTGGGCGTTTTGCCTTCCCATCAGGGCAAGAAACTGGGGTACTGGGTCAACCTGGCAGCGTTGCATTATTTCGCCGCCGAAAACCGGAAGGGCGCCGTTTTACAGACGGACGATTTCCGCCGGGCCGCCATCAAAACCTATATCCGTTTGGGATTTGAACCCTGCCTGGTTCACGAAAACCAACGGGAACGATGGAATCAAATTTTGGCGACCTTCCACGAAGCGGAAACCTATCGAATCCGATTCGAAAAAAACCTCACGGAAACAATACACCCGATTCCACCGTAATGGGAACACCAATCCCGATCGCAACATCTCTACAATGCGGAGTGGGCTTCCACGGTTTCGGTTTCGGCGTGGTATTGCAGCAGTTCGATCGGCTGGCGGCAGGCGAACCCGGCGTGCCGTTCGTGCCAGTGGGTTACTTCCTCCTCCCCGAACAGCCAGCACAGGCTGATGAGCCTGTCTTCATGCAGGCAGGGGAAGTCCACGATGCCGCGGGCGAAATCCCGCAGCTCCACGCCGATCTGGTCGAGTTCCTCCAGACACGTCTGGAGATTGTCCACGGTCGTGACGAGTTGCTGTCGGGCCTGTTCGAGTTGGTGCGGTTGGCTGGTTTGCTCGGCCGACTCAATCCGCTCCTCCAGTTCCATCAAATCTCCATATTCCCGCACCACTTCTCCCACAATCCGTTGCAGAAGGATCAGCGATCGATTGGCCTGTTCCAGAGTGAACACTCTGCCGTCCTCTTCGCCGCGAGGAACAATGTCCATGCTCCAGTCCGTTGTGTTCAAGACGATTCTCCTGGGTCCCAGTCATGCTTCCGCCTCCGCGGCGCTCCGCAGGCCATCCGTGCCGCCTGTTTTATCGGCAAGGATTTTGAGACGACATGAGTGCGTCAGACCCGAAATGACGGTTTTTTCAAGAAAAATCGTCCCCGGTGTCCGATAACGACCCCGACGTTGGAAAGCTGTCCTTGTTGTGGTGAAGTGGGTAAAATAGACAAGCTGGAAACGGCGCCCCGTGGCGCCTTCAAGCGAGTCATTGAGTCGTGCACCTTCAAGCGAGTCTGCCCTTAGGGCCAGGTCTCGCTTGTGGGTGCAACAGCAGGAAACGTCAAAAAATCAAAGAGCACCCACAACCGTCGAAGCGACGGTTGAAGGTGCCACGGAGTCTTCTGCTTTCGCATACTATCTATATAAACATGTTCGGATTTTTGAATATCAACAAACCCGCCGGGCCTACGAGTCATGATATCGTAGCCGAGATTCGTCGCCGTCTGCCGCGGAAGACGAAAGTCGGCCATGCCGGTACGCTGGATCCCTTCGCCGACGGCGTGCTGGTGATCTGCGCAGGCCCGGCCACGCGCCTGGCCGACTACGTCCAGCAAGGGGAAAAACGCTACACCGCTCAAGTCACACTCGGGGCCGTCAGCACCACCGACGACGGCGAGGGCGAGATTCAGCCGGCCGGCTGCGAACGACAATGCTCCCAAAACGATATCGAAAAAATTCTTCCGCAATTCGTGGGAGACATCCGGCAGACGCCCCCGGCCCACTCGGCCGTCCACGTGCAAGGCCGACGTGCCTACCAACTCGCCCGCGCGGGGGAAGAAGTTGCGCTGACCCCGCGAACCGTGACCATTCACGAAATCCAACTCCTCCACTACGATTGGCCGACGCTGAGAATCGACGTGCGTTGCGGTTCGGGAACCTACATCCGCGCCCTGGCGCGCGACATCGGCCGGGCGCTCAAGGTTGGCGGATACTGCTCCTCCCTCACGCGCACCGCCGTCGGGCCGTTCACTCTCGACCAGGCCGTCCGGCTGGACGATATCGACCCCAACCAAAACCTGCTCCCACCGACAACAGGCCTGACCTTACCGACCCTCCAACTCAACGAAGACCAAATCGCCCACCTCCGTCATGGCCGGCGAATGTCCATCGACGAAACCACCCCCCTGCCGCAATCACCCGAAATCGCCCTGCTCGATAAGGAAAACCAACTCCTCGCCATCGCCCGGGCCGAAGAACAACACATCCAACCGACAAAAGTGTTTTTCCATTAACATACAACTCTTCACTTCACATTGAGTCGACATACGAATTTTCATAATCGCTAACCTTCTCCCCACCAAATTGTCCTTTATGGCATACATTGATATGTGCATTTATTGGTATCTCGGATAACTCCAATCCAGGATTCTGTAGTGAGATATTCAATTGTGTATTCGGCTTTTGAAATGGGAGAAGGATTATGAAGCGGATTTCGTATGTTATCGTGTCCCTGATCTGTTTGGGGTTCACCTGTTCTTCTGCATCGGGAAAACGCGATTCACATGGCCATGAGATAACATGCGGTTATCTTGGATATCCGAGTCGACCCAATCCTCTCGCTCATGTGATTTATGAATGGATTACTCCTGCGGCACGTTATCACTACCCACCAAGGCGCGACACGTTCAAACAACTGGTTATACCCCCGGCGTCGGATTGGACGGAATGGTGGGAGGCCAATCGAGCTCCGTATCTTGTGGGAAAAAGAGGGGGAAAGGACAAGAAAACCATCAATAAAGCCCAGGGGCAATATAGAAAAAAGACTATTGATGCTCTGCTTGAAGCTCTGGAATCCGACGCATGGGAATTGCGAGGATCGGCGGCAATTTCTCTGGGACGAATGAAGGCCGGGGAGGCGTTTGAGAAATTGTGTGCTCTCGCGAAGAAAGACGAGAAAATCAAGGTACGACAATCAGCCATCCTCGCCATCGGATTACTGGATACACCGGAGGGGGAGGAGTTTTTACTTTCGCTGGATTACGAAGACAAACCCAGTGATCGCCAGGCGGCGCTGATCGCTCTGGGACTTATGAGTAAACTCAACCCTGATACGATTGAGGGATTTCAGAAGAAGCTCAAGAACGGCCTGGGAAAACCCCGCCGTTTCATTCGCCGGAAAAGGAAAGATAACACAGGAATACAGGGCAGTTTAACCGTTTTCAGGGATGTAATACACAAAGCCGTCGGCAAACCCGGCCTGACGGGATTCGGTATACATGCCTGGACGTTGGCGCGACGAAACGATCCCGTGGACGATCCAAACGCACCCAAAACCGTGGATAAAATTGTAAATGGGTATCTCATGGAAGGTTCCTCCCTGGCTGCATCGGCAATCGCCTGCCGGGCGCTCTCGCGACATCAAGACCCCGACAATACGAAACTGTACCAGGCGATTTTGGGGATGACGAATATTCCGTGGATTGCTGACGAGACAATGCTGGCGATGGGCCGGCAGAGAGAAAGGGAATTCGCCAAACCGTTGGCGGAAATTCTGTTACTCACTCCCAAAGCAAAAAAACTTTACGTCTTTCAAACGTTATATGCGCAGGAAAAACGCTTTCAATTTCTGCGCAAAACAAGAAACACTCCTCTTGTTCGCGAACAGATCAGTCAATACTGGGAAAACCCAAAACGTTTCCGCCAATCGAAAAATGCTTTCATTTTATATCAAAAAGCAATGAACAAGGTGTATGGATTCTATCGTTACACGCAATTGCATGAAGATACTTCCCCCAAAAAATACGCCGACTGCGGATGGTTGAATATCTACCCCACGGAAATCATTGACCGCGTGATCTGGCACAATTACATCGGGGTGGAGCCGGTTTGCATCGCCAATCTTCGCGCCTCGGCGGCGATCGCACTGGGGAATATCGACGATTCCATTTCACAAAATGCATTGCAAAAAATCCTCACCGAAAAACGCGACGACTATAGCCATTTCTATGAATCGATGGCGGTGATGTCGCTGGGAAAAGTGGGCGATCAGGCGACACTGGAAAAAATTCTTCAACCCGGAAAGTCTCGAAATAGTATTTCGATCGCAAAATTACGATCTCCACTTCGAGGTTTTGCCGCGTTGGCGTTGGGATTATACGCACGGCGACACAAGGCCATGCTGGACCTTCCCAATCAAAGCGGAAATGAACAATACAGCCCCCTTCTCGCGAATGTGATCATGAACCCAAATGAAAGTGAACAACTCCGTGCCGCTTGCGCATTGGGAATGGGTTTGACAGGCCAAAGTGAAAACCTCACCTATCTCCAGGCGGCTGGGGATGATGTGTCCCGGAACGATTCTCTATTAGCGGGATATCTCATTTTGTCCAGGGGTATGCTCGGAGATCCGACTATTCTCAAACCTGCCAAGATATTCCTGGATGCCGCATTTGAGAAAGAACGGAAAAACAAGGGACGAAAGGTAAAAAAGAATAAACAAAAACAATGGGAAGAAATGGTTCGTTTGGATTTGCTGGGCTCGCGAGCAGCCGTGTTGGGCCTTGGTTTATCCGGTTCCCATGAGGCGCTCCCCATTCTTGAAAAAGTCCTCGAACAAAACGATTATCTCGCCGATGAAGCGATTCTGGCGTTCTCTTTGATCGGTGAATACTCAACATCGGAGAAATTGATCTCGTTAATGACAGAATCGGATGACATGAACGTTCGCGCCAAGGCCGCAAGATGGCTTGGAGCATTGTTTACCCAACCTCAAACGGAGCGTTTACAACGGCTGATTGATGGTAATAACTACCGAATGTGTGTTCCCCGCATGATTCCCTACAGATCGTTGGCGAATAATTTTTTGTGCGAGTTTTTATTGCCGACACTTGAATTTGAGAATGACCTGGAAGACCAAACAACACCCCAATCCCGTAAAGATAATAAATTACCGCCAACAACGACTCCCCCCTTCCCAACATTCCCCAAATCACCCGACTCGATCAGACAAACCAATTCCTCTCCATCACACAACATCAAGGCTGGAAAATAAACCCACCATGGTTTTTATCGCTTCGTGACGCATCAAACCTTCTTTCCGGATCACTCACAAGGCCAATCGAGCTTTTCGCGCCGCAGGCGATAGATCAATCCGCAGATTCGTCCCGTGACCATCAGAAGGTACATGGAACCCACCGCGGAAATCAGAGTCGTCAGATACGGGATCTCGGACAACGCGTCAGCCAGCCAATAGGTTCCGATCGTAGCCACGGCGAGGGTACTGCAGGCGAACAGATACATCCATCCCGCGCGAAGGATGGCGAGAAGAACCACGACGGGATTCAACGGGCTCAGGCTGTCCATCATCGCCGTCGCCGTCAAGGCCATCGGAAAATAGAAGCACCCCCAAAGCACAAGAATCCAGAACATCCTCAGCGAATGAACATATCCCTGGCTCAAAGCGACCGACCAAGCGACGGCCGGCCCGAATGAAATCACCACCACCGCGAGAAGCAGAAACACGGGCCGAAGGATATCGCTCCAGTCGCCGATATCCTGCCAGCCGGGGGGCGCATCCTCCCCGTCGGCTGTTTTGGTGATCACCTGCAGGACATATCCCAAAACGGAACCCCACAACATGACGTTCAAAATGCCGGGCAACATCCCGCCGAAAGGAACGACACTCACAAATTGACTCAGCAACCGGATGCCCAGACTGATTATCCCCACCGCAACCAAAAGAAACACCCCCTCCTTACACAACGGATACACCAGCGCAATGAAAATGGTTTTCGCCGATGAGGGTTGTTTCGCTTCCGTAGATTCCCCTGTTGTATTCATACGTCAATGGAATGCGAGTGGATTAGGGCATTATGGTTCACGCAAACTGCAGACGGCCTTTAGGTTGAGGGATTTCCCGTCCCAATTCCTTCGCGGTATCCAGCCATTCCTGTATGATCACTTCCACATTCGCCAGCGCTTCCCGCGTCGAAGCGCCGTCGGCGGCGCAGCCGGGCAACTCAGGCACTTCCGCGACAAACGCCTGATCGTCTTGACTCCAGTAGATAATGATTTCATATTTATGCGTCATGATGGATTTCTAATAAGTTAACTCATACATGTCTTTTTTACAAGAATCCAAAATGGAAACGGGGATCCGACATGTGCATAATAAAACACGCGGCGTCCATAAGAGACGCCGCGTGAATCATGTATGTCAAACATCATATTCCGACTTCAGGCTTCTGACTTCTTATTTCTCATACTTCCCCGTATTGCGCGGTTGGGTCATCGCTCGCCATTTCGGATCGAGTTTGTCGTTCATGCCGTACCACGCCTCGGTCAGGAACAGTCCGTCCAGGACCGCGATGGCGGTCATCGCCTCGGCGACCGGATACCAGCGCGGCAGGAGCGTGATGTCGCGCCTTGTGATGGCCGCCAGCTTGTCTTCCTTCATCGAGATCATGTTGACGGTATCCTGCGGCTTGGAGATCGTGGGGGTGGCTTTGACGTACACCTTGAAGAGGATGTCCTCGCCCGTGGTCATCCCGCCGAGGAACCCGCCGGAATGATTCGTCCGCCAGCGGACCGAGCCGTTTTCGACGTACGGCTGATCGTTCCACTCGCTGCCGAGCATCCGGGCGGCTTTGGCGCCCTGCCCGAACTCCAGTCCCGTCATCGCGGCGATGCTGCAGATCGCGTGGGCGATGGTGGCTTTGAGTTTGTCGAACACCGGTTCGCCGACGCCCGCCGGCACGCCGCGGACGACCAGTTCGATCGCCCCGCCGGCGGTGTCACCGGCCTCCGCCACTTTCAGCAGGTCGTCGAGCATCGTCCTGGCGGTTTCGAGGTCGCAGCAGTTCAGTTCGTTCTTGCGGTAGTTTTCCTTCAGTTCCTCGAACGTCATCGTGCCTTCCGAGACGCTTCGACCCTTGATACCGTGCGACTCGATCACGTGGCTGAGGATTTCGATCCCGCGCGTCGCGAGAATCTGCTTGGCGACCGCGCCGGCGGCGACGCGCGTGACGGTCTCCCTACCGCTGGCGCGACCCGCGCCGCACCAGTCGCCGTATTCGCCGTAGCGATGGAAAAAGTTAACCTCCGCGTGGCCGGGACGAATCACGTCCTTCACCTCGCGGTACTGCTGTATATGAATGTCCTGCGTGTCGACGTTGCGAATGATCATGCCCAGCGGGCCGCCCGAGGTGACGCCCTCGAACCATCCGCTGACGATCTCCACGCGGTCCTTCTCCAGGCGGGGTGAGTCGATCTTGCTCTGCCCGGGGCGGCGCTTGTCCAGCTCGTTCTGGATCATTTGCACATCCAGCCGGATCCCGACCGGAACGCCGTTGACAATCGCCAGCAGCCCGCCGCCGTACCCGGCCTTTTCCGCCGTCGCGTGCCAGCCGTAGCTCTCGCCGCACGTCGTGACCTGGAAAATACGTCCGAACGTGTTTCCTAACATGGTGTTTCTCCTTCATCTATGGGGGTATCGTGTAATCCACACGTGAATGGTCCTTTATACTTGATTTTTGAAAAAAAGCAAGTGCTGGGATTTGGGGACTGGGGACTTGAAAATCGGGAACCTGTCACTGAAGTGACAAGTTCTCATGGGATGTGACGAATTTTTCTGACCAGTCCCCAAACCCCAGTCCCCAGTCCCCAAACCCCAGTCCCTATTCCTTCCGGATCTCCGCGCCCAGGGACATCATTTGTTCGGGGAAGCGGGCGAAGGTTTTCTTCACGCAGTCGCAGTCTTCGATAATCGTTCGTCCCCCCGCCACCAAGGCCGCCACCGTCATCGACATCACCATGCGGTGGTCCTGGTAGCTGCTCAGCCGCGCGCCCTGCAACGTGGATTTCCGCACCACCAGCCCGTCCTCACGCTCCTCGACGTCCGCGCCCATGGCGGTCAAGCATTCGTACATCCCCTTGATCCGATCGCACTCCTTGCCGCGGCAGATGGAGGCGTTGGTCAGCGTGGTTTCGCCTTCGGCGACCGTTCCCACGACCGCCAGCACCGGCAACTGGTCGATGAAATCGTTGCAGTCGATGGTCCGCCCGGTCAGCCGGCTGGTGCGGGCGACAAGACAGCCGTCCCGCATCTCGATCCGCCCGCCCATCTCGCGCAGCACGTCCACGACGCGCTTGTCGCCCTGCGGATCGTTCATGTCCATATCGGGCACGCGAACTTCGCTGTTGGGGGTGATCAACGCCGCGACGATCGGATACAGCGCCCCCGACCAGTCGCGGGGAACGGTATATTCAAATCCCGCCCAGCGGGATTGTCCCCGCACGCGGTAATGCTCGAAATTCTCGTTGCTGTATTCCGCCCCGACGCGATCCAGCCAATTGAGCGTCACGCCCACCCAGGGTTTCTCACCGGGATTCCGCACGATCAGTTCCGTCGGCGCGTCGGCGAGGCAGGAGGCGATCAGCAGGCCGGACACGAACTGGCTGTCCGCGCCCTCGAGTTCCGCCCGCCCGCCGCCCAGACGCCCGCGCACGACCATGGGAGCGTGCCCGTCGCCCTTGGTGCACACCGCCCAGGCGCCGAGCTGGTTCATCGCCTCCACCAGCGGGTTCATCGGGCGAATATGGCGCAGCGAATGATCGCCCGTCAGGACGGTATATCCGTCGCAGCAGCCGGCCAGCGCGGTGAAAAAACGCAGGATAATCCCGCTGTTTCCGCAGTTGATGACGTCCGTGGGCGTCCGGAGCTTCCCGCCGGTTCCCTGCACTTCCCACACGTTCCCCGCGTGCGGTTCCACGGACGCGCCGAACATCTCCAGCGCCTCGGTGGCGAACATCCAGTCGTTGCTGACCGCCGGCGCGACGATTTTACTCTCGCCGTCGGCCAACCCGGCCATGATCAACGCGCGAAACGAATGACTCTTGTTCGGCGGAATCTTCGCCGTACCGTGCAACCCGACGCAGGGATCGATCACCAAATTCATGCCGTACTCCATTACCGGAAAAGGGAACTTCGTCATCATGCTATGTCGCCGCGAGGACATTTGCAAGGATTCGTCGGATCGGAGATTTGGGACGGGAAATTGTGCCTCTTCGTCACGGACAGGAGGCTTTCTTCGTTTCCGGTTCCTCGAAAGACCACCGGCGGCGTTTTCCGCACGCGACGTCTTGACTCTCGCGGGGGAATCGACTATGGAGAATCGATTCCATACGATGATTGCCATTTTCCACCGGAATGTCCGGCGAGGAACCGTGAAACATGAATGTCTCCCGTCATGACGTCATTTGGGAATCGCCGTCTTCGGACGCCGCGGGTTCGATGCCCCTGGGCAACGGCCGACTGGCGGCCAATCTTTGGTGTGAACCCAACGGGGATGTCCGCGCGTATCTGGCGCGAAGCGACGCGTGGGCGGAGATGGGCAACCTTCTGAAACTCGGACGCTTCCGCGCGCGTTTGCGGCGGGAGAACGGTCAGCCGTTACTTTCGGTGGATGAATTCCGCCAGCATCTGCATCTCGAAGACGGATTGATTACGATCCATGGTTCCGACTCCCTCCTCACCGTGTGGATCGACGCCCACCATCCCTCGCTGCATTTTCGTTGTCGAAGCGATGTTGGGTTTCGGATGGACGTGTCGCTGGAACCGTGGCGAACCGACGTGCGGGAACCGGGCGAATACGAAAAGGAACAACAATGCCTGTCGTCTTCGCTCCGCATGATGCCGGATGTCATCGTTGAGGACTTTCCCAACGCGCTGTGCTGGTATCATCGCAACGAGTCGTCCTCGTGGGCGGCCAACCTTCGGCAGCAGCATCTGGAGGAATTCGCCGAAGATCATCCGGATCCCCTGCTGCACCGCACCTTCGGCGGAATGATTGCCGGGGATAGGTTGGTCAAGCTCTCGCCGACTCACCTGGCCGTCGATGCGCCGGTTCGGCAGGCGTCGTTTTCCGTGACGACGTTGACCGCCCGGACCGCCGATCCCGCGAAGTGGCTGGAAACGATGGCTGACATTCGCCGAAACATACCGTCCGCCGAGGATGACGAAGCGTTGTCACGACACCGCCGGTGGTGGCGGGATTTCTGGCGGCGCAGTTATCTTCTCATCGACGGCCCGGACATCGCCCGCGAGGTCTCGCGAGGGTATCAGCTTCAGCGATATCTATCCGCCTGCGCCGGGCGGGGCGCGTATCCGATCAAATTCAACGGGTCTTTGTTTTCCGTGGATTGGCATGTTCCCGGCGAGGATTTCGACGCCGATTACCGACGGTGGGGACCCGGATACTGGCATCAGAACACGCGACTGGCCTACTGGCCCATGCTCGCCACCGGCGATTTTGAGATGCTCCTTCCGTATTTCCGCATGTACCGCGACATGCTGCCGCTGGCGCGGTTTCGCACGCGCAAATACTTCGGACACGAGGGCGCGTATTTCCCGGAAACCGTGTATTTCTGGGGCGCGTTTCTGGAACGGAACTACGGACATCCCGAACAGCGAACCGGTCTGTCGATCGGAGAAACCGTCAATCGCTATATCCGGTGGCATTATTCGAGTGGCCTGGAACTGGTCTACCACGCCTGCCTGTACTTCAGCTACACGTGGGATCAGGAATTTGCGGCGGAGATTCTCCTGCCGCTGGCGGACGGCGTGCTGGAATATTACGACAAGCATTTTTCACGAGGCCCGGACGGTTTGCTGCGCATCACACCCGCCCAATGCATTGAGCAATGGCACGAAGCGATCAATCCCCTTCCGGAGCTGGCCGGCCTGAGACGCTGTCTTGAAGCGCTGCTTACCCTTCCCGAGGAACGAACCGGGGAGGAACGACGCGGTTTCTGGCGACGATTCGCCTCGGAAATTCCGGAACTCCCGACGCGAACGGACAAAGACGGCCTTGGGATCTTCGCGCCCGCGGAGGAAGTGACGGGCCCACCGAAAAATAGTGAAAATCCCGAACTCTACGGCGTGTTTCCGTATCATCTGCACACGTTGAGTCGCGGCGAACTCGATACGGCCCGTCGGACGTTTCACCGGCGCGAATACACGCATGATACGGGCTGGGCGCAGGACGGGATCCAGGCGGCCTTGCTCGGACTGACGGCGGAGGCGAGACAATCGGTCGAGAAACGCTTGACGACGCCCAGCGAATACGCGCGATTCCCCGCCTTCTGGGGGCCGGGGTTCGACTGGATTCCCGATCAATCGCAGGGCGGGTCGGCGGCGACGGCGTTGCAATTCATGTTGATGCAGTGTGAAGGCAAGGCGATCCGGCTCCTGCCGGCCTGGCCGAGGGAATGGTCCGCGTCGTTTCGCTTCTTTGCCCCCGAAAACACGGTTCTGGAAGGCGAAGTCAAGGACGGGAACATCACGTCTCTGCACGTCACTCCGGAATCGCGAAATCAGGACGTCATTCGGATCCATCCATAGGGGGATTTCCCGTTCTCGCCGCGAACCTGTCCGCCCAATGGATCGGATGTGAGAAGATCAAGGCCTGGTAAGCGACACCGTTTCGGGAACCGTCAACAGCACGCCCGGAGAGACGGACTGCCGCAGCAGCATCAAGCCGTTGATCCCGTGGCACACGGCGTCGGTGCGCACGCTTTCCTCGCGATAACTGCGGATGAACCCGCCGACCGCCTTGGTCCCGTGCGGAAGGAAATACGTGTTCTCCGGCGAGTAGGCGTTCTGGACCAGCCAGCGCGCCACGCGGATCGCGGCCGCGCGAAACGGTTCCCGCTCCGGCCAACCGGCGTCAGCGGCGTGGCGGTACAGCTCCATGAACACTTCCAGAATCCATCCGTTTCCGCTGGTGGCGTGCGTGCCCTCGAATCGGCCGAAGTCGGCGATGTTCGACGGATCGGTGTGCTGCCGCGCGAGCACCGCCCGCGCGCAGCGCAGGCAGACGTCCCGGACGTCCGGGCGATTCGTGATCTTGTGGAAATCCAGCAGCGACTGCACCGCCCAGGTGGTGGGAATCGGATCGGCAGGGGCGCGAAAATCGTCCCGGAGAAAATCGTTCATTTTCTCGGCCCGTCGCAGCAACACCGTCGCGCCCGCTTCGGCGCCCTGGAGGTAGCGCCGGTCTTTCGTCACACCGTACAATCGGCTCAACGCCGAAACCACCTGCCCAAGGTACAACGTGGAAAATTTTTCGTTCTTCACCCATCGGCCATCCGTCAGGCGCACGCTGTTGACGATCGTACCGTCCGGTTTCCGCATCGACAGCAGCCAGTCGCCGGCCTCCTTCGCGGAAGCGAGATACTCCGCGTTCTTCGTGTCGCGATACAACTCCAGAAGGGTGAAAATCGTCTTGGAGGCCGTCCCGACGACGAACGACGGCTCCTTCTCGCCCGTGTCTTTATTCAAGGAATAGTAAAACGCCCCGCGATGCTCCGGGCCTTGACTCTGCATGGACAGCAGAAAACCAGCTATCCGCGGGAGAAGCTCCTCCAGTTCCGGATTCTTTTTTTGGCGGTTCCTCTTCAGCAGCGTGTACAGGCTCGAAGCGGTGTAAATCGTGCGCAGCCGCGCGCCGCCGGCGCCCGTCGTCGCGTCGAATCGCTTGAAGAAGGCGTACTTGTCCTTATCCAGGATGCGCAGCAGGTAGTCCCGCCCGGCTTCGACCTGCCGGTCCAGCCGATCCGTATCGAGCTTGCGAACCGCGACGAGATCGCCGACGACTTCCAGTCCCTTTCCCTGAAATTCGACGACCGAAAACGCGGACGCGCCCTCGCGTTGGAGCGTCACATAAAAGCGGCCTTGCCGCATCGCTTGCGCGTCGCTACGGTCGATGTGGGCGTTTGCCTCCCACGTCTTCCGGGCGTCATCGAGAGCTTCCACCAGAACAGGTTGTGAACCCTCCCCTTCTCCCTGCAATTGACCATTCACATAAAATTTCACCGTCACCCGCCATCCGCCGGAACGAGCCAACGTCGATGAGGCCGGCATCTCAGCGGGGACGGGACGGTCACGAAGTTGAGAAATCACCACGTCGCGCAAGGCCTGGTTGCTCCCCGTCGGATCGACGGAAGAGACGGATGGACTCCGCGCACAGCCGCCGAGGAAACAACCAACCCACAACAAACACAGCGATTGGAGCACTTCACAAGGATGAATCTTCATAGGAAATCTTCCCGTTGCCGGTGCCTCCCACCGGGAAAACCAATCCGTTGACACGCCAACGACATTGTACCCATTTCCCCAAAAGCAACAAGCCCCGCCGACATCCCCGCCGTTGTGTAAGCGGAACGCCGAAAAATCGTTACACGACGGAAATGCTTACGGCGGATTCTTTTCTTCCGTGGATTGTCGTTACGGATTTATGAACTCCTTACATTTCCAACACCCACTCTTAACGAAGATTATGCGGAACATATAAGCCTCTTTTATTCTCGCTGAACATCCATGGGGTATTGTTTTGGTCGTTATCACGGGAATTCTTTCCGTTGACAACCATTCAAAACCTGCTTGTGGAATTCAAAAAAGCCCGATGGAAAGCGGCAAATCCGCGAACGTCGCGGAGATGGAAAAGACGATTCCCAGAAATCCCGAACTGATGGACGAAGGAAAGGAGCCATCCCAACATGAAAAAACGGACCACCCAAACGCGAATCACGAAAACCGACAATGAAGGTCAACCTCGAAGAGGAAGAACCCGTCACGGTTTCACGCTGATTGAACTTTTGGTTGTCATCGCCATCATCTCGCTGTTGGTCAGCATTTTGCTGCCCAGTATCAACAAGGCCAAGGATCTGGCCAAGGCGGCCGTCTGCCAGGCGAACATCAAGACGGCCGCCACGTCGATCTTCGTGGTCGCCGAAGAGTATAACGCCCTTCCGCCTTCCTACGTGTATCCCAGGGAGGACGGTTCCTGGAGCACCGGCGAGGGCGGGCAGGATATGAGCAAACCCATCGGATATCTGCACTGGTCGTACCTGGCGCTGGATCAGGTCAGCAGCAGCTCGTTTCGCTGTCCCGCCATCGAAAACGGAGGGGCGCCGCGAACGAACCCGGGTTCCAACCCGGACGACTGGGAATCCAACCAGGTGGATGATCGCGGGAACTCGAAAAGCAGTCCGCCGTCGGATTATCAGGATCAGCAACCCGCGAGGATGGCGTTTACCGCCAACGCGGCCATGATCCCGCGAAACAAGTTCACCACGGGGTTATCGGGCGGAAGACGAGTCAACCAGCTCGTTCCGGTGGAACGGATCGAGGATCCCTGCGCGGAGATCATGCTCTCGGAATTCAACGACAACTGGACGTCGGTGGGGGTTCCGTCGGGAGGTAAGTTTCTCTCGAAAAGTCATCGTCCCGTCCAACCGTTCAAAACCCAGGGGGGAAACGTCTACAACCTTCACGAGAAAGTGGATGAGCTTCAGCATTACAGCGTGAGTGATCTGTTTTCGTACAGCAAAATTTTAAAAGAGGGAAATCTCCTGGATGACGCGAAAGTGCAGTTAAACGCCATCGGCCGCCATCATCCCGGAGAGGAAACGAACAAAGGAGAAAATTTCGGGGGGAAAACGTCCTTCGCCTACGCAGACGGCCACGTGGAACAAAAGCACATTATCGAGACGGTGGAAAGAGAGGAATGGGGACGGAGATTTTACAGCATTACCGGCGGATGCACCCGGGTTCGACATAACCCGGAGAACGACAAATAGTCCCTACACCCCAAAGTTGATCTTCCCGCCGCTAGGGCGGGGTCGGAAAACCAGAACCACATCGCGCACGTATCATAACCCCAACCGAGGAGGCCGGCGGGCTCGCTTGAGTCCCCAAGAGTCCGCCGGCCGAAGATTCGGACGGAAAAGCTTGAAAGGAGGTGATTGATGGCCTGAGTCCGGCCGCACACCGGTGTTCCCTGGCCGGTGTGTGCAAACCATAAGGGAGGTATCGAAAGCGACAAATAAATACGAGGGTTAATGTAAACCAGTTTCACTTTAAAAATAAGGAGAAATCCAATGCAAAGACAACGAAACACATATCTCGGTCTGTTGATGATCGCCGTGTTGGGTTTCGGCGGCGTCGCGTCGGCCCAGCCGTACGACGTCACCGAACCGCAGGTCGGCATCTCGGGCGCGACCCTGTTCAAGAGTTTCTTCAAAGCCCCGGCCTCCACCAACGACTACGTGGACGTCGACGGCGACGGCATCTACGGATTCGACATCAATCGCACTCCCTGGACGGATCAACTCGCCACCACGTGGGCGGGTTCGTATCCCATGACCACGGATTTGTTCGTGACGTATCGCGGCGCGGGTTCAGGCAACGGCCTGGCGGAAATGCTGTCCTCCCAGGCGGTCAACGTCGCCGGCAGCACCGCCCAGGGCTGGTATCCCCCCAGCCGCACCGGCGCGAACACGAACTACGCGGCCTACGCGAACATCCCCACGGGCGCCCCGTCGGACCTGGGCGTTCTGAACCGTTATGAGTTCAACACCGGCGGAACCGGATCGGCCAATCCGATCAAACAACGGGCCGTCGACGTGGCCGTCATGGACGTTCCGACCACGTGGTTCATCACGCAGTCGGGAACGGCGTCCTATAACGCCAACCCCACCTCCGCGGGATACGGCAACAACGCCATTACTTCCTGGGACACGACCCGCGCGAACAAGCTGAAAAGCCTGACCACGACGTTGACGGAAAACGGCGGAACAGGCACGGAGAGCGTCACGTTCAATCTCAACACCTCCAGCCCCGACAACAAGACGATCTTCGACACGCAGATCGCCTTCGTTCCGATGGGCATCATCGCCAACCGCGGCGTCGCCAGCGCGGATCGCTACACCGAAACGATGTCGTCGTATTCCGCCATCACCGGCGGCGCGATGAACGACAAGGTGCAGGCGTTCGAGATGACACAGCTGCAGCAGCTGTTCTCCACCGGTAGAATGCCGAACGGTGAAAACCTCAAAGCCGCCACGCGCGACAGCGGTTCGGGCACCCGTAACGGTACGATGAACTCCATCGGCGTCGATCCCTCCTGGGGACGCGGCGACAACCTGGGCAATAAGACCGACAGCAACGATCCCTGCTACCTCGGTGCCGATCACCAGGTCACGAACCTGGGCGGCTCGAGCTACATGCAGTTAGCCGTCGCCAACGACCGATTGACTGTCGGATACCAGGGCGTGGAAACGGCCGAAGACAAGATGTCCAAGGGCTACGTCGAGCACTGCGCCGTGATGAACGACGCCCAGGGCGGTTCGTCCTACGTCTTCCCGACCATCGACAATATGGTCGACAACCTCAGCGCCAACACCGGTTGGCGGATCGGCGGAAACGAGACGATGGCCACCGTCGGCGATCCCAACGCGACCGCCGTCGGAACTTACGCGAGCAACGGCGGACAGTCGATGACCAACACCGACGCCGCCAAGTACGTCCGCAACATCACCGAGAGCATCGCGGCTTTCTCGTCCGACCCGAGTGGAAGCGAAGACTACTTCATGCCCGGCGAGTACATGGCCCAGAACTTTCTGCTGGTCAAGGCCCTCCAGGCCAGTCCGAGCGCCACGTCCGGAACGACCTGGGTGGACCAGACGTCCGGGACGGGCGACGGTTCGCGGAACACCGCCCTGGCGACGTACATCAAAAACAACAGCCTGCTGGGCCCCGGTCAGGCGAAGGAACCTCGAGACTACGGTACGCGGGATTCGCAGACCCCCAACCGCGTGGCAGGAAGCTACGACGACGGCGGGACACAGTCCTACGTCTACTACACCAACTCGACCGGGTCGACGGCCACCAAGGCGTACAAATCCGCCATCAGCGACCGTAACCTGACCCAGGGCGATTTCAATAACGATGAATTGCGAAACATCGACGACCTGGCGAAGATGATCGAGTGTCTCAACTACACGCCGAACTCGGGTGACGGAACGCAGAATCTCACGAACGGCGTGCTCGCCTGGGCGGTCAAGGATAACAACGATCGTTCGATCGCCCACGCCGACGGTGTCATGCCGCATATCATTGGCGATTACGACGGCAACGGTAACTTCGACGCCGAAGATATTCGCTACTTCTGCGACGGCCTGTCGATTCAGACGAACGCTTCCGATCCGCAGTACGGAAAGATCGACAAATCCGCCGCCTACGCCGCCGCCGACACCGCGGGCATCTTCACCACCACGAAGGCCAACGGTTCGTTCGTCAACGGTGATTCCATGTTTGACGTAGCCGGAAGCGATCCCGAAGCCGAACTGCTCGGAGCGACGCCCGGAGCGGCCCCCAACGGCCACGACGGCGCCATCGACGGCTACGATATTAATTATACCCAGCGGATCCTGTCTGGGAAAATCGCCGAATTGTGCGGCGTGGCTGCTCCCAGCCGGCTCCGTTGGTCCCAACTGGACGAGGCCATCTTCATGGACCTGTCCATCGACTTCGACGGCGACATGGACAACGACACCGCCGACCTCCAGGCCCTCTTCGACACCCTCGGCACCGGTCACGGTGACGCGAACCTGGACGGGGAGGTGGGTGTCCTGGACCTGGATATCCTGGGGCAAAATTACGGCCTGGAAGGATATTGGGCTGAAGGCGACCTGAATGGTGATGGTGTTGTCAATGTGTTGGACCTGGATACTCTCGGCGGTAACTATGGTAATGATTATGACGGCACGAGCGCCGGACCGGTTCCGGAACCCGCCACGATGTGTCTGTTGGCCGTCGGAGGTCTGACGCTGCTGCGTCGGCGTCGGAAGTAATCTTTTCTGCTGCTGTAAAGGCAGGATGCTTTGGAGGAAATGCTGACGGTTCCCGGGTTCCTGATGGGAATCGAGGAACCCGGGACACCGCGGCGTTTCCAAAAAGGAAAAAGTTCAGAAAGCTGAGGAGTTCCGCTCACGAGTTCGCTTCTTCGCGGTTTGAGCTTACCGCCGCTCGTGAAAACGAACCCCTCCGGAGGGATTGGAACGGTTCCACCTTCCGCGTCTTTCATCAATGGTGGCGCTGGAAAATCCCTGAGTCGGGATGCGTCACGCAAGGCTTCTATAGAAGGGTTTGAAATACCCAAGGAGAGAGTACGATGAATCTTAAATCTATCACAATCGGTTTTTTGCTTGTTGTCCTGGCGGCGTCCGCCCATGCGACGGTGATTGGCGAATGGGAAAAAGTGCCCGCACAAGGCGGCGTAGGAACCTACGGTCCCCCGAACAATACCATCTATAATCGCTGGGATCTGATCGTTACAAGCAACCAGGGTTCGATATCCACAATTGAACTTTGGGCGCATGACGATTTCATGAATGAGATCCTTGGATACAATCCGGAAACCTGGATGAATGATCTTCCGCAAGTGTTCGCGACCGGCGATTTCCCGACCGGAGACACCTGCTTTACCTACAGCGCTTCGGCAGTTCAGGTGGGTGTGCAGGGTGAAGTCGGCACGACGGATATTTACGCGGCTTTCAC
>JAFGJE010000045.1 GCA_016929245.1 Phycisphaerae bacterium
AATCAGCCCCATGGCGACGGGCAAAAATGTAACTTCCGAAATTCAGGCGACTTCCGACGGCAGTGCCATTCGTACCTGACCCCTTTTCCCCCCTTTTCCCTCCATTAATGGCATGAAAGGAAAGCAAATGATAGGAACCATGAATGTCAATGGCGAAAAGTATCCTGTTATAAATGCGGAATTGCATTTTCCTTTGATACGTGGAGCCCGGTATTTGGATATATTGGTCATTGGACCAGGATGCTGTTCTTTCGGCCTTTCATATGTAGAGTTGTCATTACTAGACAATTTAGACGATCTGGATGGGAAGCGAATTCATATTCATGCCGATGGTGAATCGTTTGGGGATGATACTCTTGGGACGAATATCATAGGAGCAGATGGTTTTACAGATGGAAATGTTTGGCAATATCCGAAGACGGTGTATTTCTATGGAGAAATTCAAATGGATTTCCAGAAAGTGGAGGATCGAATTTACCACTGCAAACTTTTCTGCCAATTAACATCCGATGACCAAATGGAAATAAGTCAACTTCCTTTAGATGCGTTTGTGAAGGGGACTGCGGAATTTGATGTTGAAGTAGATGAAGAGAATCCCCATGAAATTGGATAAAGAGAAATTATCGAGAGACAAAATACAAATAGGTACAAATAGGGGCAGTTACGAATGGCACTGCCCCCTTTTTCCCGCGAAGAATGTGCGTATATTGATACGCACTTTTTGATTGCAATCGGTTGGATGGGAAGTATTCTACGCGCCGTATCGAGTGTCCGTTCCATGCATTTCCTACAGGAGAAAAGTCCATGCTGTTGAAACGATCCTTGCGGTCCATCATCGTACCGGAGAACGACTGGGAGAAAGACGCGAATTACTTTGCCGTGTCCGCCTTTGTGGACAGGCAGGCCGAGGAGCTTCTGCTGTACTATCTGGTCCGCTTCGACGACGAGCCGCTGCGAAACGTTTTGTGTATCGCCCGGTCCAGGGACGGTGAGTCGTGGTCCAGGCCGGACCGCGGCGACGGTACGAATATCATCATGCGAGCGTCCAACAACAAGCCCGGCTGGGGCGAGTTCATGCCGGCGACGATTCTCAACGACGAGAAGGAAAGCGATCCGGGCCGTCGCTGGAAAATGCTCTACTGGGATCGCCCTGATCCGGACATGCCCGCGGGGATGTGCCTCGCGGTCAGCGCCGACGGGCTGCACTGGAATCCGCTGCTGCCCCGGCCCGTCATCACGGGCTTTAATGACGCCATGTCGATGATCCAAGCCGTCGCGAATTATCCGATTCCGGGCAAGTCGGCGGCGTATTATATTTATCAGCAGACCTGGAAGTACAATCCCGACCTGCCGATCGACCGCGACAACTTAAAGGGCAAGCACCGGCGGATTTCGATCTGGTCTTCGGGTGGATTCGGCGGCGGCTGGACTGGCCCGACGACGATCCTGGAACCCGACGAGAACGACGCGCCTGACACGCAGTTTTACTGGCTGACGCCGTTCCGGATCGCTTCGGGCGGATACGGCGCGTTTTTGAACTGCCACCACACGATTGAGCAGACGATGGACGTGCAATTGGTCAGCAGCGAGGACGGCTGGTCGTGGAAACGCGAGAACGACAGGAAACCGCTGCTTGATTTGGGGCGGAAGGGTCAATTCGACGCCGGCATCGTCTACGCGACCGCCCAGCCGGTGCTGTGGAAAGGAAACGTTCTGGTTTTTTACAACGGCAGATTCGCCGTTCACGACGATACCCCGCGCCATCCCGACACCCCCCCGCCGATCCCTGCCGCCGGCATCGGCATCGCGGAATTCAGCGATCTTGGTGAGAATCTTCCACTGGGATAGCGGAGGGTCGGTAGAGTGTGTAATGAGCTACGCAACCAACCACGCAAAACCAATAGTCACAAGATGTTTCACAAATGGATGGAAATGGGTGGGAAAGTGGTTGTTTTTTACATTGAACAGCCTATAATTGAATGGAAATGGGTGCGTAAATGGATGAGCCATGATAAATATCGATACATTGGTTATCACAAAACCTATATTGAATATCATCGCCGAAATCGATGAATTTAAGGGTGCATGGTCCACTCTGGGCAAACTCGCTCCCGATCGTCTGGAGGCATTGCGACACGTGGCGACGATTGAAAGCATCGGCTCTTCCACACGAATCGAAGGAAGTAAGCTTTCGGACCGGGACGTGGAAGTTTTGCTGGCCAATATCCGGATGGAGTCGTTTGCGAATCGCGACCAGCAGGAAGTGGCCGGTTACGCCGCCCTGATGGAAACGGTATTTGAAGCATACGCCCATATTCCTCTGACGGAAAATGTGATCAAGCAGTTTCATCGTGATCTTCTTCAATATAGCCACAAGGATTCCCGGCACCGGGGAGAGTATAAAACGACACCCAATCGCGTTGAGGCCTTCGACGCCGACGGCAACAGCATCGGCGTCGTGTTCCAGACATCCTCGCCGTATGACACGCCGAACCACATGACCGAGCTTACGGCATGGTTCGAGAAACAAAAAGCAAATGGTGAGTTACATCCTCTGTTGATGATCGCCGTATTCGTTGTGGTGTTTCTGGAAATCCACCCCTTTCAGGATGGTAACGGACGGCTGTCACGAATCATAACCACGCTTTTGCTTCTTCGATTCGGGTACAGCTATGTGCCGTATTCCTCCATGGAAAGCGTGATTGAACAAAACAAGGACACCTATTACCTGGCGCTACGGCGAACCCAAAAGACGATTCGGTCGGAGAATCCCGACTGGCAGCCATGGGTGTCGTTTTTCCTGCAATCCCTGCAACACCAAAAAGATCGTCTGCAAAAGAAAATCGAGCGTGAACGGATCGTCTTCGCGACGCTTCCGGAGTTGTCGCGACGGATTCTTACATTCATACAAGAACATGGCCGGGCGTCCGTGGCGGAGATTGTCAAGGCAACCGGTACGAATCGGAACACGATCAAGGATCATGTACGTCAACTTGCCAAAACCGGCCATCTTACTATGCATGGTGCGGGTAGAGGGACATGGTACGCCATGGCCTGATGATCGAAGGATGTGTAACTCGTAACACACCGTCTCTCTGTATTCATAATTGGTGGGTAGCAACCTACGCACCTTAACACGGAAAACCAGTAAGGCGTCACACCAAGAGAAGATCGAAAGACGCCTGTCAGGAATTGTCGAATTGTCCCGTCTTCAGCAACACGATCGTACAGGCTTCCATAACCAATTTTCCGCTTTCCTGAATCTGTTTTTGAATCGATTCGGATTCGGTTCCGGGATTGAAAATGACCCTTCGGATATCGGATCGACAAATTTCCTCGACGTATTTTCCTATATGCATAGGCCCGACATAGACGGTTAACGTATCGATGGTTTTGGGGACGTCATCAATGGATTTGTAACTCTCGAGTCCAAGGATCGTTCCCCCCCGAAAGGAAATGGGAACGACCTCATATCCCTTATCCATCAATATTTCCTGGGCCATCCGGGAATATCGCCCTTCTTTATTACTCGCACCGAGAATACCTACCGTCTTCATGGATCGTTCCTCATAGTTTGTAATGTGCGTAATACCTTGGGCTTCCCAACTTCGTTTGTCGGCCTACCCCACGCGTCGTCCTCGGGCGTCACCATCACGTCGCAACCCTTCACGACGATGTGTTGGCCGGGTCCGACTTCGAGCACGGATTCCGGTTCGATGCGCCGCACGAAATCGACGACATGCCGGTAGTACTCCCAACGGCCGTCGTAGTACCGTCCCCACTTGGGATGATCCAGCAATCGTTGAAAGTCGTCTTCCGTCATTGGTTCGAGCTTCTTCATGTGTCTTGCCAATAGTATATTCCACATCAGTCATTATGGGGAAGGGTATCTTCAGCGTAAGATAAGAGCATGGGCCTTGGGTAGTTGGGGTTTGGGATTTCTCCGCAAGGAGTTGTCCAGAACCTTGATTTTGCCTCCAAGATTCGTATAATCAAGAGCTTGTGTCTGCGGTTGTGGTATGCGCCCTGTGGGGAGCCGGCCGATAGACCTTCGCCGTCATGCGAAATATACGAAACAACCTGTGGTTCGCCGCCGCGGCGGTGTTGCTCGCCCTGCTCGTTGCCGACGTGCGGGGACAGGAGCAACTCGTCTGGAACGGAACGGAATGGGTTTCGCCCAAGCCCGCCCAGCCCGGCACGCCCGAAGGCGACCTGGTGGTTCTGCGCCAGATGGTCGCCGACGGGCAGAACAAGCGCGTCGTCAAGAACGTCGAGGAATTCCTCGTCAACCACGGCGAAAGCCCCGCCTGCGAGGAGGCGATGAACCTCGCGGGGCAGGCGCTGATCCATCGCGGGCAATACTGGGAAGCCTACAAGTGGTACGAACGGCAGATTTCCACGTACCCTAACGGCGCGTTCTTCCAGCGGGCGCTGGACCGGGAATTCCACATCGCCAACGCCTTCGTGGAAGGTAGAAAACGAAAGGCGCTGAAGATTTTCCGCGTCCCCGCCGACGAGGACGGCCTGGATATGCTCACCCGCATCGCCGCGCACGCGCCGGGCACGCCCATCGCCGAACGATCCCTGCTGCGCGTGGCGGATCATCATTTCTCCAAGACCCAATACCCCCAGGCCGTCGCCTGCTACGAGGATTTCCTCAAAAACAGCCCGCTGTCCGAACATCGGAAATACGTCATGCTTCAGATCGCGCGGTCGTATCTGCTGAGTTATCGCGGCATCAAGTGGGACTCCACCCCCCTGCTGGACGCCCGCAAGCGATACCAGCTTTTCGCGCAGGCGTACCCGCGCGACGCGGAAAAGGAAAACGTCGAGGGAATCCTCGAGGAAATCCGCCTCGGACTGGCCCAGAAGGTCTATTCCACCGGGCGCTTCTACGAACGAACGAAATACCCGCGGGCGGCCGCGTATTACTACCGGAAAACCATCGCGGACTACCCCGACACCCACTGGGCCAACAGCGCCCGCGGGCGGCTGGATATGCTCGGTCCGCTCCCCACGGACGCCCTGCCGTACACCCCGCCTCCGCCGCCGACCGAAGCGCAGGCGAAATCCGAAGACAAAACACGACCCCCCGTCCCGACCGCCCAAACGCGAATACCAACCGGGCCCCCTGCCGCGGACCTGCCCGTCGAAACGGACACGAACGAACCCATCCCGCCGGAATCCCCGCCGGAGGATCCCGCGAGCGAACCCGTTCCGCTGGAGGAGTTGTCGAAAACCCCTTCGGCGCGTTGAGGAGACACGTATATGAACATCCGAAACATCCATCCTGAGCGTCTCATCCGGGGCGGCCTGCTGGTCGCTCTCGTCGTCGGTCTGGCCGGCTGCGAACCCCTGGGCTACTCCGGGCAAAGCCAGTTCCGCCGGAACGTGCACACCATCGCCGTTCCGATCTGGACGCGCGGAAAGGACGTCTACCACCGGGAAGTGGAAATCCGCCTCACGCAGGCGCTGGCGAAGCGCGTCGAACTGGACACCCCGTACAAGATCACCAACCGCCAGAAAGCCGACACGCTGATCACGGGAACCATCGACCGGATCGAGCAGGCGACCACGAGTTTCAACCCCGACACCGGCACGCCGCGCGAAATCGCCGTGACGTTCTACGTCTCGTTCAAATGGGAAGACCTTCGCGACGGTAAGGTGCTCGTGCAGAAAACCAACTTCCCCGTCTCGGCGGTCTACCTGCCCAGCGCCCCGTTCAACGAGGATTTCTTCATCGGAACCGAAGACCTTTCCGATCGCCTCGCCAAGCGGATCGTCGAGACCATGGAATCCGATTGGTGAAAATACGGAAGAATGAATGAAAGTAGCCACGGGCGCAAGCCCGTGGAGAAAAGGACTACTATTATGATAAAGAGCCCTTCAGGGCGATTGAAATGCATTCCCTGTCGTTCAATCGTCCCTCCGGGACTCCGATAGAAACAATTGGACGAACACCACCACGGGCTTGCGCCCGTGGCTGCTATTAAAGAGTATGAAATAAATCTGTTTGACTGATTATCCGAATGAATACCATGAACAACGACCCGACACCCAACAAACCGCCGCAACCACCGCAACCCCCCAAATACACCCGCTCCCTGCTGGGATGGGTGGTGATTATCGCCCTGGGACTCCTCCTGGCAGCCGTCCTGAGCAACCAGCTCAACGGCGCGGAGAAAATCTCCCTGACGGAATTCTGGATTTACGTGGACAACAACCAGATCGACGGCGATATCGTCATCGAGCAGAACAAGGTGCGAGGCCAGGTGAAGGAATCCGTCCCGCTGTCGAAGGGAAAAAGCCGAAAGTTTTACACCTATTTCGACGAGCAGAACCAGACCTTTTCCACCGAGTTGCAGGCCCGGCTGAAACAGGCGGGCTCCCCCGCCAAGGTGAACGTCGAACCGCGAAGCTGGTGGTCGGGCATCCTTCCGCAACTGCTGGTGATGGCCGGAGTCATCCTGTTCCTGTGGTTCTTCCTCTTCCGACGCATCGGCGCCGCCGGGGGCGGGGCGGGATTCCTGGGCAACTTCGGACGCTCCCGCCACCGCGTGATGACCAAGGAACAGTCGCGCGTGACGTTCAAGGACGTCGCGGGCATCGAGGAAGCCAAGGAAGAAGTCGCCGAACTGATCGAATTCCTCAAGAATCCCAAAAAGTTCAGCCGCCTGGGCGGGCGCGTCCCGCGCGGCGTGCTGCTGGTGGGCGAACCCGGCTGCGGGAAAACCCTGCTCGCCAAGGCGATCGCCGGGGAAGCGGACGTTCCGTTTTTCAGCATTTCCGGGAGCGATTTCGTGGAGATGTTCGTCGGCGTCGGCGCCAGCCGCGTGCGCGATTTGTTCAAGCAGGCGAAGGACTCCGCCCCGTGCATCATCTTCCTCGATGAAATCGACGCCGTCGGGCGAAAGCGCGGCGTGGGCTTCAACGGTGGCGGGCACGACGAACGCGAACAGACCTTAAACGCCATCCTCGTCGAGATGGACGGATTCGACAGCTCCGACCAGGTGATCGTCATCGCCGCGACGAACCGCGCCGACGTGCTCGACCCGGCCCTGACGCGCCCGGGACGCTTCGACCGCCAGATCAACGTCCCCTTACCGGACCTGAAGGGACGCATGGAAATCCTGAAAATCTACACCGGCAAGGTCCTCATCGGCCCGGACGTGGACCTGCAGCGCCTCGCCCGCGGCACGCCCATGTTCAGCGGCGCGGACCTGGAAGCCCTGGTCAACGAAGCCGCCATCGCCGCGACGATGGCCGAGAAGGATCACGTCGAGCAGGACGACCTGGAAGAAGCCCGCGACAAGGTCCGCTGGGGTCGAAGCCGCAAAAGCCGCGTCATCGACGAAGCGGAGAAGGAAATCACCGCCTACCACGAAGCCGGGCACGCCCTCGTGCAGCAACTGCTCCCCAAAGCCGACCCGCTGCACAAGGTCTCGATCATCCCGCGCGGACCCATGGGCGGCGCGACGTTCTCCCTCCCGGAGAAGGACCGCTACCTCTACACCCGGGGATACTGTCAGGCCTTGCTCCAGGTGTGCCTCGCGGGACGACTGGCGGAGGAACTCTTCTGCGACGACATCTCCTCCGGGGCGCAGAACGATATCGCCAAAGCCACTGAAATCGCGAAAAAAATGGTTCTCGACTGGGGCATGAGCGAGAAACTCGGCATGGTCAATTACGTCAATGACGATCAACGCATCATGCCTCTCGATATGACCGGCAAGGACTATTCCGAGAAGACCGCCGAGGCGATTGACGAGGAAGTCCGGCGATTCGTGGACGAAGCCCGCGTCGCGACGCGCGCGCTGCTGGAAGAACATTCCGACGCGATGAAACGCCTCGCCGCGGCGCTGATGAAATACGAAACCCTCTCCGCGGAGGAAGTCAAACAGGTCATCGACGGGAAGGAACTCGACAAGCCGACCGTCAACGAACTGCTGGCGGCCGAGAAAGCCAAATCCGACGACAAGCCCGCCGAAACCTCCCCGAAACTCCGGGGAAGCACCCCTCCCGCGATACCGGAACCCGGTTAGAATGTGTGACGGACCCCATGACCGAATCCATGGAACAAACGATCGCCCGACAGGTCGCTCTGCTGCAGCGCGGCTGTGAGACGCTGTACACCCCCGAAGAACTGACCGCCCGCCTGACCGCGGCCGCGAAGGAAGGCAAACAACTGCGATTGAAATACGGCATGGACCCCACCGCGCCGGACGTGCACCTCGGACACAGCGTGCAACTGCGCATGCTCCGACGCCTGCAGAACCTCGGCCATCGCGTCGTGCTGATTATCGGCGACTACACCGCCATGATCGGCGACCCCTCGGGGCGCGACAGCACGCGACCCATGCTGAGCCTGGAGGAAATCCAGAAAAACGCGCGGACCTACATCGACCAGGCGGGATTGATCCTCGACACCTCCGCGGAGAAGCTGGAAGTCCGCCGCAACAGCGAATGGCTGGAAAACCTCCGCTACGCCGACATGCTCGGGATTACCGGGATGGCGACCGTTCAGCAGATGATCGCGCGGGAGAACTTCAAGAAACGCCTGGAGGCGGGACGCGAAATCGTGATCACCGAACTGCTCTACCCGCTGATGCAGGGATACGACTCGATCGCGATCCGGGCCGACGTGGAATTCGGCGGCAGCGACCAGACCTTCAACTGCCTGCTCGGTCGGGACATGATGGCCAAGAAAAACCTCCCCCGCCAGATCGTCCTGATCACGCCGATCCTGGAAGGACTCGACGGCGTGGAGAAAATGAGCAAGTCCAAGGGAAACTACGTCGGCGTGACGGATGAGCCGAACGATATGTTCGGGAAAATCATGTCGATTCCCGATAAGCTGATGAACAACTTCTACACGCTCTTAACGGACTTGCCTGCCGACGAAATCGCGACGCTGACCAACCCGGACAAGACCCACCCCCGGCAAGCCAAAGCGGACCTCGCGAAGAGGATCGTGACGCAATATCACTCCGCCGACGCCGCCGACGCCGCCGCGGCCGAATTCGACCGCGTGTTCGCGGAGAAGAAAGTCCCCACCGACATGCCGGAAATTTCCGTCCCGGCCGGCGAGATCAACATCATCGACCTGATCCTGACAGCCGACTTCGCCCCCAGCAAAAAAGAAGCCCGTCGCCTGATCCAGCAAAACGCGGTGACCCTCGACGACGAGAAAATCACCGATATCAACGCCAACGTGACGGTTAAACCCGGCGCGGTTCTGAAAGTCGGCAAGCGAAGGTTCGGGAAAATCACCGAAGGATAATCACCATCAACCGGACGTTTTTTGCTATGAGGGAATATCATGATCCGTATCGCTTCAGGACGATTGCAACATCATCGTCACGTCGCACGTTCTTCTTTCCGAAATCAGATGATTGCCGTTCTTTTTCGCCCGAAAGCCGTGGTGTTGTGCGCCTGGGTTCTGCTGTCGATGATTCCCTCCCGATCGCGCGCGGAGAATTTTTTGAACGCGGTGACGCCGGTGGAGGAAGAGGTAAAATCGAACGACCCCGCCGCCGGAACCGTCGAAGACCCGCTGAGGTTTCCTCGGAACCGAAAACGGCCGACCGAAGATACACCCCTGACCTTTTCCTTCCCGAATCATAACATCGAATTTCATCGTCCGTTCGGATTGTTTCATGTGAACAAGTACGATAAGAATTCCGAACCGGCGGTTCTCGAGCTGCAAAACAACAATCTGGAAATTCTGATGGTGTTTCGCGCCAAGAAAATGGACGCGGAGAACCTGGTGGATTTGCGGAATTTTGAGCGTCATCTCCAGGCGGAGCACGAAAAAAACGAAGCGGTGTTCTCCCGTCCCACGCGACTGGAAATCAACGGCGTGGATGGAATCCGCTATCTCCGCCGGAGCGACGACAACAAGGAAATCACGGGGATTTACTGGGTGGCCGTCAACGCGGATTTTATTTATGAAATGATCATCATCTGCAAAACGAAGAATATCGTCGAGATTCTCCGGTATTCCAAAACGCTGTATGAAGGGTTGAAGAGAATCAATCCGAAGCGCATCGCTTCCGCCGACATCCGCCAGGCCCAGAACAAAGCGGCGGCGGCCGCGAATCCCGAATCGTTTTTCCCCTATCGCTGTCCGAAATACGGCTTGGAAATCCACCTGGACAACCGGTCCTATATTCCGCTGGAGAACATCGCTCAACACAATCCCCTCGCGGAATTCGGCGTCGTCCGGCGGACGCCGGAATGCGTTTTATTCGTGATGGTCTTTCCCCACGGAGATGTTCACATCAACGAAAAGGCGATCCAAGCCGCCCACCTGATGAAAATCCGGAACAACCTCTCCCTGACGGAAGGTCCCAAACGTACCTTCGGAAAAGCGTCCTGTTTCACGTATCGCGCCTCAACGTTCGGCGAAGACCAGGTGAAATATTATCACGAATTTCTCATCCTCTCCTATCCCAGGTGCGCCTACATGATCATGTGCAGCAGCGCCCGGGAGGATCATTTGTCGTGGCAGATCGGCAAATTTCTTTCCGGTTTGAAAATTTCGGAGGAAGGTCCGTCGCGGGAGGCTTTGGCGCCCACCGGTTTCCGCGAGCGACACCGACTGGCGGACTACTTCAATGAGGCGGGGTTATACTATTACAACATGCAGGATTATGAAGCCGCCCTGCGCCACATACAAAAAGCCATTCCACTCGCCCCGGACAATCCGGTGTATCTTTCCAACGCGCAGGAAGTGATGAACCAGATGGGGCGGTATCAGGAATCGTTGGATCTGATCAAACAATACTGGGAAAAACGCGATCTTCCGCCGCTGGTCTCGGCGAACCGGGCCTGGAGTTACTGCAAACTCGAACGATGGAACGAAGCCTGGAAAATCTATCAGCCGCTGTTCGAGAAGGGATTCGCCCGCGAAGACCATTTCCTCCTCTACATGCAATCTCTCGCGAATGACAATCAATTCGATCGAATGATCCCGGCCCTGCAGTCCTTCACCAAGCGACATCCCTCCCCGTCGGCGGAACTGGAAACGGCGAACCTCCTGCGACAATTTGAAAAACCGAAGCTCGCGGCGCCCCTTCTCGCCCGGCTGCACGATCAATTTCCCGCCAACGAAACCATTCTCGCCCATCACCTGCGATGTTACCTGGAAAACGAGGATTTTCAGACCGCTCTGGAGAAATCGAACAAGCTCATCGAGCGGAAAAAACACCTTCCGATCGCCTGGTACATCAAGGCGGAATCCGAATTCTGTCTCAAGCGGTACGCCCAGGCCAAGGCGTCCATGCAGGAATATCTTCGCTTATGCCCGGAAGACGCGGACGCGAAAAACCATTTAACGACGATCTCGGCCTTGCTGAGTCAGGGAAACAACAGCCTGGTCAAGGAGGAAATTCCCCCCGTTCCTCTCCCGCCTTCGTTGATCGAAACCCTGCGAAACCTCCCTCACCAGCCGGACGTCCCGGGATACGGTTCGTACACGCGGTATTCCATCGAAGCCGTTTCCTATCAACCGGGCAAGGAACAAAAATGCACGTTCCACGACCAGATCAAGGTCGTGGATCAGAACAGCGTTTCACAGTACAACACCATCCATTTCACGTTCAATCCGCTGTACTATCGCTTATACGTCAATGATCTGATCGTCCGAAACGAGAAGCAGGACATCGTCGCCCGGGGAAACCCGAACGATTATTACGTCATCGACAGGCAACACGCCGACGCCGCCGACTTCAACGCGACGCTCCACATCCCCGTGCCTTCCCTGCGCCCGGGATACACCATCGAAATCAAAATCACCCGGAAGTCCCTGAATCCGGAATGGCCTTTGGCGTTTCACAAGACCCTGTTCAGCCAGTCGAAACCGGTGCGGTTCGCCGCCCTGTACTACCACGGGGATCCCAAGGACGTGTCGCACGTCACGAAACATCTTGCCGAACCGAAGGCCGTCCGGGACGGATTGTTGTGGTGCGCGGAAAATCCTCCCGTTTTCACACCCGAAGCCATGATCCCCAGGCTGGAATCGTTTCTCCCGTATGTCTGCCTCTCCGACGCGAAAGACAACTGGCCGGCGTTGCTCCGGGACTATCTGGACGAGATCAAACCGACCCTCGCCGTGTCCGAGAAAATCAAATCCCTGGCGAACGAACTGACGGCGAACGCGAAATCGACGGAGGAAAAGATCGCGATCCTCGCGGAGTATGTCCAGAAGACACTCACCTACAACGCGATCGCGTTCGGCCGTCGGGCGCGCATTCCCAATCCGACCGACGTGATCCTGGCCAACCGATACGGAGACTGCAAGGATCACTCCCTGTTGCTGACGCAACTCCTGCGGGCCTGCGCGATTCCCGCCAAGCTGGTTCTCGTGAATACCGGGGAAACCATCGAAGAAAACCTGCCCTCCATGGATCAATTCGATCACATGATCGTCATGGTGGATTTGCCCGGGCGCCCGCGATTTCTCGATATGACCAACAAGGAATTCGACCTGAACCAACCCGTCCCGACGGGACTGGCGGGCTATCGGGTGCTGGTGCTGGATGCCGAAAACGGAAAACTCCAGACGATACCCCAGTACTCCCCGGATTCCGATCATGTGCGGATTCAACGTTCCATTCATATGATCAACGCGACGGATATCCGGGTGCGGGAAACGCTCTTCCTGCGGGGATACAGCGCCGAGAGCATGCGACGTTCCTTCAAATCGGAACACACCGCCGACCATAAGAAATTTTTGCAGTCCTTTCTCAATAACTACGTGCGGTCCGCACGACTGATCTCGTTTGACGCCCATAATATCAAAGACAATCAAAAGCCGTTTTCCCTGGATTGGGAATACGAAGTGCCCGAACAGGGAAGGCCCGAACAGGGGCGAATCCAATTGGCCATGCCCTGCGTCTGGGAGCAGTTCTATATCATGCCGGACAGCGTTCCGGAGAGAAAAAATCCTTTCCGGATTCTGTTTCCCGTGAAGGTGGACAGCCAGGTTACCGTGCACCCGGCGGTGGAGTATTCATTATGCCCCATGGCGCGCATGCCGGAAACCAACACGACGAAATACTGCTATTGGCGACACGCCGCAAACCTCGCGAAAAATCAACTCCGCACCAACCTGTCTTTCCATTGTCAAAGAGGCGTCTTTGAATCGAAGGAATACGAAACCTTCCGCGGGCAGGCGATTCGCGCCTTAAAACCGATCGAGTTATCCGTCTACCTCCGGAAACAAGCGGAAACCTCCGCTTTCAGCAAGGAATTCCCCGCGCCCGCGAAGTAATCCGCACAGGAAGATTTCCCGCGCGCGGCGGGAGTACAGTCATGACAAAGCGACGGAAACCGTACGAAGCCCACGAATTGCTGTATCAACGAATGCGCACCAAAGGGATTCGGTCCTGGGAGCAGTACAACGCCGGGAATC
Source organism: Phycisphaerae bacterium (assembly GCA_016929245.1). Classification (GTDB taxonomy): domain Bacteria; phylum Planctomycetota; class Phycisphaerae; order SM23-33; family SM23-33; genus JAFGEJ01. Next base: position 13,415 of record JAFGJE010000045.1, read on the forward strand.
AACATCGTCAAGGTCTGGACGTGTTCATGGAGCAATTGCTTAAAGTCATCCTGATGCATCCCTGGGCGCCGAATCCAAAACAGTCCAAGGCGCTGGAACTGGGCTGCGGAACCGGGCCGATCAGCCGCCGGCTGGCGAAACGCGGGTTTGACTGTCTTGGAATCGACATCAGCAAAACCGCGATCCGAATGGCGCGGGAACAATCCAAAGGCCTGAACGTTCGCTTCAAGCAGACCGACGCCTGCAATCCCGATTTGAAATCAAACCAGTATTCCCTCATCGTGGACGGCCATTGTCTGCACTGCATCACGCAGCCGGAAGATCGAAAATCCTTCCTCACCAACGCCTATCGCCTATTAAAACCCGACGGGGTGTTCGTGATCTCCACGATGTGCGGGCCGGTGGATCGAAAGGCGTTCCATGAATTATTCGGCGTTCAACGACTGATGGACTCGAAGGTGTACGTCCCCTGGGATCGCGCGAAAGACTACGCCCACAGCCGCACCATCAGGGGAAAACTTCACATACCGACGCGATATATCGGACACTGGAAGGACATACTCGCGGACATCAAGGCCGCGGGATTTCATCCTCAATTCATCCAGTTGCACCACCCTTGTGAAGGGGAACCGGTCAGCACGCTGAAAACCGCGGTGCGGATTCTGAAATGATTCCTATTCAACATATGAAAAAACCGATATGGTTATGTGCTTTTCTTTGAAAGTAGCCACGGGCGCAAGCCCGTGGACATGGTGTTGATACGATATTCTCGAGCCCCGCAGGGGCGATTGAAACGCTCAATCGTCCCTGCGGGACTCGTTTATCATGAGGATCGTTTTTTCCCCACGGGCTTCCGCCCGTGGCTACTATCAAAGAACAAATTCCCTTCCATATTGTTTGAATCAAACATGGAATGACTCTTACAAGCACAGGGGCGTGGTTCCTCCGCCCCCTAAGGAGTCACGGCACCCATGAATGATTATTTTTTTTCTTCTTCTTTTTCGGTTTTCGTTTCCGCTTTCGTTTTTTCTTCCGGCGGGACGTCCAGCAGGGAATGGACGGCCGGTTTCGGTTTGGCGGGTTTCCCGAAACGGGCGGTTTCGATCTTCTGTTTCCACTGCTTCACGCCCGAATCGTCCGGCAGGAGCGCGGCGGCTTTGTCGATGTAGTGCATCGCCTTTCCGTAGGCGTCGGTGAAGTAGTAACACTGCGCCGCCAGGTAGGCAGCCCGCGGAGCGGCGACGGGATACTCCGCCGCCTGGGAGAACATCTCCGCGGCCTGGTCCCAGTGCTCGCCGGTCATCCGCGTCCTTCCGAGTTCCATCAGCACCGCGCCGCGCTGCGGGCCGGAGGCGTATTTCAGCGCGTTTTGCAACGACGCGATCGCCGGATCGGTTTCGCCGCGGTTTTTCTGTACCTCCGCGAGAATCGCCCAGGCCGGCACGGACTGGGGGGTCAGTTCCACGGCCCGTTTCAACAAGCGTTCGGCTTCGTCGATCTGATTGCGCCCGAAGGCGATCTGCCCCAGCGCCGCGTACACCAGCCCGTTCTTCGTCCCCCCTTCCATCGCGCGACGGAGATATTCCTGGGCTTCTTTGCCCTTCTCTTCCTGCAAAAGGAACAGGCCGTACATCCCCAGCACCTCCGCCGAGGCGTCGGGGGTACGGGCGGCCTGGCGAAACAACCCGGACGGATCCTCCCCGCGCGCCTGTTTGGACATCCCCCGCAGCCAGAGCGCTTCGGCGTTGTCGGGCGCGATCGCCAGGGATTCCCGGATCGTCGCGTCGCACTCGTCCGGGCGTCCCGTTCGGAGATACAATTCCGCCAGCGTGTTCCAGACGGCCACATCCCGGGCGTGCGTCGAGAGATATTGTTTCAGCAAATCCACCGCCGTGTCAGGCTGATTCGACCGCAGCAGTTCCAGGGCGTCCATACGGACCTTCTGGGATTCCGTCATCGGTTCGGCGTCGGTTTTCGGCGGGGCTTGAGGCAGCATCGTGATATACACCGCCACACCCCCGGCGAGCACCACCACCGCCAGCAATATCAGGGGCAATCGATGCCGGGAAAAAGATCGGGTTGCTTTCGACTTCCTGGGTGAATCTTCGGCCATGGTTATCCTTCCTTCGGTCCGAGTAAATCCTCAACGGCCTGCGCGACGTCGGGTTGTCGCATGAACGTCTCGCCGACGAGAATCGCGCTGACGCCCACCTCCGCCAGACGGTCGATATCCCGGGGCGTGGAAATGCCCGATTCGCTGACGACCGGCACGGACTCCCCCGCCAGCTCGCGCAGGCGAAGGGTGGTATTGATGTCCACCTCGAACGTGGTCAGGTCGCGATTGTTCACGCCCAGCAGGCTGTACGCCTTGTGCGGAAAGCCCACGAGGCTTCGCACCCGCATCAGTTCGTCGGCGCTGTGCACCTCCAGCAGCACGGTTAAGCGCAACTCGGCTGCCAGGATCATCAGGTCCATAATTTCCCCGGGCGGCAAGGCCGCCGCGATCAGCAGAATCGCGTCCGCCCCGGCGGCCCGGGCTTCGTACACCTGCCACGGGTCGATAATGAAATCCTTCCGCAACAGGGGCAGTTCCACCGCCCGCCGGATCGCGCGGAGGTAGTCCAGGTGTCCCTGGAAATACGACTCATCCGTCAGGACGCTGATCGCGTCCGCCCCGGCCGATTCGTAGGCCCGCGCGAGTGAAACCGGGTCGAAATCCTCGCGGATCAATCCCTTGGAGGGGGAGGCTTTTTTCACCTCGGCGATGAGATTCACCCTTCGGGAGGCGGGTTTCGTGACGGCGGCGAAGAAATTCCGCGCCGGCGGCGCCTCCCGGGCGGCCGCCTTCAGCGCGTCGAGCGTCGTGGTTTCCCGCAGGCGGGCGACCTCTTTGCGCTTGGTTTCCAGGATCGTGTGCAATATATTCTTCGGCATCGTAATGCTAACGGTAACGAAATGAAGATGGATATGTCAAACCCAATGTACCTTCGGGAATTGTGCCTGGGCGCCGGGGGAAGCCCCACCACCGCCCCGACGGCCCCCATGCTGTCCGAATCGGCGGATACCACGCAATGCACGCTGATTATCATCGGGACGATTCTGCTGCTGATCTGGTGCGTCCGACGGCTGCGCAGACCGCGAAAACTCCGCCTGCTTCACACCCCGGGTCGTCCCAATTCGCTGACCGCTTTGCATATTCTTCCGGTGTTCCTGTTCTGGCAACTCGCCGGCGCGGCGGCGATGTACCTGCTGCAGAAAACCGCCCTCGAGGAATCCCACGCCCGGTTGCTGGCGGGACTCATCGGGCAAATCGTCACCCTTCCGCTGCTGCTGGTGGTGGGACACCTGACGTTCCGCCACGGCCTGACGCGGGGGCTGGGCTTGAGCCCGCGTCATTGGGGGTTCGACTCCCTGCGAGGCCTGTACGCCGTCCTGGCGGTGTTTCCGGTGTGCTGGGGATTGGCGAAGCTGTTCGGACTGCTGATCAAATTATTACAGCCGGAATGGTTTCAGCAACATTCGCTGCTGGTGACGCTGTGGAACGCCTCGGCGGGGTGGCAGATGGTGGTGGTGCTTTCGGCGGCTGTTTTGGCGCCGCTGGTGGAAGAACTGCTGTTCCGGGGATTGTTGCAGTCCATGCTGCGCCGCTACCTGTCCAATCCCTGGCACGCGATTCTGCTGACGGCCGGCGTGTTCGCCCTGTTTCACTTCAACACCCCGCAGAACATCCCGGCGCTGTTCGTGCTGGCGGTGGTGGTCGGATACAACTACGAACGCTGCGGCCGCCTTTGGCCGGCGATTCTGATCCACATGCTGTTCAACGGAATTACGTTGATACTGAACCTGCTGTAGCGGTTTCATCTGTCATCCTGAGCGGAGCGCAGCGAAGTCGAAGGACCTTACGGGTTCGATAGCGTGAGGTCCTTCGACTTCACTCGAAGACTCGCTTCGCTCAGGATGACAATTGAAACACCTTCACTCCCCCGGCGGGCAGTTCCAACGTAAACGTTCCCTGGATTGAAATTTCTTTGTTGGATTCCAGTTCCGTCGCCGCGGAAGCGTGTATCTCAGGCCGAATCGTCACGGCTTGGGATGAGAAATTACACGCGACCAGATAGCACCGGCCGTCCCGGCCCATCGCCTGCATCACGCGGACTCCGGGAACCTCGCAGGGGATTCGCACGGCGGAGTTTTCTTCCTGATAGTCTCGCGTCTGTTGGGAATCGACGCCGGTGAGGATCGCGCATCCCGTATCCAGCAGCACCGCCGGGCCGTCCACGTAACGCAAACCGATCTCGCCGGGATAGCACAGCACGTCCGTGCAGATACTTCCCGCATATCCGCCGGTGCGTCGCCCTTTGCGTACCAGGAACCAGCTTTCCGCCCCCCACACACCGACAACACCCAGTATATTTTCCACATTCACCCACGAGGAGTGCAGATCGATCACCTCCGGCGGGCCGAGATGCATTCGATGTTCCCGCCGGCCGGCGCTCGTGAAATATTCCCGGACACCCCGGTTGAACAGATCGTTGGGAATCTGCAATCGCACGCCTTCAACACCCTCGATATACACGCGGCGCTCGGAAATCGTCGCGTATTCCAGCCGTGCCACTGTATGTCCATCCGGCAGCGCGACGAACGCCAGCCAATGCTCCACCATATTCTCGGCCTGGAATCCTTCCGGGAGAAACACGTCCCTGCCTTCGTACATCATCCCGATCGTGGCGAATCCACCTTGGAAGGTTTGCATCGTCGCGGATTGAAACCGACTCTTTCTACCGACGCTTTGCCCGTCCCGATCCCCCAACACCCAGATCGCGCCGGCGAGATTGCCCTGCCATTCGGCCAGGTCGCTCCGGCTGGGTGGAACGCACAACCCCACCGGACCTTCCGCGCCTCGCCAGGAAAAACTCGCGATTCTCGTCTCGCCGCGGTGCAACATTCCCTGATGTTCCGGCTCGAACCATCCGCCCTCCACCGCCTGGTCAAAACTTCGCGTCCTGGGTATTTCCGCGAGGGGGAATGTATCCAGCCAGTAAAGAATCATGGAAAGTACGCAGGCGTTATCCGACTCCATGCGAGTGTAATAATAGGGATTGGTTTTCGCGAGGTGTTCCAGGCGGGTCGAGAGAAATCCACCGTCGGAATTTTTCTCCTGCTCGGTGACCATCAATTCAATCACACCTTGGATCTGATCCCGCGCATGCTCATCCTTCCACACGTCCGCGGCAAGATACAACGCCGGCAGGAGATAATCCTGACAATAGCAGTACCGCTGCCGCGTGTCCCCGCCGATGCGACACAGCCTGCCGTCCCGGAACGTGAACTTCTTCACCACGTCCCATAAGTCCTTCGCGTGGTGAAACGCCGTGGCGGGTGTTTCCCGCCCGTAACGCCGACAGCCGTAATGCAGCATCGCCAGGTTGCTCAGGCAGACGACCATGTATCCGACGTTGAGATATCCGTGGTGATCCAGCGCGAAATGCGGGAAAAACTGCGCGTCGATGAATCGATCCTTCACCGGCTTGCCGGCCAGAACCGTTTCAACGGCCGCGTCGGAAGGAATGGAAATCGAATTGATAAAGAAACCATGGGCTTTTTCGATCCAGTCGGCCTCGTGGGGATGGTCGGGAACCCTCATCGCCGCGCGGTAAAGAATCGCGCCGTTCCACATGTTGGATTCCGGACGATTGGAGCCACGCGGATTGCCGCTCTTGCCCCACAAACCCGCGGGGATCTCGGTCGCCAATTGATGGTCGGCTTCGTCCGTCAGCATCCGTTTTAGATCGTCTTGATCCTGATCCGTCAGGAGGTGCTTCTCCGCCAGCAGATCCGTGGTGTGCATCATACGCTCGATGCCGAGGGAGGAAATCCACGTGCGGCCCCATTTCGTTCCGTCGGTGCATTGATACTCGCCGGTGTGATGACTCGCGAGGCTAAACCGAAGGGATTGAATCGCGCGGTCCAGACATTCCTCCGAAGACAGTCCTGCCGACGGCGAGAATTGGGATAACATCCCCAGGGCGGCGAGATACTTCTGATTCGTCTGCACACCCCAGGCGTTGTATCCCGTGCCGAACCAGCCCAGCCCGGGCTGTCGAGGAGATTGATTCCAATACGATTCCGAAAACGTCGCCCAGGTTTCCAGGGCCTGTTTGCATAAGGACGATAGTTCCCTGTTCATGGTTTTATACCCGATTCAGCGTCTTCCATTTACAACGTCACGGCCACGGGTTTGCCTTGCACGCCCCATCCGCAGCCGATTTCCACGAAACTTTTCCGTTCGGTGAACATGGATTCCATGATGGATTGGATGTCCTTGACGTACGCGTCGTATCCGTTCTCGGCGTCGGCGTTCTCCACAAATTCGGCGGGAATCGCCGTCACGCCCCCCGAAGAGGCGAAGGACGACTCCACGCAGGCGACCATGGGGTAGGTGTTGTCGATCGTGCATAGCGGTGGTTCGCCGTTTTGCATCGCCTCGATCAGTTTCCGGAAGGAATTCCGGTGCACGTCGCAATCGCCGTTTCCGTGGGACTCGACGTATTCCAACTCGTCGCCGTCGCGGCGATAGATATGAGCGAAAAAGTCGGACGTTTCCTCGCCTTCCGCGTCGAACCGCCCCCAGCGCACCAGGCCCCGCTCATACTCGAAGTCGATTTTCGGATGAAGCGTCTCCTTCACGGCGTGCGTGGCGGCGTAGTGCAGGACGACACCGGCGTCGGTTTTCACGCGAAGAAACTGCGTGTCGGCCGACTCGATGTTCTTGGCGCGATAATTCTCCCCGTACACCTCCGCGGGACGTCCGAATTCCCGCGGGCCGTCGCCGGCGATATAGAGCATGATGTTGAAGTAATGGTTGGTGGCGTTCTGAAGGGGCGAATCGTACAGCCGTTTGCCCTGGACTTCGATTTTCCCCGCCCATTCGTTGCGCCGGTAATACCGGGCCCATCGCGGCCAGCGCACGACACCCGCGGCGGAGCGAAGTTTCCCGAGCGTTCCCTCGGTGGTGATCCGCTTGATCTTCCGCACGGACGGCGCGGCGATATTCTGATATCCGATCGCCAGCATCTTACCGGTGGTTTCGCCGGCGCGCTTCATTTCCAGCGCTTCGGCGGTGGTTCCGGCGATGGGTTTCTCGCACAGCACGTGAAACCCCGCGCGCATCGCGGCGATGGACAGCGGCGCGTGGAGATGTATTCCCACGGGAACCGTGACCAGGTCGAGTCTGCCTTTCTCGGCCTGGAACATCGCTTCGGCGGATTCGTACATTCGCACGCCGCGGTCCTGGAGTTCCTCGGCGGTCTCCTGGACCGACGCGTAATCCTGGGGACGAATGACGACGGCTTGCAGCCTGGCGGTTCCGAGAGACTCGCAGTATTTCACCGAGTCGATATGATGCGCGGCGAACCCTCCGGCACCGATGACTCCGACGTTGATGGGTTTCATGGTTTCATCCGTTTAACAAACAGCCTATCTCTTTGTAAAAACATACTGTCATCCTGAGCGGAGCGCCGCGGAGCCGAAGGACCTTACGGGTTCAGCATCGTGGCACCTTCAAGCTCGTCTGCCCTTAGGGCCAGGTCTCGCTTGTGGGTGCTTTCGGGAATAGCACCCACAAGCGAGACCTGGCCCTAAGGGCAGACGAGCTTGAAGGTGCCACGACTCCGCTCCGGATGACAATGAGGAGTTTTGTTTGTACCCTGCCTCCCGCCTCACGTCAATGGCGGCACGTCCACCCACCGGCGTTTTTCCCAGGATTCCGTCGCCAGTTCCGCCAGTTGCACGCACTTGGCGCCTTCCAGGAGCGTCCAGGGAAATGCTTCGTCGGCGTGGACGTGCTTCAGGAATTTCTCCCACTGGGCGCGAAAGGCGTTGTCGTACGTCTCATATTCCGGCACGTCCTGCCAGCCGTCGTAAAAATCCAGCGGTTGGTCCACGTCCGGGTTCCATACCGGGCGCGGCGTCGCGGAGGCGGGTTGAATCCGGCAGTCGCGCAAACCCGCGACGGCGGACCCGTCCGTACCGTCCACCTGGATCGTCAGCAGATCGTCCCGCCGGACGCGCGTCGCCCAGGACGAGTTGAACTGCACGATGATATCGCCGTCCAGCTCGAACATCGCGTACGCTGAATCGTCCGCGGTGCATTGGAAGGGTCGGGCGCTTTCATCCCAACGCTTGTGGATGTGCGTCGCGCCGAGGCAGCAGACGGATCGTACCCGGCCGAACAGGTTGTCCAGCACGTAGCGCCAGTGCGAGAACATGTCGAGAATAATCCCCCCGCCGTCTTCCTTGCGGGAATTCCAACTGGGACGCTGGGTGGGCGTGGTGTCGCCCTCGAAGACCCAGTATCCGAACTCGCCGCGGACGGCAAAAATACGGCCGAAGAATTTCTGGTCGATCAACCGCCGGAGTTTCCGCAGGCCCGGCAGGAAGAGCTTATCCTGCACGACGCCGTTTTTACACCCGGCTTCCCTGGCGAGGTGATACAGCCTCAGCGCGTCGGCGCTGTTGAGGGCGGTGGGTTTTTCGCAGTAGACGTCCTTGCCGGCCTGGATGGCGGCTGTCACGGCTTCGACGCGCCGATCCGTCGTCTGGGCGTCGAAATAGACGGGATACGCGTCGTCGGAGAGCACCGCGTCGAGATCGGTGCTGATCTCCTCCAGGCCCGCTTCGTCGGCGAGGCGGCGCAGCTTGGCGACGTTTCGACCGACGAGGATCGGGCGGGGCATAATCACGCTACCGTCCGCCAGCCGCACGCCCCCGTCCCGACGAATCGCCACGATGGACCGCATCAGGTGCTGGGAACTGCCCATCCGCCCCGTCACGCCGTTCAGGATAATCCCAATCGTGTGTTGCTGAATATCGGACATGAATCTTCTCCGTGGCTTGGACATCCTGTCCAAGTGTCGCAAGGGCATCTTGCCCTTGCATATGATTTCACAATATACATCACGGGCGAGACGCCCGTGGTACGCATGGACGAGACGTCCATGCTACTTATCGGTGCATTGCGGCTGGGCGCCTTCGGGCAGAGGCGGCGCGTCTTCGCCGGCGCGGGGCAACGTGCCTTCGAGTTCCTGTTTCCAGTGGGCGACGTCGCCGGCAGGTCCGTAGACGTAGACCATTTCGGCAGGTTCGTCGCCGACGTTGGTCAACTGGTGAAACACACCCGAGGGAATATAGACCATCTGGCCGGCGTGCAGGATTTGCCGTTCCTCACCGAGGCACATCTCGGTTTGCCCTTTCAGGAGGTAGTAAACTTCTTCCTGCTCCTGGTTGTGCCACGGCACCTGCCCGCCGTTGGGTTCGAGTGTGACGTGTCCGATCGAAAAGGCGGACGCGGAAATCGGCGCCGGTCCGCCGACAAGATTCCGCGTCCGCCGACGCGCGGGATACGATCGCCCTTCGATGTTCGACAGATCGGAAATGATCATGGTATATTCTCCGTTTATTTCATCGCGTGATAAAAGGTCAGATACTCCTTACCAACCGCCTGCCGCTGCACCAGCAGCGCCGCTTCCAGCAGGTGATAATCGCCCCATAGAACGGCTTCGCCGCACGGGATATTTTTGCCTTCGGGAATATGATCCCACCCGGCGGGCCTGTGATACACACCGTGGAGCAACAATCCCTGATGATCGACTGACTCGGACAGGTACGGCGGTTCGAGCAGCCGCTTCAACACGGTCAACCCGGCCCGGCGGAAACGCGCGGCGCCGGGATCGTTCTTTTTCGCGAGATATTCGCCCAATCGCAGCAGACCCTGGCAGGCGATGGCGGCGGCGGAGCTGTCCACCGGTTCGTACTCGTTATACGGCTCCGCCGGACGGTCGAGATAATCGCCCAGCTTCGCCAGTCCCGGCGCGCCGGTATCCCAGTACGGCACGCCGTCCGTGGGCGTGTTGGCGATGTAAAATTCCGCCGTCGCGCGGGCGGCGGTCTCCAGCGCCTCGACGGTTTCGCCCCGCCGCGGATTCTCGTCGGATTCCTCCGCGAGGAATTCGAGTTGTTCCGCGCAGCCGAGGATCGCCCAGGCGAGTCCTCGCGTCCAGGTGGTAAACGGCGAATATCCCTGCTGCGTCGAGGGGCAGCGGAACGAACCGTCGTTGATGTTGAAAATCGCTTCGTGGGCGACCCGGCCCGGCGTGTCGTAGGCGTCGCGTCCGTCGCCATAATACATGTTGTACTTCACGGTGGTTCGCGCGTGAGCGAGAAGCCGATCCAGCAGCGAGTCGGCTGTGCCTTCGATTTTCAGCGTCTGTCCGAGACGGTGCGCGACGGCCAGGCTTCGCAGTGTGCGGATCGTATCGATGAACAGCGAATGCGGGCCGTTGAAGGAGTAAATGTACCCATCCTCCGGCAGCGCGGTCCATCGCCGAGCCTGGACCGCGCCGCTGCAGCGAAGGGCGAGGCGATAATAGTCTTTTTGTTCGTCCGAAGCGTCGCGAATCCCTTCGAAGGCCTGCCGGAGCAGCGTTCCGAACGTGCTGATGCACTGAAACCCGTGGTCGTGCACGCCGAAGTTGGTGATCTGGTCCGGCATGTTCTCAAGCGTGCCGGTCCTGCCGATGTGCAGCAGTTCCTCGTCGCCCGTCGCTTCGTAGGCAAGCAGCGCACAGCCGTAACGGAATCCTTCCGTCCACGGCGTCCAGGCGCGGGAGGTGTATCGCCCTTCGACGGTGAACACTGGCGCTTCGTCCGGTCCGAGGATTCGGGCGATGAGTTTCACCTTTGGGCCGGCCAGTTCGAACACCCGCGCCAGGTCGGCGGACAGGTCGGCGGGGGAAATCGACTCGTTGATGTTTATCATGTCAGAACCGCTTTCCTTTCTGGATGTGCGCGATCAACAGCCGGGTGTCTTCCAGCGCGGTGTAGCGATGCTCCAGCAGCGCGTCGAACTGGATCGCCTCGCCGGCGGCGAGTTCCATGCGGCTTTGCGGATGCTCGAACCGCACGCGCCCTTCCAATACCCAGCAGAGCTCGAAGTCGTCCTTGTGGATGCCGGGGTGGGAAATCTCCGCGCCTCGCGGGCCGGTGCACTGGATGCAGCGGATGTTGCGGTAGCGGACTTCGCGCATCTCGAATTGCTGCTCGTGGCGGGTTTGCTCGGTCGTGCGATGCACCAGGCGCGACTCGGCCATCGCGACCAGCTCCGAGGCGTGCATCCCGAACACCTGGGCGAGACGGCTGAGCGTTTCGAGTTCCGCCATCGTCCTGTTGCGTTCCAGCTTGGAGATCACGGCAGCCGACACGCCCGACCGCTGAGCGAGGTCGGAAATCCGAAGATTCTCCCGCTGACGCAACTGCCGCAGCACCGAAAAGTCATAGAATTTCGACGGCAAGGATAAACTCCAAAATTTTCTTGTCCGATATATTATTTATCGTATAATAGTGTATAAGAAAATAGATTCTTTGTCCACGAAATCTATAAAAAACATACATAATTTTCACAGGAGTTTGTTATGAAACGAGTTACGCTGATTACAGGCGGTACGCGAGGTATCGGACTGGGAATTGCTCGCTCCTTGGCGGCGGAGGGGATGAATCTTGCCCTGTGTGGCCGACGGAACGAAAAAGACGTGCAAAACGTTTTAGAGGAATTACGCGGAAACAACGTGGATGTGCTGTACCTTGTCTGCGACATATCCGACACGAATCAGCGCGCGGCGATGTTGGATGCGATCCGCGAGACATTCGGCAGGCTTGACGTGCTGGTCAACAACGCGGGCATGGCGCCGCCGGAACGTCGGGATATTCTGGAAGCCTCGGAAGAAAACTACGAACTGGTGATGCGCGTCAATCTGCAAGGCCCGTATTTCCTCACCCAGGCGGCGGCCGGCTGGATGATCGAACAGGGGAAAAGCGACCCGGACTTCCGCGGGTGTATCGTGAATATCACGTCGATTTCCGCGAAACTGGCGTCGAAGAATCGCGGGGAATACTGCATCTCGAAGGCGGGGCTGAGCATGGCGAGTCAGCTCTGGGCGATTCGGCTGGCGGAATTCGGGATCAACGTGTACGAGATTCAGCCCGGCCTGGTCGAGACGGACATGACGGCGGGGATACGCGAAAAATACGACGAGCAGATACAGGCCGGCTTGATCCCCCAACATCGCTGGGGGCAACCCGCGGATATCGGCAAGGCCGTCGCTATGCTCCTCCGCGGCGAGATGCCCTACTCCACCGGCGCGGTTCTGCCCGTCGACGGGGGAATGATGCTCCGCCGGTTATAAGGCACTGTATACACTCAAGAAAGAGCGACACTGAGATACTGAGAAAACTGAGAAGACAAGAGAAGATATATAGAAAATTCTTCTCAGTTTCTCTGGAACTCAGTGTCGGATTTGTTGCTTCTTCGTTCAACCGGAACATCCAGTCGCTCACTTTTCAACAAAACCACGATTCTCCGTCTTGACAATCGGGGCTAAACCCTTTATCATTATTCGGTTTATGGGTAAGGCGCGGTATGCGCCGACCTGTCGCTTCCGCCTGAAGGCGACGGTGTTCCTCTTCGCCGAAAGGACGGCGGGGGAAGGAGTTGAACCGTGGCGAGGAAAAAAGACTCCAAAGCGCTGTTCGAGGTTCTCTCCAAGACGGAAACCAACATGAACGTTCCGGATTGGATGAAACCCAAACCCGCCGTCGCGGCGACACCGTCGGCGATGGAGGCGGACGAATCGACGACGGAAGAGGGACAATACGTCCCCACCCGGGAGGAACCGATATCGCCGACGACGACGGAAGAAGAAGCGGACGAGACGGTAGATACAGCGCCGCCCGTGGATGAAATTGACGAATTCGACGCTGAGGTCGAAGACGAAACGGACGAAATCGAAGAAGAAACCGAATACGAAGAACCGGAAACCATCGACGAAATCCTCCAGGACGACGAACTGGAACTCGACGAGAACGACAAGGCTACGATCGAGTTCCTGGAGCAATCGGATACGGAGGAAGCGACCCCGGCCGACGAGATTCCCTCCGACGCGGAAGACGAACCGCGGGACGTCGCGGAGGCGGCTCCCGCGAAGTCGAAATACCCGTGGAAACGTCCGCGACGGGATATCTTCTCGTCGGAACAATCCGCCAAGGCGCCGTTTTCCGTGAATCCCAAAGCCGTCGTGATTCTGATCGTCGCGGCGGCGGCGTTGTTCTGCCTGGCGGCGTTCGTGCTGGGACGCATTACCGCCGGCCGGACGCCGACCGCGCCCCAATCCCCGGCGACCCAGCCGCCCGCCCGGACGGCGGAGTTTCGCGGGACGGTGGTCATGGACGACGCCCCCGTGCGATGCGAATCGGGAAAACGCGACCCGGATCGGTATTTTTTAATTATCGAAACCCTTCGCGGAAACGGCGACGCCGACAAGGTCGAAGCTGACCGGATCATCGAGTTCTGCAAACGGAACCGCCTGCCGGCGGATATGGTGGAACTGCAAATGGGCGGCCAGCCCCGCGTGGCGGTCTGGTGCCTGATGGGATTCCGCTACACCAACAGTACACCGGCGATGGAACACGCCCAACAGGTGGAGCAGGTCGGCAAGGCGTATTTCCGGAAATACAAAACCTACCGGTTTCGGCAACGTCGGAAACCGGAAGGCCCCCTGGAGCCTTTCTATTTCTCCGGGAAGTACGAAAAACCGGCGGAATAAGGAAAAAAATTGTTAATGGACGCGGAGAAATAGTTCCGCGAATTGGATAATGGCGCGTGGGACAAAACGCTCACGCGATGGATCGCTACAACGCTGACGGCGGAATGCGCAGCGACGATGGCTTTTTTTAACTCAGGAGAGTTTTGACAATGACTATGGACCGATCGTTGAAGAATCGCGGGGGATTAAAGGGCAGCCGAAGCGTGCTGACCCGCGCCGAACGCATCACGAAAATGATGGATGAAAACCGCTTCGACGCCGAAGCCGACAGTCCGTTCGGGCTGCCGAAGCTGCGCGTCCGCACCAGCAAGGCCGGTTCCAAGGGTAAGAAGGAAGAAGCCCCCGCCGCCGAAGCGGCAGCGGAAGGCGCCGAAGCAGCCGCGCCGGCGAAGGATGAAAAAGCGAAAAGCTGATCGCGCCATAATCAATGGGACGCCGCGGTTTTTGAAATCCCCGCCGGAAAGCAGCCACGAAAAAACGTGGTTGCTTCGCTGCGCTTCGCGAACCAAGGCACCCCAATATTTTTTTGATCTTTTTCTACTGACTACTGGCTACTGACTACTCTGCTTCGCCCCGCGTAGCGGCTTCGCAGAGCAGGGCTGACTACTTCTTCCCAAGGAACATCCCATGGCCCGCGACCCCTTTGCCATCGCCGAACGCATGCGCCTGCTGGACGCCAGCGGCATCCGGAAAGTCTTCGACCTGGCCGCCAAAATGACCGACCCGATCAACCTTTCGATCGGTCAGCCGGACTTCGACGTGCCCGACGAAGCGAAGGACGTCGCCATTGAAGCGATCCGTTCCGGGGACAACAAGTATACCCAGACGCAGGGAAAAGGCGAGCTGCGCCAGGCCGTCGCGAAACTCTGCCAAGAAGAATTCGGCTGGTCCGACGCGATGGAGCGTCCCTACCTGATCACCTCCGGCGTCAGCGGCGGATTGCTGCTGGCGATCTTAACGACGGTGAATCCCGGCGACGAGGTGGTGTTCACCGATCCGTATTTCGTGATGTATTCGCACCTGGTGAACCTCGCCGGGGGCGTGCCGGTGCGCGTCGGCACGTATCCCGACTTTCGGGTGGACGTGAATAAAATCGCCGACGCGATCACCGACAAGACGCGGATGCTGATGATCAACTCCCCGGGCAATCCCACCGGGGCGGTCTACACCGAGCGGGAGCTGCGCGACATCGCCTCGCTGGCGAGCCAATACGACCTGCTGGTGCTGTCGGACGAAATTTACGACCTGTTCTGCTACGATCAGCCGTTCGTGTCCATCGCGGGTATGTACGAAAAGACGCTGCTGCTGCGGGGATTTTCCAAGAGCTACGGCATGACGGGCTGGCGCATCGGCTGGGCGACCGGGCCGAAACCGATCCTCGAGAAGATGACCATGCTCCAGCAGTACACGTTCGTCTGCGCCCCGAGCATCGCGCAGGCGTCGGCGATGGCGGCCTTGCAGGTGGACATGACCCCGCACGTGCGGGCCTACAAGAAAAAACGCGACCTGGTGTACGACGCGCTGGGCGAGACGTTCGGGCTGGTCAAACCCGCCGGCGCGTTCTACGCCTTCGTGCCCGCCCCCGGTGGAAACGCGACGGAATTCGTCAAACAAGCGATCGACAACAACGTCCTGGTCATCCCGGGCAACGTCTTCTCCGACCGGGACACCCACTTCCGCCTCTCCTACGCGACCCAGGAAGAAACCCTCCAACGGGGACTGGAGATTCTGAAGTCTTTGGCGTAGTCGATTCCTTCTCTCGAAAAAAAAGTAAAATAACTTGTTTTTGTATTGTTATGAGCAATATAATAGCAATATGGATGAAATCGCGTTTTCCCGGGATGCTCGTAAACAACGGGAAAATCATCGCAAGCACGGTATTGTATTTGAAGAAGCGGCAACCGTTTTCGCGGATGAAAACGCCCGATTAATACACGATCCGGAACATTCCGAAACGGAAGAACGGTTCATCCTTCTTGGATTCAGCGCGAAATTACGACTCCTCGTCGTTTCCCATACGTATCGTAAATCGGAACAGGAAATACGTATTATCTCCGCCCGGAAAGCGACACAACATGAAAAGAAACAATACGGTGAATACTTATGAATAAAGAATATGATTTTTCCAAATCCGTCAAAAATCCTTACGCAAAGCAACTGAAGAAGCAAGTGACATTGCGATTGAATACCGACGCGATTGCTTACTTCAAAGCAATGTCTAAAGAGACGGGGATTCCCTATCAAAATCTGATCAATCTGTACCTGATGGAATGCGCCATGTCCGGAAAGAAATTACGTCTCAAATGGGCTTCATAAAGTCAGTGATGTTTTCTCGAACTGCGCACAAACTACCATTTTGGGAAAATCCTGAAACTATCTCATTCCCTTCGCATATTCATGATGTGTTTCTTATTATTTCGCGGGTATCCGGGGTTGGGTTTCTTCTGAGATGTAGGTTCCGGTGGCGGCCGCGTCGTTTTCGATGAATTCTTCCACCATCTGACGGGCTTCGTAGTCCGTGAACTGCTTGGGGGGATGTTTCATCGTGTAGGCGCTGATGCCCAGCAGCGGGCCGGCGAGTTCGCGGTCGCGCCCGATCTTGCAGACGCGGATCGCGTCGATGGTTTCCCCCGCCGAGTTGGGGGAGTCTTCCACGCTTAAGCGGGCCTCGATGTTCAGCGGAACCCCGCCGAACCCGCGGGCTTCGATCCGCAGGGCGCAGACCTTGTTGTCCTTCTGCCAGGGAACGAACTCCGCCGGGCCGATGTGCACCTGGTCTTCGGGCAGGGGCACGTCGAGTTGCGACTGGACGGCCTCGGTCTTCGAGATTTTTTTGCATTTCAGGCGGCTTCGCTCGAGCATGTTCAGGAAATCGGTGTTGCCCGCCCAGTTGAGCTGGTAGGTCGCGTCGATTTTCGCGCCGCGCTCGTACATCATGCGCGCCAACACGCGGTGGGTAATCGTCGCGCCGACCTGGGCCTTAACGTCGTCGCCCACGCAGGGGATGCCCGCGTCGGAGAATCGTTTCGCCCAGGCGGGGTTGGAAACGATGAACACCGGGATGCAGTTGACCAGACTCACGCCGGCTTGCAGGCAGCACTCGGCGTAGAATTCGGTCGCCTTCTGGCTGCCGACGGGCAGATAGTTCATCAGGATTTCCGCGCCGCTGTCGCGCAGCAGTTTGACGATGTCGGCCTGGCTGGCCTGGGGCGCGTCGGAGACGCGAAACGCCTGCCGATCCGGAAATTCGTTCATGTGGGGCGGCACGCCGTCCAGCACCGCGCCCATGCGCACGATCACGTCGTCGTACGTGAACCGATCGTAAAACACCTTCGTGTTGTTGGGCGGCGCGAACAGCGCCTCGTGCAGCGGTTTAGAGACCTTGCGGGCGTCCACGTCGACGGCGGCGACGATTTCGATGTCGCCCGGAGCGTACCCGCCCAGCGTCGGATGCGCCAGGCCGATGATTTCCTCGCCCGTTCGGAACACCTCGCGATAATAATGAATCCCCTGAATCAAAGAGGACGAACAATTTCCCACACCCGCGATCGCTACCCGTATGTTTTTCATTTCACACCTCAATCCCTTCCCATCCGTCGCGCGGAAACGCCTCCCATGCCGTCCTGTCAACCGATCCTCCCTGACTCGCGGCGACGAATGTGAAGTTTATGTTTAACGTGTTTTGACCCATACCAAAAAAACAGCACTGCGATTGTAAAAACCGATTCGGCGTTCGTCAACGACGAGATTCAACAAAAACCCCTTCTCCGGCGGGGAATTGGAATCGGTGCACTCCCCGAATCCAAAAGAAAAGCCCCGCGAAAAGCGGGGCTTGGAGAAATCGTAACCTGCTTTATAAAAATCACTTAGACTTCGGAACATCCATCCTGAATCCGCTCATGTCGATGGTTTCCCATTTGCCGGCCTCGACGTGGAAGGTTTCGGAAGTTTGCAGCGTCTTTTGCGTATCTTTTCCGCTATTTCCGACCACCCGCAGGAGGCAGGTCCGGGAGGTGACCATCGGTACGGTCCAGGTGGCGACCCGTCCGGGACGCAGATTCTTCGCCACGGTGATCCAGCTCTTTCCGTCGTTGGACGTGAACTGCAATTCAACGTTCTCGTACCCGCCCGTGGAGGCGGGCAGCCAGTTCAGCAGCCGGCTGACCCCGCCGTGCAGCGTCATATCCTTGGCGGGCCATCCCTGCTGGACGCTTTCGGGAATGTCGCTGAGTTTCAGCGTCGGGGGAAGGTCCGCGGCGGCCGTCTCGGGAGTTTCCGAGGCAATGGGTTTGGTTTCCCGGACCGGTTGAACGTCCAGCGGCTGGGGACCCGGCGTCTCGCGCGGCGGCGCGGGTTTCCAGGCCGGACCTGTCGCCGTTTTTTCCGGCGCCTTGGCGAGAACCTTCACCGGCACGGGTTGGGATTTCTCCGGCTGGGGCGTCGGTTCGGGTTGCTTCAACACCGCCACGGGCCTGGAGGGTTCCTGCTTGACCTGCGCAGGCTGCTTCGCGGGGGATGGTTCTTTTTCTTTCGCCTGACGGGCGGTTTCCATGTCCCGTTCCATCGCCGCCAGGGATCGTTCGGTTTTTGTCGGTTTTGCGGTGGGGGCTTGTTCCGGCTTGGAGATGCTCTTGGCCGGTTCGGGTTCCGCCTTCGCTTCCGCCTTGACGGCTACCGGTTCGGATTTCTTTGGGGATTCCTGTTTCACCACGGGCGCGGGAGCGTCTTTTTGGGGGGGCGCCGATGGTGTTTCTTTTTCCTTTTCGTCCTGGGCAAGACGTTCGGAAAGCGACAGAATGGGCGTCGGTTCCTCGACCCTGCTTTGCGGCTTGATCGTCTCAGCGGCCGGTTGGGCGGGTTCCGGCGCAGCCGGTTGGGCGGGCTCCGGCGTGGCCGGTTTAGCGGGCTCCGGCGCGGGCTTGTCGGCTGGAGTTTCGATGTTCACCGGTTCGGTCAGATCCGGCGGGGGTTCGGGTAGACCCAGCGGGGCCGCCTTGGGCTTCGGTTTGGATATTTTCGACGGTTCGGGAACGGGTTTCACCGAACTCTTCACGGGTTCCTTCTCGATCGTTTTGACTTCGGCGGATTCGGTCGATTTCTTCGTTGGGGTTTTCGTCACCACGGTGGTTTCGGTTTTTTCCACCGTCCGAATTTCGGCGGTGGGGGTTTCTTTCCGGGCCGGCTCCGGTTGCGACTGGACGTCCATGATCTCACTCATACCCAGGCCGATGTTCCCGGCCTTGTCGTGCGCGATCATGCGGAACCGCATTCCCGCCTGGGACGCCGCTTCGGGGGGAATGACCACCTCCAGCGACCCGCTGGGGGCGAGTTTTCCCTTGAACCGCGACCAGACCAGATTGTGCGGGAACCGTGCGAAACAGGTGCTCAGTTCGAGGGTCTTGGATTCCAGGTTCGGGTCCGAAACCGTCCAGTACACGGTCACTTTCTCGCCCACGTGGTAGATGTGGGGACGGCGGACTTTCGTATGACAGCAGCAGCAGGAACCGTCCTCCTTGGCGGGAACTTCGTTGCCTTCGGAATCCACGCACACTTCCTCCACCGGGGGCGGAACCACTTCCATCGTAATCAAAGGCGGCTGGGTGTCGACGACGTGGATTTCGTGCGGCTGACCGGGGGGCACTTCGGCGACGCCCATGTTGGGACCCACGAAGCGAATCCAGTATTGTCCCTCATGCTCCGCCGCGAAGGTATAGAAGGATTGGTACAATCCGTAATATCCGTTCTTCAGCCATGTATTCCCGCCGTCGTAGGAGAACCAAACCGCGGTGCGCGGACGGATATCCTCCTGTCGGCCTGCCGGGTGATGGATGAAAAACGTCTCGTTCGGGCTGTAATAGATGTCGATCCCGTTGGCGACCGTTTCATACGGTTTGGGTTCGACCGCCGGTTCGGTGTAAACCGGTTTGTCGTAAGCCCAGTCCGGATAATCGTTTGACGGACTCCAATTGGGGTTTTCGTCCTGGGATTGACACCCGCACAGCGCCAAACCCAGCAGTAACATCGTATACCATCGCGTTGCATTGCGCATAGAGCATACTCCCTATACCGGCGGTAAACCGCGCATACCTAGACGGATTCTCTAACGCAGAAATGTATCGGCAAGGGAGGGGCGACTTCATAAGCATTTATTTTCGACAAAGATACTGAAATGCCCTCTGGAAAAAGATTCCCCCGTCCGCGCGGGGGATGTTCCGGCGGGTCCATTGGGGGTGATGCGTGATCTCGATGAACCGTTCGGGGTGCGGCATGAGGCCCATCACGCGCCCTGTCGGGTCGCAAATCCCCGCGATATCGTCCACGCTGCCGTTGGGATTGGCGAACCCGCCGACGTGCCCCGATTCGTCGCAGTAGCGAAGAGCAACCTGGTCGGCGGATTGGAGTTTCGTCAGGATCGATTCGTCGCGCGGGACGAATTTCCCCTCACCGTGGGCGATGGGCAAGGCGATGACTTCCCCCCTGGGCAGAAAGACGCACTTGTCGCTGTCGCAGCTGAGGTGCACCCAGCGGTCGACGAATTGCCCGCAATCGTTCCAGGCGAGGGTTGCGTCGGCGCCGGCTGACGACGGTTCGACGTGTCCCCAGGGCAGCAGGCCTGACTTGATGAGCACCTGGAAACCGTTGCAGATGCCCAGGATGAGTTTGCCGTCCTCGACGAATTGGTTCAGCGGTTCGGCGAGCCGGTGGAGCATCTGGTTGGCGAGAATCTTCCCCGCCGCCACGTCGTCACCGTAGCTGAATCCGCCGGGCACGACCATGAACTGGAAATCCCCCAGCATCCCGGGATTCTCCATCAGCCGATTGACATGCACCCGATCCGCGGAAAACCCCGCCTGCTGAAGGGCGTACGCGGTCTCCACGTCACAATTCGTCCCCGCCGCTCGTAATACCAAAGCTCTGATGTTCATCATCCGTCACTTTCGTCTGAATCACAAAGCTCACGAAGATCACAGAAGTTCACAAAGAAGATTTAATTCACGATTCTTCGTAGGCCGTCTTTCAGCATATTCGTATTGAAATTAATCAGAAAACCAAGTCGTAATTTTGTGCTTTTCAGATAACTTACCAACTGCCGTTCATGAATGGGCAAAATCATATCAATCGCTTTGAGTTCCACAACAACCTGAGAACCCACAACAAGATCAAGTCGTTGACCGGGCAATTGCAAATCTTTGTATGTAACAATGATGGGAACCTGCGTCTGTGTGGAAATCTTTCGGAGATGCAGTTCGTGTACCAATGCTCTTTCGTAAATGCTTTCCAACAATCCTGGTCCGAGATGTCGATGCACTTCGATGGCTGCATCGACGACCTCTTTCCCGATCCGTTCCGTTTCATCCGAAATCGGAGTAAATTTATTTCCTATAAAATCACCATTTGCCATTCGTTTTTCCCCACATAAAACGCTTTTTCTTCTTCGTGATCTTCGTGAACTTTGTGCTCTTCGTGATTTCTCACCAATCGAACGTCCCCTGCCAAGCGGATTTGGCGTCGTTGATGGTTACGTCGATATTTTTGTCGATCACGATCCTGCCCGCATCCGTCACCTTGCCGATCGGCGCACAAGCAAGCCCGACAAAGCATTTTTCAAACTCCGAGGCCTTTTCGGGTTCCACTTCCACCAGGAACCGTCCCGCCGATTCGCCGAAGAGTTTCGCGGCCAAACCATCCGCGGCTGTCGGCATGTTCGTAAGCGAAATCTCCACGCCCAGTCCGCCGCTAAAGGCAAGTTCCGCGGCTGCCACCGCCAGGCCTCCTTCCGAGAGGTCGTGACAGGTTCGCACGAGTTTTCCGGCGATCGCCTTCTGCAACGCCCGCATCGTTTTGAGATTGGCAGCCAGGTCCACCGGCGGCACGTCGTTGCCGGTTTCGATGCCTTCGACGCGCAAGTAATGGCTGCCGCCGAGTTCCGGGCGGGTTTCGCCCAGCAGATACAGCAGGTTGCCCGCCTTCTTCGCGTCGCCGGTCACGCAGCACGTCACGTCCGGAACGACGCTGATCGCCGAGACTAACAGCGTGTAGGGAATCGCGATGGTCTTTCCGTCGTTGGTCTGGAATTCGTTGTTCAGGCTGTCCTTTCCGCTGACGAACGGCACGGAGTACGCAAGGGCCGCGTCCCGACAGGCGAGGGCGGCCCGCACCAGCGCGCCCATGCGGTCGGGCTTGTTGCAGTTGCCCCAGCAGAAATTGTCGAGAATCGCGGTGCGCTCCAGATCCCCGCCGACGGCGACCACGTTTCGCAGCGCTTCATCCACGGCGTGCAGGGCGCTTTGGTACGGATCGAGATCGCCCAGGTGCGGGTTCATGCCGCACGCCAGCGCCACCCCGCGATTCGACCCCAGCACCGGGCGGGATACCGCCCCGTCACCAGGCCCGTCTTCGGCGGCGCCGACTAATGGTTTAATCACGCTGCCGCCCTGCACCTCGTGGTCGTACTGGCGGATGATCCATTCCTTGCTCGCGACGTTGGGGGCCGCGAGTATCTTTAATAATGTATCGTTGTAGTTGTCCTTCACGGGGGGAACGGGGGAAGCCTTCGGATCAACGTCCCACGTCGCGTCCTTCGTCGGACGCGGTAGGCCGTCGTGGAGAAATTCCATGTCCAATTCGCCGACGTTCGCGTCATTGTAATACAGTTTCAGCGCCGGCTTGCCGTTCCGCGAATATCCGAAGGTTCCGATGACGGTTGCTTCCACGTTTTCGTCGGCGAAGATTTTTAAAATCCGCTCCACGTTCTCCCGCGGCACCGCCAGGGTCATGCGTTCCTGGGCCTCGGAAATCCAGATTTCCGAATAGCTCAGTCCCGCGTATTTCAGCGGAACGCGGCCGAGGTGAACCTCCGCGCCGATCTTCTCGCCCATCTCGCCGACGGAGCTGGATAATCCGCCCGCGCCGCAGTCGGTGATGCAGGAGAACAGACCTTCGTCGCGGGCTTGCAGGATCGTATCGAGAACTTTCTTTTCGGTGATCGCGTTACCGATCTGCACGGCGTGGGAGAATTCCGTTTCGTGTTCGTGGGTCAGTTCGCCGCTGGAGAACGTCGCGCCGTGGATGCCGTCGCGCCCCGTCCGTCCGCCGACGCAGACGATCGCGTCGCCGGGATTGGGCCTTTGCTTCGTGCATTTACTTTTGGGCATGACGGCGGCAGTCCCGCAGAACACCAGCGGATTGCCCACGTAGCGGTCGTCGAAGTAGACGGCCCCGTTGACCGTCGGGATGCCCATGCGGTTGCCGTAGTCCCGCACGCCCGACACCACGCCGCGCATCACGCGCTTGGGATGCAGAGCGCCGGCCGGCACGTCGGATAAGTCCATCGTCGTGTCGCCGAAGCAGAACACGTCGGTGTTGGCGAAGGGTTTCGCGCCCAGGCCCGTGCCCATCGGGTCGCGGACGACCCCGCCGATGCCTGTCGAAGCCCCGCCGTAGGGTTCGATCGCCGACGGGTGATTGTGCGTTTCGACCTTGAATCCGACGGCCCAGTCGTCGTCGAATTCGATCACGCCCGCGTTGTCCTCGAACACGTTCAAGCACCACGGTTTGTTCAATTCGCGCGTCGCGCTGAAGATCGTGCTTTTAATCAGGTTCGGAATTTCCTCGACGACCTTGCCGTGGCGGTCTTTCATGCGCACGTCGCTGCGGAACGTCTTATGGCCGCAGTGTTCGGACCACGTCTGGGCGATCATTTCCAGTTCCACGTCGCGCGGCTCCCTGCCTTGGGCGCGGTAATGATCCTGAATCGCTTTCATCTCCGTAAGGTTCAGGAACAAGTCGCCGTCCTTGCTTAACTTCTCCAAACCGGCGTCGTCCAGATCGCGGATGGGCACCTCGACGACGTTGAGTTCATACGAATGCCCTTGCGATTCGGGAGGGGTGTGGGCCTGGAAGTAGAAATCCTCGATCACGGCGTTGGCGAGGAGTTTCGTGGCGATGGTCTGACGCTCGTTGTCGGACACGTCACCGACGAGTTCATACCGCCGGCCGGTGCAGACCGCCTGTACCTTGACGCCCATATCGCGGATCGCGTTTTCCGCGGAGGCGGCCACGGGGTCCATCACGCCCGGCTGGAGGTGCACTTCGATCACGCGGGTTCGGTCGTCGGCCGACGCGCCGACGCGAAATTCCTCCGTCACCGGATCGGCGAGCAGTTCCCGCGCGACGCGACGCACGTCGGCGTCGGACAACTCGCCGGCGAGGAAGAACAATCTCGCGGAGCGAACCGCCGAAACGGATTCAATGCCCAACTCGCGGATGTGCGAGAAAACGCCCTCGGCGTGGGGATCGCCGAACGTTGATTTTGTCCATACCTCGACGCGATGCATCATAATCGTATCCTCGTGACGGAAACCCGCCTCTATCGGCCGGCAAGAAAGGGGCATTGTAGCGAGAGGCGTCAAAGGGGACAAAGAAAAACGCGACGGAGTATCTTCAGGTGTGCGACAACAAATCCTGGCCACGGATCGTCACCGCTCAAATAGGCCGCGAGATCACAAGACTTGTTTCGCGGAGAAGCGGGCAGGGCGTGCAACTTGTTGCACGCGGAATCTTCCATCCTCATTTTGCGCGTGCAACGAGTTGCACGCCCTACCCGCTCGCGACCGATCTTCGGTATCGTTTGTACGCGATGCCCAGTTGTTTGATTCGGTAACCTAAAATCCGTGGAGTGGATCCCAGGTCCCTTGCGGCCGAGGAGATGTTTCCGCCGGTGCGCTTCAGGGCGTCCACGATAATGTCGCGCTCGAATAAATCGAGGCGTTCCTGGAGCGT
>JAFGJE010000046.1 GCA_016929245.1 Phycisphaerae bacterium
CACTGCCGGGAGTGGGAATCGAACCCACACGACCCGAAGGTCAGGGGATTTTAAGTCCCCAGCGTCTGCCATTCCGCCACCCCGGCGGGGATTCGCTTAGAATAGAAAACCCCCCTCGCGTTTTCCAGCCATTTTTCGGAACCGAGACGCCGGGAAGGGAATCGGAAAACCACAAATCCGACACGGAGACGCTGAGGTACTGAGAAAAAAAGAAATTTCAAAACACTCTTCTCAGTACCTCAGTATCTCAGTGTCGGATGCTGTTTTGCTGTGTGCGCAAAAAAAAGGCGGGCCTATCGATGGGGGGGACGACAGGCCTCGCCAAGTTGGCCGAATTGATCGGGGGAGAATCAATCCGGCGCCTACGTAGAGGATTATATCTTTACATGCGCATTTTTCGCGTATGAAATTTTCATCTCGAAACCAACCCACCCTGAGCGAGATTTCACAGAGTTACAGCTCCCGCGATGTTAAGGGTTACAACATTTGAAAACCGTCAATTCTTCCGGTTCCTTTCCCCAAAGGAGATCGGGATGAAACAGATTGAAGAATTCCGATACCCAGGTTTCCAATGCTCTGATACACACCACCAAGCCGGAAGAGCGATTCTTGACTCTTCCGATAAATATTTCGGCACGAACGCGAGGAAAATTCAAAAAAAACCCGGAATTTTCAGGTGATCTCCTTACCTTTCTGTAACCCCTTATTATTCATTCGGTAATGAAAAATAATTATTTTCGGATGAACATTTTTTTATCTCAATTCCGACAGGAGTTCGGTAATGGTTTTCTCGCGGGTGGGGTGTTTGGCGTTTGGGGCGATCTGGGCGAGGGGTTCCAGAACGAATCGCCGTTCGTGCATGCGCGGGTGGGGAATCGTCAGGTTTGTCTGGTCGATGATCTCCGGGCCGTAGAGGAGGATGTCCAGGTCGCAGGTGCGCGGGCCCCAGCGGAGTTCCCGGCTGCGGTCGCGTCCGAGGGCGGATTCGACTTCGTGCAGCACCGCCAGCAGTTCCTCCGGCGAGAGCGTGGTGTGGATTTCCGCGGCGGCGTTGAGATAGGGTGGTTGATCCTCGGGCCCGCCGACGGGTTGGGTTTTGATGAACTGCGAAATCCGCCAGACCTGGATCCCGTCGCGAGTGGAGAGCATCTCCAGCGCCCGGCGCAGCGTGTCAGCCGTCTCGCCGACGTTCGCCCCCAGGCCGATATAAGCGGTGATGGTTTCCATGGACTTGACATTTCTTCTTTTCTGCTGCCGACTGCCTATTCCCCGCTGCCATCTTCATACTTCTGCACTTCGTCGTGGAGGTATTCCAGCGTCACGCCCGCCTGGGCGAAGAGTGCTTCCGGTTCCGCGGCGGCGTGGTATTTTCGTTGGCAGACGACGCGTTGGATGCCGCAACTGATGATGAGCATCGCGCAGGTGCGGCAGGGGGTCATGCGGCAGTAGAGCGTCGCGCCCGACAGGGAGATGCCCAGTTTGGCGGCCTGGCAGATCGCGTTCTGCTCCGCGTGGATCGTTCGCATGCAGTGTTCAGTCTGGGAGCCGTCTTCGTGGATGAGTTTTTTGATCTGATGGCCGGCGTCGTCGCAGTGCGGCAGGCCCGGCGGGGAACCGACGTACCCGGTGACCAGAATCTGCCGATCCCGCGCGATGACGCACCCGGAGCGCCCGCGATCGCAGGTGGCGCGCTTCGCGACGGCGTCCATCACTTCCATGAAATATTCATCCCACGAAGGCCGGTTGTATTTGGGGGTGTTGTCCATAATATCATGTTGTTGTCATCCTGAGCGGAGCGAGTCTTCGAGCGAAGTCGAAGGATCATACGCCATCGGAACCGTATGGTCCTTCGACTTCGCTCGAAGACTCGCTCCGCTCAGGATGACAATCTATCAGGCTTTCATACCGTCCGGGATGGCGATGATATTTCCGTCCCGCCCGACGCAGGCCAGCGTGGTTTGGGCGGTCGCCAGCAGCGCGCCGTCGGATTTTCGTTTCAGTTCGTAGGCATGGTCGATCCTCGCGGCGCCCATGCGGGTGATCCACGTGTGGAGGATCAGTTCCTCGTCGTACCGGGCCGGCTGTTTGAATTGGCAGGCGCACTTGGCGACCACGAAAAACACGCCCGCCTCTTCCAGGTCGCGGTAACGAAATCCCTGCGCCCGAAGCAGTTCGGTGCGTCCCATCTCGAAGTACACCCAGTACCGGCTGTGATGCAGCACGCCCATCGCGTCCACCTCGGCGTAGCGGACGCGCACGTCGATATCGATTCTGTCCAGCATGGCTGAATTGTCAAGCCGTCGGCGGGAGATGTCAACCGTCGACGTGATTCGGGACGGGGATTTTTCTCCCGCCGAAACGAGGATGACAGTAGAATTTCCCTTGCGATGATTCAAATGCGATTCCATTTTACGGGCCAGGTGCAGGGGGTGGGGTTTCGGTTTACCGCCTGCCGGATCGCCAACGGGTATGATATCACGGGGTACGTCAAGAACCTGCCCGACGGGTCGGTGGAGTGCGTCGCGGAAGGATCGGTGGAGGAAATCGACGCTTTTGTCGAACAGCTTCAACAGGTGATGAGCGGATACATTCGACGGACCACGCGGGAACAATTCCCCGCCACGGGCCGATGGGATTCCTTCGGCGTGGGGTGGTGAGGGAATGACGAAATTCGAATGAAGAATCACGAATAAACGTATCCTCGGTATTCGTCATTGCTTCGTCATTCGAATTTCATCATTCGTCATTACTTCCGCAGATGTCCTCGCTGGACGTGCGGTACGATACCTCGGTTGAACGGCTTCTTGGCGGACAGCGCTTTTCGCACGAATTCGCGGAACCGCCGCCCGGCCGGGCCGAACTCGCGCTTGTCCATCTCTTCCAGCGCCTTGGCGGGCGTGAGATTGGAACGGTACATCAACTGAAAGGTTTCCTTGACGTCCCGGCGATCCTCGTCCGTGATATCCGGCGAGCGCCGCAGACCCACGACATTCAGGCCCACGATATTGTTGTCCTGCGCCAATAAAGTAAACGGCGGGGCGTGCATACCGATCTGCGCGCCGCCCTGGAACATGCACATCTCGCCGACCCAGGTGAATTGGTGAATGGTTCCGTTCGCGGGGAGGATGGCTTTGCGTCCGATGGTGCAATGCCCCGCGATTAAGGCGCCGTTGGTCAGGATCACGTTGTCCTCGATGATGCAGTTGTGTCCGGCGTGCGAGTTGGCCATCCAATACGTGCCGCTGCCGACGCGCGTTTCCGATCCGTCGCCCGTGCCGCGGGAAATCGTCACGCCTTCGCGGAAGATATTCTTGTCGCCGATGCGCAGGTAACTGACCTGCGAGGGGTCGAACTTGTAATCCTGCGGTTCGCCGCCCAACTGGACGAACGAATCGACGTAGTTGCCCTCGCCCAGCGTGGTATAACGACGGATCACGGCGTGAGGCCGTATGACCGTGCCCGCGCCGATCTCCACGTCGCCTTCGATAATCGCATAGGATCCGATTTCAACGTCGTCCGCCAGCGTGGCGGTGTCGTCCACGACGGCTGTGGGATGTATCTTTGCCATGGGAATTGCCTTTCACAACAAGCCGAACATTATAATCAACCCGTGGGTAAATTCGAGTGTACGTTTCGAATGTTTTACGCCACCGGGTCGGTCGCGTCGGCTTCTTTGAATCCCGCCCGTCGCAGCAGGCAGGCGTCGCAGTGGCCGCAGGGAGCGCCGTCAGGTTGTGGGTCGTAGCAACTATGCGTTAAACCGTAATCCACGCCCAATCCCAGGCCGGTGCGGATGATCTGTCCCTTGGTCATGCGGATCAGCGGCGCGTGGATGGTGAAGGTTCCCTTCCCCTCAACCGCCGCGGCGGTGGCGAGGTTGGCCA
Source organism: Phycisphaerae bacterium (assembly GCA_016929245.1). Lineage (GTDB taxonomy): Bacteria > Planctomycetota > Phycisphaerae > SM23-33 > SM23-33 > JAFGEJ01. Next base: position 3,885 of record JAFGJE010000046.1, read on the forward strand.
TGTTTTCAAACGCCTCGATAAATTCAGGCCGGCAGTCGGGATACCCGCTGTAGTCCACGGCATTGACGCCGATGAAAATATCGAACGCTCCGAGCACCTCGGCGTATCCCAGCGCGACGGACAGGAAGATCGTGTTCCGCGCGGGCACGTAGGTCGGCGGAATGTCCTTTCCGGTTTCGTCGCGGTCCTTCGGCACGGCGATGTCGTCCGTCAAGGCGCTATGCCCGAACCCCGCTTCGGCGCTTAAATCCAGCCGCACGATCCGATGATCCGCCGCGCCCAGCGCCGTCGCCACCCGCCGGGCGGCGGCCAGCTCAAACCTGTGCCGCTGACCGTAATCGAAACTCAGCGCGTGGCAGGAAAATCCCCGGTCCCGGGCGATCGCCAGCGTGGTCGCCGAATCCAGCCCGCCGGACAGCAACACCACCGCCTGCTTGTGTGTTTCCAAATGCACGCCGATAGAATAACATGCCTTTATCTTTCAACGCAAACGATGTACGCTGTAGGTGGAAAAAATACCCCCGGAGATCCACGGCATGGCTGAACTGGAAACGTTTGACAATCCGCACCCGAATCGCGATTACGTCATCACGCACGTCGCGCCGGAATTCACGAGCGTCTGCCCGAAAACCGGTCAGCCGGACTTCGGGACGATCACCGTCGAATACGTCGCGGACAAGCTCTGCGTGGAACTCAAAAGCCTCAAGTTCTATCTCCAGAGCTTCCGCAACGAAGGCGTGTTTTACGAGGATCTCGTCAATCGGATTCTGGACGACCTGACGGCGGCATTACAGCCGCGACGCATGACCGTGCGGGGCGAATTCACACCGCGCGGCGGGATGCATTCCACGATCACCGCGGAATATCGGAGTCAATAAACCATGGACTCCTCGAAAAAGACGGTCATTTCGGTGCTTCTGCTGGCCGGGATTATCGCGCTGGTCGCGGCGGGGGTGTGGTTTCAGCATGGGGCGGGAAAGCTGCTCATGACGACCAGTCGGCGGCCGATCATCATGAACACGTTCCAGTTCAATCTCACCGCCGTCGTGCCCGTCAGCGCCGGCAACCGGCTGGAGGAAATTTTCGACGACGCCGAAGCCGCCGCCCGGATCGTCGAAAAGCAGATGAACATCTACAATCCCGCCAGCGAGTTGGCACGGCTGAATAACGCGCCGGCGGGGCAGACGGTGTATCTCTCGGCGGAAACGGTGGACGTGCTGACGCGGTCGTCGGTGTTCTGGGATCAGACGCGGGGGGCGTTCGATATCACGGTTCTGCCGATCCTGCGGCTGTGGAAGCGGGCGGAAACAACGAGCCGCCTTCCGACACCGACGGAACTTCGCGCCGCCCGCAACGCCTCCCGCTGGGCGTATTTCGACCTGCTGGACACCGGGGCGATCAAATCGGTGGACTCCGCCGGCGTGGACGTCGGGGGCGTGGCGAAGGGATACGCCATCGACCTTGCCGTCGCGTCGATGATCCGGTCCGGGTGCGTGGGGGGGATCGTCGATATCGGCGGGGACGTTCGCTGCTTCGGGAACAAACCCAGCGGGAATCCCTGGCGCGTGTCCGTCACGAATCCGTTCGATCCCGATCACCCGAAGGACAATCCGCTGGCGGTCTTGCAGGTGCGCGAGGGGGCCGTCTGCACGAGCGGCAATTACCGACGCTTCCGAACCATCCAGGGCAAGCAATACAGCCATATCATCGATCCTCGCGCCGCGACGCCCGTCGATACGTATCCGTCGGTGACGGTCGTCGCGCCCGACGCGACCACCGCCGACGCCTGGGCGACGGCATTGAGCGTGCTGGGCCCGGACGGGTTAAAGCTCCTTTCCGGAACGGAGATCGAGGCCCTCATCGTGATCGGCACGCCGGAAAAACACACCTACGTGAACACCCCGGGGATGAATGCGCTGATCGAGTCACCGGCCTCCAAAACGCAAACGAGAAACAAATAATCACAGCCATCCCATAAAGAGTGGCTGTGTGCGGGGTGTATAAGGTAGCGGGGATGGGGTACTCTGGTTGTTTTCCTACGACA
>JAFGJE010000047.1 GCA_016929245.1 Phycisphaerae bacterium
GCATGGAGTGGGAATGGTATTACATGCGGGACATTTCGGGCAGTAAAGCAGGCCGGGACGTTGAAGCCGCCTTCCATCAGCGGATGCACAACTACATCGAACCGGACGGCGGGGTATGGTCGCATCCCGGATGCTACTGCGAGAGTAAAATCGACGCTGTCTACGGATCGAAGGATTACGTCTTCCACACCTGGGGTGCGACCAAGATTCTCAAGAGCCTTAGCGAAGATTACCTCCGTACCGGGAATCCCCAATCGAAAGAACTTGCTCGCAAGGTCATGCTTGCTTTGAAGGAACGGGCCGTCTGGGAGGGGAAGGATCGCTGCTATTTCACCGCCGGGATGGGCGCCTATCGTCGTGACGGATCGATTGTGCCCAGCTGGTGGAACATCCATCCGGCGCCGATCGTCGAACCGCTGATAACCTATTACCAGGCTACCGGTGATCCGGAAGGCTTGGCGTTTGCGCACGCGTACGCCGAAGGCATCATTCACAATCTTCAACCCGACGCCGTTCGTTTCCTGCCCGACGGTTCGTTTCCTCGTCCTGCCCCTCCGGACAAACCCGTATCCTACGGTCACAGCCATGTCACGATGCATGGGCTCTGGGGCGTTGCCCACCTCGGATTGATCACCGGCCGGAAGGACTACCTCGAATTCGTCAAGCGGTCCTGGGACTGGTTTCTCACTCGTGGAACCGGAACCGGATGGTTTCCCGCCCAGCCGGACAGTTGCAATGAAACCTGCTGCGTTTCGGATATGCTGTCCAACGCCGCCTGCATCGCTCAGAACGGTCATCCGGAATATTACGACTACATGGAGCGGTACTTCCGCAATCATATCCACAACCAGCAATTTTTCGTCACTCCCGAATTCGAGGCGTATTACCGGCGTCTCCATGCGTCCGCCGACGCCAAAGAGGTTGAGAAAGGACTGGACACCCTTAGAAAATTCCAGGGCGGGATCATCGGCGGCACCGGCATAAATGATTTCGAGAACGAACTTCTGGGGGGAACATCGGGCTACAAGCTGTTCGGCTGCTGTGCGCCGGAGGGAATGCGTGCGATCCACACCGCGTGGACCAATACGATTCTCCGCCTTCCTGCCGGCGCGATCGGACCCGAAGGCGTGTATATGAACCTGTGTTTCTCGCGGCCTTCGCCCTGGGGGGAGGTAGTTTCGTTCTTCCCGGATGAAGGCCGGCTGACGGTGAAAGCGTCTGTCAAAGATACTTTTTTCCTTCGGCCGCCGCATTGGGCGCCGGCGGATCAGGTCAAGGCGTTTGTCAACGCCAAGCCGATAACACTGGACTGGTCGGGGGCGTACGTTCGATTTCAGGGCGAACCCGGAGATGAACTGACCATCACCTGGCCGCTCATGCAATTTACGCACCGCGCGGAGGGACTCTGGCCGGAAAGCGCCCCACAACTGGCGATGACTTTCCAATGGCTCGGGAACATGGTCGTCGGTACCGATCCCGCTGCGAGTAAAACACCGTTGTATATCGGTAAACCCAGAATCCTTCCTCTCCCTCCTGAGGATGTTTTATAAATCGAATCTTGATGGACACGGCAAACGGAGGCGATAGAACATGTACGAAACGCTTTTTGATCTGACGGGCCGGGTCGCCGTCGTGACCGGCGGCGCGCGGGGGCTGGGCAAGGCGACCGCGATCGGCCTGGCGGCCTTCGGCGCGGAGGTCGCCGTCATCGACCTGCAAGCCGAGAACTGCGCGGACACCGTCGCGCAGATCGAATCCCTGGGTCGCAAGGCCGTCGCCTACGGCTGCGACGTTTCGCAATATGAAACCGTGCGGGATACGGTGCAACAGATTCTTCGCGACTTTCCACGAGTGGATATCCTCGTGAACATCGCGGGGATCACGGCCCGGATTCCGACGGTCGATATTCCGCCCGAGCAGGTGCGCCGGCTGACGGAGGTGAACTATTTCGGCACGTTCTGGATGTGCAAGGAAGTCGGACGAGCGATGGTCGAGCGCGGGCGGGGCAGCATCGTGAACATGTCGGCCCTGGGCGGCGGATTCGTCGGTACGGGCCGGGGCAACGCCGCCTATTCCTCCACGAAAGGCGCGATCGGTGCGCTGACGAAGGAACTCGCCTGCGAGTGGGGCGCCGCGAGCGTTCGCGTCAACGCCGTCGCGCCGTGCTGGTTCCAGACCGACATGAACGCCACGAGCATCTTCGCCAACAAGAGCTTCATGGACCAGGTGATGACCAAGCTGCCCATGAAGCGGATCGGCCGTCCGCCGGAACTGGTCGGCCCGATTGTATTCCTCGCCGGTGACGCATCGAGCATGATCACCGGCCTGGTCCTGCCCGTTGACGGCGGGGCGTACGCCACCTGCCCGATTGAATTATTTTAAAAATCCTCGTCCCCTAGGCATACCCAGAGACCATTGGTTCCGCCTGACAATACGATTGAAATTTTACAGAAAGCCCGAATGAGCAACCGTCCCCCGGAAGAATTGATCGAGCGCCACGAAGCCTTTCTCGCCTGCGCACCGACGGACCGGCCTTTACTCGGCGGTTGGCTGGGCGGGTATTTCCCCGCGGAGCAGTTTCCACGAGGCACTTCTCGCTGGCACGTGGGACAAAAACTGGAACCGGACGACGTTCGGCTGGAATCCTTCGCGGAGGATTACGAAAATCTTTTCCGTATCCATCGTGACGTGGACGACGATTTTTTCCACGTCGGTTCGGCGTATTGGGGCGTTCCCTGGCTGGAGGCGATTCTGGGTTGTCCCGTGGTCGTTGGCGAAACGACCTGCTGGGCGGAATCGTTTCTCAGCCGTCCGGACGCGCCGGCGGCACGAATGAATCTGGACGACAATCCGTGGTTCCATTGTCTTCTGCGATTCACGCGGGAACTGGTCGATCTGTCCGCCGGCCGATTTCCCGTGTGCCCTCCCCTGCTGCGAGGCCCGGGGGACGCCGCGGCGGCCATGCGCGGCGCGATGAACCTGATTCCGGAATACACGGACGCTCCCGACGGCGTGCGCGGGTTGCTGGAGTATGGCGCCGACGTTCGGCTGGAGGTGATTCGCCGGCTGAACGATGTCATTCCCCCCTGGCACGGCACGTATGCCGCCGGCGGATATCCCAGCAAAATCTGGTCGAAACGCACGGTGGCGTATCATCAGGAAGACTCGGCCGCCCTGCTGAGTCCGAAACTGTTTCGGGAATTTCTGCTTCCGTTGGAGCGTCGCCTGTGCCGGGCGGCGGAGGTGAATTTCATCCACCTGCATTCGTCCTGCCTTTGGCCTGTGGACGCGCTGCTGGAGGACGGCTGTTTTGACGTTCTGGAAATCAACATCGATCACGAAGGCGCCGGGCCCGCGATGTCCCAACTGATTCCGACGTTTCAGAAAATCCAGGCACATCGCACCCCGCTGTTATTGTGGGGTGAATTCTCCGAGGATGATTGGCAATGTCTGCGGAAGGAACTGAATCCCGCCGGATTAAGCCTTCAGCCGATGATTTCAGAACAGGGGTCAGGTTACCGTCGATGAAATTAGTGTGTGTCCCCCGATTAAACCGGCTACTGATCTTTCGTGTAATTCGCGTTCTCTTCAGGACAGGATCGGTCAGAATGCGGCAGTTTTCGGCAGTTTTCGGCAGAAACGGGCAGAATTGGGCGGAACGGTACAGTTGGTACAGGTATAAACCGTCCAGGTTTCGGAAAACAAAGGGGTTACGAAAAATGAGGAGCAAAAAAAAGACGCAGGCACTTACAACAGCGAAGTACCTGCGTCGACACCCCTACGGGGACTCGAACCCCGGTCTCCAGGATGAGAACCTGATATCCTAGGCCACTAGACGATAGGGGCGTTTTTTACAAAAGCTTTCCGCGTTACGCGGTCAGCTTCTGTTTGCCTGCCTTTTGACGAGGCAAAGTCGGTTTCAGGTGGTTTGGCCTAGTCCGCATCGCGGCGGAGTCCTGGAACGAATCAGGAATCCTAGCAGCCGTTCGTGGAAACGTCAATAGGCTTTTGAGGTTCGTGGGCGTGAGGTCTTTCGACTTCGCTCGAAGACTCACTCCGCTCAGGATGACAATTCGCTTATCAGACGCGGCGGGAAAGATTCCCGCCGCGCGAAAGATTCGTCAGGATTCCCGCCGCGCGCGGTATGGAAGGTTTATCCCGCGAACGTCACCTTCACGCTCGCGATACCGTGGGCGGGCAGGTGCACGTTGAAACCGGTCGGAGTTGCTTTAGCGGTGGAATCGTTCAGCTCGCGTTCGAGGAAGTCCACCTCGACGGCCTTCGCTACCTTGCCCAGCAGCGTCGGATCGAGCGAAACCGTAGCGGCGGCGGCTTTCCCGTCGGCTTCGGTGAGTCGGACGATCAGGGCGTCTTCGTCCTCGGCCTTCTTCAGGCAGGTCAGGATCACGTTGCCCGGTTTGACGCTCGCGCCGGAGAGTCCCGCGGCCGGGAGTTCGCCGGTGTGGACATCCGTCGCCACGGCGATCAGCGAACGGTTGAAACTCGCGCCCAGCCGGGTCAACTCCGCGGGTTTGAGCGCCTTTCCGTGCGGAATCAGCGCGAGGCGAAAAGTATGATCGCCCAGGTCCGGCAGCGGGTCGGGGTCGTAGCTGGAGCGCAGCAGCGTCAGCCGCAGCGTCGAACCGTCCAGCGAATGGCCGTGCTTCGAGTCGTTCAGCAGCGTCAGCCCGCCCGTGCCCGGCTGACCGGTGAGTTTTCCCGTCACGTCGGCCCAGTGCAGCGCGGGAACTTCCTCGCCTTCGTGTTCGTCGCGCCGGATCGAACCGAAAGGAATTTCGTAGTTCGCCTTCGCGTCCGAAAGCGCCAACGGGAACACCGCTCGCAGCGACAGAATCCCGACGCCCGGACCGCCGCGCTCGAGCCAGTCGACCTTCACGTCGATGTCCAGACGCGGCTGGCCGGCTTTGAGGCTGTACGTGACGTTCAGTTTCGAGTCGCCGACGGACAGCACGGCCTGGAACGACGCGACGTGCGGACCTTGGGCGACGCTTTTGAACGATTCGACCGCCAAAGGCCGCGGGGGGGTCTTGAGCGGCTGGATCACCCACGAGGTCATCTCACCGGGTTGCTCCAGGGCGTACTCAAACACGCCGGCGGGATTCTCCGGCGTGATCAGCCGCGTGTCCGTGGCCTTGTCCACCAGTTCCACGATCGCGCCTGTGTTCGGATCGAACGTCGCGCGGATGGATTCGTTCTCCAGAATCCAGGAACCTGTATATTGGCCGAACAGATTGATATTAGCGCGATGGTTCTTCGCGGCGCCTTTGATTTCGTCGGCGATAAGCCGTTCGTATCCGGGCTGGCCGGCTTTCGGGAGCATTCCCGCCGGTTCGACCACGAGCGTCGTATACCCCAGCGCGGGGACCTTCACCGGAACCGCCAGGTCGACAAACCCGTGACTCCAGTACACGCCGTTGCCCACGCGTTGCGTGGGCAGTTCCTCGCCGTCGGCGGTTCGCGCGCGGAATCGCGTCGCCCGGACGTCGTCGTTCTCGGCGTCCCAGACGCTCAGCGTGACGACCTCCCGCCGCTGACGCGCGGTGGGATTGAACACGACGAACACCCTTCCGGGATTCTCGAAACACCCGCCTGCCGTCGTGATCGCGCCTTCGACGGCGCCTCGCCCGACGCCCGCGCCGAGGGCCTGGGCGGGGGCGTCGCCGTCCGACGCGCCGAAGGACGTGTCGATTTTCACCGCCAGGGCGCGAAGCGAGTTGGCCTTGACGCTGGTGGTGACGGCGGCGGTCTGCTGGAACAGCGCGGAGTTATACTCCCGCGTTTCGCGCACGCCCGAACCGGGCAGAATGTCGTGAAAATGATTGAATATGCAATGAATCCACGCCTCCCGCAACGAAGCGCCGGGATACGCCTTCCCCGCCGCACGCCAGGCGATCGCCGCCGCGGCTTCGGCGTTTTGCAGGCGATTTTCGCCCAGGCGGTTCGTTCGCTTGATGCGCGCCTGGGAGGTATAGCAGCCGGTGAATTCGTAATTCAACTCCCGCTTGAGGACGGGCAGATCGTCCCCGGCGGCCTCCAGGATTTCGTAGTAGCGTTTCGTGGTGGCGAACTGGAAGTTGGGATAGATCGGCCAGGTGTTCATTTCCCGCAACTGCTTCAGGTCGCGGCGTGTCGGCCCGCCGCCGTGATCGCCGATCCCGTAGACCAGCATCCAGTCGCGCAGCTTCGTTTTCTCGCAAAACGCGAGCAGGCCTTTGATATTGTGCGATCCGAGGGCGTCGTGATACCAGGTGTGCTCCAGGTTCACGAGGATGCGGTTTCCGTCGGGACCTTCCCACCAGAAGACGGGCGGCTTGTCAAACGCCCCGCCGCGACACATGTAGTATCGCGTCACCCCGCCGCGCGTGAGGATGCTCGGGATCGTCGCGGCGTGCCCGAACGTGTCCGGCGCCCAATCCAGCGGCGAGTCTTCGGGCGCCAGGTCGAAGTGCTCCTTCATGTATCGTCGCGTGTAGAGCAGGTGGCGGGTGAGGCTTTCGCCGGAGACGAGGTTCTTGTCGCCCTCGACCCACGTCGGGGCGGCGATTTCCCAGCGTCCTTCCGCGACGCGGGCGCGGATTCGCTCGAACGCTTCGGGGTTGTGCTTCCGCATGATTTCGTAGACGGAGGCCTGGCTTTGCGTGAAGCAAAAGTCGGGGAATTCGTCCATGAGTTGCAGGACGGTCAGGAAGGTGTCGTTGGTGGCGGCGACGGTTTCGGCCCAGCCCCACATCCAGTTCATGTCGATGTGCGCGTGTCCGACGCAATGGGCGGTGTATTTCTTCCCGGCCTTGCCGATGGGAGAAAGAAGTTCTTCGGCTTCCCGGACGGCTTTGGGGATTCGATCCACCTTGCCGACCGCCACGGCGGCGGTGACGTGACTGTAGGCTTTGGCGATGAGTTTATCCCAGCCGCCGCCGGCGGGCCCTTGCAGACGATTCAAACCGTCGGCGAATTCCAGTTCGGAAGCGAACCGCTCCAGCCAACGCTTGACGGGTTGAAGAGAATTATCCGAGCGTCTTTTCAGTGCGTCGAGTTTTTCCAGTATGTTTTGCATCATGAAGAATTCCTATGAATCGTGGCACCTTCAAGCGTGTCTCTCTCCGTGGCACCTTCAAGCGTGTCTTCACGCTTGTGGGTGCTCTTCAGGGAATGGAAAAAGCACCCACAAGCGAGCGGACTCGCTTGAAGGTGCCACGAGCCTTCGCTTGATGGTATCACGTCAAGCCGTGTATTGTCAGATTTCATCGAACGTTTACAAGAAGATTCTTGACAAATCCGGTGATTCCCGTATAATCTCGCGCGGTAGGGTCGGGAATCTTATGTTTCCATCGGCCTTGAGCAAGCCGACGAATTGCGAGGGAAAAGAAGTACTCCGTCCCGTTCACGAATTTGTGGCGAAGTATCAGGCTGTTTCTTTTCAAAAGACCCCGGCAAGGTGCGAGTATGCGCCTCGAACCGGCGTACGACGGTCAAACTGCGCCCACACGCGCCCAACCGGCGGGATTCCCCTATCCACCCAAGAGTTAAAATCTACCAAACCACGCTGCTTTTCCGTTTTTTATAACGACGCCGAACGGCAAGCCGACACGAATATCGGCTTGCCGTTCGGCGTCGTTGGATTTTACACCGCTGTTCCCGGTTGGTACCGTGCATAATACCAACTTACGCATCCTACCTGTCCCCGCGAAACGCTACGCAAAACCGAACCGCGAACCACGGCGACCCAAATCCCGGTTTGGTTGTCGCATCCCCCATTCCCCAAATCAGAAAATATCCCTTGACAATGGCCTAACATCATAATATTATAATATTATGATGATTGAAGATTGGTTCATTTATCCTTTTTTCATACAGGCTCGTAAGGATTTCTCATGCGTTTGAAAATTGACCGAAACCAGGCCGCTCCTTTGCATCAGCAGATTCGGTGCGCCATTTTATCGCATATTCGGCGCGGGAGCGTTCCGCCGGGCGGGAAACTCTTCACCGAAAGCAGCCTGGCGAAGGACAACCGGATCAGCCTCGCGCCGGTCCGTCAGGCGATTGACTCCCTGGTCGCGGAGGGCGTTCTGGAACGGCAGCGGGCCAAGGGGGTGTACCTACTCGACACAGCCGCGACGCCCCGCCGGCGGATCACGTTCGTCGTGCCGGATATTTCGCACAGTTTTTACGGCTCCATGGTTCGCGGCGTGGAGAGCTACTCCCGCGAGCACGCCTACGACATCGTCATCGCCTGCTCCGACTTCCAGGAATCCGAGGAACTGGCGGTTCTGACGAATCTCGAAAGCGTCGATCCGCACCTGCTGCTGATCTGCTCCACCGGCGGCGCGGAGAACATCCGCCAGGTGCAGCGGCTGATCGATCGCGGGTTTACGATCGTCGCGGTCGACCAGAATTACGAAGGCTGGAACGTGTCGTCCGTCACGAACGACAACGTGCGGATCGGTCTGGACGCCGTGAACTATCTTCTCCAGCGGGGGCACCGCCGGATCGCGTTTCTGACGGAGGAAGAGGAAACCCTCTCCAACGCCCGTCAGCGCCGGCAGGGATACGAGCAGGCGATGCGCGCCGCGGGGTTGAAACCGGAGATCGTTTCCGTATGCCGTCCGCATTTGGGGGAAACCTGGGATCTGGTTCAGCCGCGCGTGGTCTCCTGGCTGGAGAATCGCGACGAAACCGACCGCCCGACCGGGTTGTTCGTCATCAACGATACCGACGCCATCGGCGTCCTGCGGGCGCTGGAGGAACTGGGGATTTCCGTTCCGGAGGAGATGTCCGTCATCGGTTGCGCGGACCTGGACTTCGCCCGAATGCTGACCAGGCCTTTAACGACGGTCGATCAGGACAGCTACGGCATGGGCGTTAAAGCGGCGAAGCTGGGCATCGAACAACTGGAAACGGGACAATCCGCGCCGGTGCACATCACCCAGCCGCACAGGATCATTTCACGAACCACGGTGCGAAATCTTCTGTCATCAAAAGACGACGTAACTACGTACCCGACGAACCGAACACGCACTTGACAATGGTGAAAAAGAATTATGGAACCGTACATCGCGGTGGCTGCCTCGCGTCCTTCGCGTGAAGGCCGATCCACCCGCCGCAAAATATCAATGAAGGAGAAGCAAGATGAGAAATCAATGGCTAGGAATGGTTATGGTAATGCTAGGACTAGCGGTAGCAGCCAATGCCGCCATGATCGGAACCTATGTGGACGCCGACGGCGGGACCGGGGGAAATACCGTGAACAACTCCACCGGTGATCCCGACGATTGGTGGACGACCGAGAACAGTGACAGTGACGATCTCTGGGCCTACCGCGAAAAACCCGCGTACCGTGATGGCGACTTTTATGAGTGTAGTGGAACCAATTACGAAGACGCCCCCATGATCAAGACCACGATCAGCGGCTTGACTGCGGGTACGTCCTACGAAATCCGCGTGATCTATGCCTCGGAAACAAAATTGACTACCGATTGGATTATCGCTGCCGGTCTGTCGGCGGGTTCTCTCACGAGGTATCAATGGGGCGACGGCGTCAGCGAGGAAACGGGCGTCGAGATTGAATCGGGAGTGGCGGAAATGCAAGTCCTTATCGGGACGGTCGTGGCTTCGGTGGAAGGCACCATCTCCGCCTACATCGACATGCCCGATGCGGAAGGCCGGTGCGATTATGACGGCGTGACGTACCTGGAAGTTCCCGAACCGGCGACGATGGGCCTACTGACCCTCGGCGGGTTGGGAATGTTGATTCGCAGAAAACGATAAGACAATTACACGACGGTATAATTACGGCGGATGACGGGGAGATTCCTTGGGAATCTCCCCCATCCCCTTTATCTCAAACGCATTTGATCGAAAAAGGCGACGGATGAACAGAGCAACAACACATTTCAACACCGACAAGCTGATGCGGAGAAAACCCGCGTTCACCCTGATCGAACTTCTGGTCGTTATCGCCATCATTTCCCTGCTGGTGAGTATTCTCCTTCCCAGCCTGCAACAGGCCAAAGCCCTCGCTCACCGCGTGCAGTGCATGACGCAGATGCGGAATCTCGGCACGGGGACAGCCCTGTTCCTGGAGGACAACGACCAGAGATTTTTTACCTTATTTTGGTTGTACACGTATGATGGTTGCTGGGAACCGAAGAATAATACCAGGACATTCGTCACCGCTTTAGCACCCTATATGGATGTAACGCAGGCCGAAATTGATAGCAACGGTACCGAGGGCAAAGAACCGTTCATCTGCCCCGATGATCCGGACGTGAAAAAAAAATTCACCGAGTATGAACACAAGTCTTCGTACGCATGGAATCCGATGCTTGGACAACCGGAAGCGAGAGACGGACACATACGAACAACCTACGTCAGCGATTGCAAAAATCCTACGGAGACGCCGATACTTCGATGCGGTTGGGGAAAACTTCCCGTTCTTCATGAAATTCCTTATCACGACAGTCCCGGATGGTTCTGGTTGTATATGGACTACAGCCTGGAAGCCGACGATTGGAGATACTTCCAGTATGAAGGATTCTATCCGTAGGAACGCATGATGAGACGAAGGTCCCGCGAAAAAAACATGGACGTATATAAGGAACTGTATTTCCAGCGTATTCACTAAAGGATGAAACCCATGAAACAATATTGTTTCTCCGTTGTATTGGTTCTTCTGACAACGGCATTTCTCAATACCCCCGTCAAGGCCGAGGAATTAACCGTCTCCCCCATGATCTGCGGCGCGAATTCCATGTTTCAAATGGCCGGGCTGTATTATGGAACCCTGCCCACGAGTGATCCGAAATCGCGCCGGGATGAATTCAAAAAAATCCTTCAGAAGATGAACATTCGCACGCTGCGGTTCCCCGGCGGCACGGACGCCAACAGCAAATTCCTCGCGGACCATCCCGACGTGATGGGATCCGTCCTGCGTGTGGACGGCATCCCCGAAGGCGGCCCCGACAAATTCACCGATCTTTGGCAGTTCCTGGACTTCTGCAAGGAAGCGGACATCACGCCCGTCTTCCAGGTGAACATGCTGCTGTATACCGACGGCGAGAAGGTTTTCAAATTCGTGGACGTGCCCCGGCCCGGCGAGGGGGATTCAGAACCTTCGCCCTGCGTGCCGGACGTGTCCAAACGCACCGACGCCGCGAAGGCGCTGACGGAACTCGTCAAGAAGATGAAGGAAAAGGGATATTCCCTCAAGCACTGGGAACTGGGCAACGAGGAATACGGCTATCCGCGCATGAAGGCAGCCGACTACGCCGACCTCGCCCGGCGGTTCCTCCGCGCGATTCGCAAGGCCGACCCGGAGGCGATGATCTGGGTGACGCTTGGGTCAAACCATTGCGACGATTGGGCCAAAAAGAATATCCTCCCCTGGTCGGAGGAAGTGCTCCAACGCCTCAAGGACGCCGGTTTCACCAAGGACAAGAATCTCGGCTTCACGCTGCATTACGTCTGGCCGGGGTATTACATCGACATCCACGCGGATATGGTGAAGAAATACGGATTTGCGCCCCGCTTCGCGGTGACAGAATTTCACATGGCCGGTCTGGGCGACTACTCGGACCTGTGCCCGCGCTACGGATACGCCCTGGAACTCGCCCCGTACTTAATCGGCATGGCGAAAGATCCTCGCGTGGAAATCCTGGACATCCACGAACTTACGAGCCAGAACTTCGGGATCATTCATTACAACCAGCGGAGCTTCGGGCCTCCCGGAATGGAAACCTGGGACGCGACGCTGGGATATCAACTCATGCCGGCGGCGTATGTCTACGAACTGTTCGGGCAGCTCATCGGCGGGAAGATTTTGAACGTCGACAGCCGCGACAACACGCAACTGGTGGTGGAAAAGGAAGACCGACGGCTGATCTTCATCGTCAATCGCACCGTCAACCCCGTGACCCTGCAATGGAACCGGGACGTCGTGGGCGCCGACACGAAGCGATACGAATGGCAGTCGATGATTCCGACCACCCAAAAGCCCGGCGACAAGGACGCCGCCCGCGCGCTGGGGCGCTCGGCCTATCCCGCCGACCCGCTGCGCGCGGAATATGTAACCCGCGAGACAACCACCGGCGTGATGGGAAAGAAGGGCCTGAGCCTGACGCTTCCATCGTACAGCATCAATCTCATCCACTGCCTGCCGGAGACACCCTAAAAGAGCAATTCTCCTTATACGCATTCAGAATGAAACCCGCATTATTGCCTGGTGGAGCACCTGCTCCACCAGGTTCATTTACAGTCACACCAATTCAATGAAGCAACGGCCGATGCCATTTATCATTACTTCTTTGGTAGTAGCCACAGGCGCAAGCCCGTGGAAAAAATGATCTTTGATAATAATCAGCCCCGTAGGGGCGATTGAAACACTCAATCGCCCCTACGGGGCTCGAATTTTCCGCACGACGGGGTGTCCACGGGCTTGCGCCCGTGGCTACTTTCAAAGAAATTCAAATGGGAGATTGTTGATTGCTTGAAATGTGATGATTGAATATTGAGTATTCAAACTCCGTGCCCTCTGAGTCGCCACCCGCCCCTTAAGGGTAATCAGATTTCAGAATTCTTATCCCTCAAAAACGGCATTGACATCCGGCAGAAATTCGATATAATCCAAGCTATATAGCAAGCTATATTTCTTGCTATATTCACTCATCATGGAAAAAACGCGAGCACAGATTTCCGAGAAACCGACAGCCGGTAAAGATTCCTTATCCGGGAATATCTCCAAAATCCTGCGTAAGGAACTCAAGCAGGGAAGGATCCATCTGGGCGAGGCGCTTCCTTCCGAACGGGACCTTGCCGAGCGGTACAACGTCAGCACGATCACGGTTCGCCAGGCGTTGTCGCGGCTGGAGAAGGACGGAATGGTGTATCGCGTGCCGCGCGTGGGGACGTTCGCCGGGCCTCGCCCCAAGGGCGGGCCGTTGCGACGCCAGGGGAAAATCACCATCGCCCTGCTGATTCCGAAAATCCAGATCGGCATCGGCCCGTGGATACTGGCCGGCGTGGAGGAGGCGTGCCTCGCCGAGGGCGTGCACGTGGAGGTGTACAACGCCTGCTGCGACGCGATGATCGAAAAGCAGCAGCTTCAGCGTCTGCAAACCAGTGAGATCGACGGCGCGGTCATCGTGTCGCATGCGCCGGAAAACACCGAGAACATCGTGCGTCTGAAGTTTGACGGGGTGCCTTTGGTGGTGGCGGATCATGAAATCCGCGGCATGGAGAGCGACCTGGTCACGGCGGACAACTTCCAGGGCGGTCAACTGGCCGGGGAGCATCTGATCGCGCGTCGCCCCAACCATTATGTCTTCCTGACCGTGAAAGACGACCGGTCCACCAACGCGGATCGGAAAAACGGTTTTGAAGACGCCCTTCTCCGGCGGAATATCAACCCCACTGTAATTACGTTTCCCGGGGAGAAGAAGGAAGACCGGGATGCCTGGCCGTACAGTCAGGACGCCTACAACGCGGCCCTGCAGGCGTTGCGAACGATGAAGCCCCCCGTGGGCGTGTTCTGCCACAACGACTTTACGGCCGTGACGCTGTATCACGTCGCCGGCGATCTCGGTTGGGCGGTCGGAAAGGAACTGCTCATCGTCGGTTTCGACGACGAGCCGATCAGCCGGGCCATGATCCCCGCCTTAACGACGATCCGCCAGCCGCTGGAAGAAGTCGGCGCCGCGGCGGCGAGGTTGCTGCTGGAACGCCTGCAAGGCCGCGTGGCGGATGGAAATTTTCGGAAACAGGTTATTCCCGTGAAACTCATCGAGCGGAAATCATCGGGTTCGCCCGTGTCATCATAATGAAATATTGTTTTTGCCGGGAATCGATCCATGAATCAAAGGAACAAACAATTCGGTTTTACCCTGATAGAACTGTTAGTCGTCATCGCCATCATCTCGCTGCTGGTGAGCATTCTCGTTCCGTCGCTGACGAAGGCGAAGGAACTCGCCCGGCGAACGGTCTGCGCGAGCAACCAGCACGGGATTCTGGTAGCCGCAAATACCTACGCCGGGGATTACAACGGTATGGTCGCCGCGGGGTCGGGAGACTGGAGGCCTTACTATATTCAGAACCAAAGTCCCATCCGTCGTCTCACGCTGGCGGCGTATTTCCACGGCGGATATCTCGATGATTTTCACGTCGTCGTCTGTCCTTCGGATGAGGAACATGTCCCCGACGCCGACGATTACGCCCGGCGATGGAACCGTTTCGATTTTCCTCCCGGCGGCGACGGTGGATGGTCCGCCGCCCCGGAAGACGTGGTCATCGCCACAAGTTATGTCGTGTATTCCGAAGGTTGGCTCGCGACCAATCCACAGAGCGACACCTGCAACCAGTATTTCCCCGTGGACCATCTGGGCGTGTTCCTGGTGGACGGGATTTGGTGGGACGACGTCCACGGCGACGGACCGATTCGCTCCTGGCACGGGGGCGACGATCCGAACCGCGGGTGGAACGCCGGCGGCATCGGCGGGGACGTGCAATGGCACGACGTGGACGCCTATGCCGACGACCCCGACAACTGGGACGGCGATTATTGCGTCTATTCCACGTTCTGGGCCGACTGCGGTCCGGCGTGGAACACCTTCAGTAAACTCAGCGGGTACTCGCAACGAGCCCCTCGATAAACAAACACTTCTCTCGTGAAAAGGATCGATACAATGAAACATCATGGAATCATTTTCGGAATTCTCGTGCTGTGTCTGACACTCCAGGCCTTCGCGGAACTACCCGTTCCCGAAGGAACGATTCGCTTTCCGGACAAGCCGAGTTTCGGCGTGATCATTCACAACACCGGCAATGAGAAAGCACTCGAATCCATCGGCGTGTCCTGGGTGCGCCTGGAATTCCCGTGGAGCGGAATGGAGAAGGAAAAACGGGGACAGTATTTCTTCACCGACCGGGATCGCTACGTGGAAGGATATACCTCCAAAGGGATGAATATCCTTGGACTGCTGGTCTGGCACAGCTACTGCAACGCTTTGTATCCCGAGGATCCCAAGTCGGACGCCGACTTCGACACGGCAGTGGAAGGCTTCGCGAAATTCGCGGGCGCCTGCGCCAGGCAGTACAAGGGAAAGGTGGCGTTGTGGGAAATCGGAAACGAACCGGAATGTTTTCCCGTGGGCGGAGTCAACCAGCCGCGGCGATACACCAAACTCGCCCGCGCCGTCGCCAAGGCGATTCGGCAAGTGGACGACACCGTCGCCGTCGGGGCCGTGTCGGCCGCCTGGATGGACCGCGACTTCATCGAACGCTGTATGAAACTGGGACTCCTGAAGGACGGCACGATCGACGTCGTGACGTTTCACGGGTATCATCGCGCGACTCTGCTTCCGGAAAGCGGCCTGGCGGAAGACGTCGCCTGGCTGCGCGAGCAGGTTCGCGCCAACGCGCCGGCGGGGAAAAAAGTGATCGTCGTGGATTCCGAACGGGGATATGAAGTCAGGCCGTTCCTGTCCCCCAAGAGCTGGAGCAGTTGGCGAAACCTTGTCTACAGCGAAAGCGAGCAGGCGGCCTATCTCGCGCGACACTTCCTGGAGGAAATCTTCCTGGGGATCGAGATTTCCTGCTGGTATAAGGACATGAATGACGATTTCGCTCTCTTCGTGGGAAACGGCAGCCGTCTGCGCCCGATGGGACACGTGTATCGCAACATGACGGCATTATTCGACACGAATCCCAAGCAGATGCTCAACCGCGACTTCCAGGCGCATCTCGTGGACCTGCCGGACAACATCGTGGACCCCAACAGCTTTCTCAAGGTCAAGTCGTACGTGCGCACCTACGTGAAGGACGAGAAACCCGACGGGAAAAAACTCATCGTCGCGCTGTGGAATCCCGTCGAGGCGTTTGACGGGAAGATTCTCCAGACTCGCCAGCGCATCGGCGAAAACTATTACGAAGCCTGGCGGGCCGTCAGCGAGGAAGACCACGTGGAAGTGCCGGTGCAAATCAAACTCGGGCCCGTCAAGAGCGAAAGCGTCGCCCAGGCCTACGTGTACGACCTGTCGGCGACGGACCCGGCGAAGCGGCAAACGCCTCTGAAGCTTAACTTTAAAGACGACCAGGCCGTCACGGACACGCTGAACATCGGCCCTATGCCGACGGTGATCGTCCTGGAATTGAAACCCTGATACTCCGTCGCATCTAAAATTATAATCACAGCCATCCCATAAAGAGTGGCTGTGTGCGGGGTGTATAAGGTAGCGGGGATGGGGTACTCTGGTTGTTTTCCTACGACA
>JAFGJE010000048.1 GCA_016929245.1 Phycisphaerae bacterium
GCATGACTCAGGGCCGTTATGGGCCGCTAACCCTTTAACGTATGACTTTTTCATTCACACCACCTTGCCGGTTTAGCCCGGCGCACATAGGAAGAGAACTATGTTGAAACGACTTGACGAAAATCCGCTGTTGACGCCGGACGATCTTTCGCCCACGCGGGAGGACCTGGAAGTGATGTGCACATTAAATCCGGCCGCGGTTCGGTTCGGCGAGGAAATTCTGCTGCTGGTGCGCGTGGGGGAGAAGGTGCCCGACGAACCGGACAGCGTCGCGTACCTGTATTTCGACGCCGACGACGGTGAGTTGAAGGTCGGCCGATACGCCAGGGACGATCCGGATCTGGAGTGTCCGGACGGGCGGGGATATTACCATCATGGGCAGATGGTGCTTTCGAGCATGTCGCACCTGCGCATCGCGCGCAGCCGGGACGGGAAAAATTTCACGTTCGATCCGCAGCCGGCGATTTTCCCCGCGACGCCCTACGAAGCATACGGCTGCGAGGACGCGCGGATCACGAAGATCGAGGATCGATATTACATCGCCTACACGGCGGTCTCGGATAGAGGCGTGACGGTCGCGCTGGCGAGCACGACGGATTTTGTTTCGTTCGAGCGACACGGAATCATTTTCCCGCCGTATCAGAAGGACGTGGTGCTGTTTCCCGAAAAGGTGCGCGGGCAATACGTCTGCCGCCATCGGCCTTACAAGAGCGAGTTCAACCCCGCCTGCATCTGGACGGCCTGGTCGCCGGACCTGTACTGCTGGGGACGCCACGAGCAGACGCTCGCGCCGAACCCCGGCACGTGGGAAGCCAATCGCGTCGGCGCGGGGGCGAATCCCCTCAAAACGTCCGAGGGTTGGCTGGAGCTGTACCACGCGGCCGACGCGCAAGGCCGATACGCCGTCGGCGCGATGCTCAGCGATCCGGAGCATCCCGAGCGCATCCTCACGAAAACCCGCGAGCCGATCTTCCGGCCCGAGGCGGAGTATGAATTGCAGGGCGTGTATCACAATTGCGTGTTTCACAACGGCCTGGTGCTGGAAGACGACGGCACGTTGCGATTCTTTTACGGCGCGGCCGATCGCATCTGCGGCGGGGCACTGACGACGCTCGACGAAATGATCGCCGCGGCGAAGAACGAATTATAATCAAGTATTGGATCAAGGGTGCCGTGGTTCGCGACTCGTGCTTCGTAGCGAAGACTACTTCGCAGAGTAGCAAGCGCAGCGAAGCAACCACGTTCCTCGGATAGCGTGGTTGCTGCGCCCCGATGGGGCTCCGCGAACCACGGCACCCAAAATAATATTTATGCCTAAAGATGTGAAAATTCCGGTTGTGGGGATTGTCGGCGGTGTCGGTTCGGGCAAGAGCACCGCGGCGGAGTTGTTCGAGCGGAAAGGCTGTTGTCGGATCGATTGCGACAAACTCGGCCATGCGCTATTGTTGAATGAAGATGTCAAACGAGACATTCGTTCGGAATGGGGAGCGAGCGTTTTCGATGAAAACGACAATGTAATTCGAAAGGCCGTCGCGGAGATTGTGTTCACGGACGCGGAGCAACTCGACAAGCTGGAACGCATCCTGCATCCGCGGATCCGGGAGAAAATCGTCCAGGCTGTCCATGAGGCGCAAACAACGGACTGTCCGGCCGTCGTCGTCGACGCGGCGGTGTTGTTCGAGGCGGGGTGGGATGATCTGTGCACGCACGTGGTGTTCGTGGACGCTCCCGAAGACGATCGCGTTGGGCGTGTGTCCGAACGTTCCGGGTGGGACGCCGAAATCCTGCATGCGCGCGAGTCCAAACAGATTCCTCTTGACAAAAAAGCGAAGCGATGTCATTATACGATTCGTAATCATTCGAGTGTTTCCCGTCTACAAGAGCAGGTTGATCGGCTCTTACATCACATCACCCACGAATGACATTATCGTGTCCGCGTGTGTTCGTGGTTGCCGAAGGAATCCTGCCGGATGGGTAACTCAGCCAGGTTGTTCACTCCGATGGAATCATAAAGGGCGCAAAAATTCGCATCGGCTTGGGATGCCGGTACGTCCGCGTCCGCGCCGTGACAACGGCGGTATGGATTCCCGCGGAGCGCCCGCGAACGAAACGCGCCGGGAAAGGATTTCCACCGCGCGAAGCAATTCCCTTTTCATACGTTTGTGCTGGAGACAGGAACCGGATGGCAGAAGCAGAAAAGAAAACGGTCAGGAAAAAGGCGGTAAAAAAAACCGCGAAGAAAAAAGTCGCGAAAAAGAAGACCACGCGAAAAAAAGCGGCGGTGGAAGGCGAACCGCTCTTCGAACAGGAGGAAGCGCAGCCGGAAATGGAATCCCAGGAACCGGCTTTCGCCGCGGAGGAGCCGATGGACGAAATCGGCGACTCGGCGATTCCCGAAGAGGACGACGCGCCGCAAACCCCGGAACCGGATTTCGACGACGAGGAAACCCCTCCCGCCGAAGGCGCCAACCGCGAGGAGATGCACAAAAAGTACGAAGCCGTCAAAAAAGGCGAACTGCATATCACGACGTTACAGCGGATGGCGGTTCCTGAACTGCACGAGCTGGCGAAGAAGGAAGGCGTGGAGGATTACGTCGGCCTGACGCGCCAGGAACTGGTGTTCCATATCATCAAGGCCCGCGTGCGGAAAAACGGAATGACCTACGGTGAGGGAACGCTGGAGATTCTGCCCGACGGGTTCGGGTTCCTGCGCAGCCCGGATTACGATTACCTGCCCAGCCCGGACGACATCTACGTTTCCCCGTCGCAGATTCGACGATTCGGCATCAAGCCCGGCTGCATCGTCGCGGGACAGATTCGCCCGCCGAAGGACATCGAAAAATATTTCGCGCTGCTGCGCGTCGAGGCCGTCAACCACGAACCGCCGGACAAAATCGCGAACATGGTCAACTTCGAGGACCTCACGCCCACCTTCCCCAACCGGCGCATCTTCCTGGAGACGACGGCCGAGGAAATCAACATGCGCGTGGTCAACCTCGTCACGCCCATCGGTTTCGGGCAGCGCATGCTGATCGTCGCGCCGCCGCGCACGGGCAAAACCGTCCTGCTGCAGAAAATCGCCAACGCCGTCGCCGCCAACCATCCCGACACGTACGTGATTATCCTGCTGATCGACGAACGGCCGGAGGAAGTCACGGACATGGAGCGGAACACCTCCGCGGAAGTCATCGCCTCGACGTTCGACGAACCGCCGACGCGACACATCCAGATCGCCGACATGGTTCAGCACAAGGCCCGACGGCTGGTGGAATACGGAAAGGACGTGGTGATCCTGCTGGACAGCATCACGCGCCTGGCGCGGGCGTACAACACCGTCGCGCCGCATTCGGGGAAGATTCTCACCGGCGGCGTGGACGCCAGCGCCTTACAGGCGCCCAAGCGGTTCTTCGGCGGCGCGAGGGCGATCGAAGAGGGCGGATCCATGACGGTCATCGGAACCGCGCTGATCGAAACCGGAAGCCGCATGGACGAGGTGATCTTCGAGGAATTCAAGGGTACCGGAAACAGCGAGCTTCACCTCGACCGGCGACTGGTGGACCGCCGACTCTGGCCGGCGATCGACGTGTCCCGCTCCGGAACGCGGAAAGAGGAAATCCTTCTCGATCCGACGGAACTGAAACTCACGCATCGGCTCCGAAAAGCCCTCGCGGACATGCAGCCGGTCGAGGCGATGGAACTACTCCACAGCCGACTGGTCAAAACCAAATCCAACGCGGAATTCCTGATGTCCATGAAGCTGGATTAGATTAAAAAAGCGTCGGTTTCCAGGAGGGTTCCTGGAAATCGGCGCTCTGACGGCGATGCGCGAGAGGAGGTGGGGCGATTACGCCACGCAGATATTGTCCTCTCGCGGTTGATCCTGAATCCCCGGACCGATTTTCAGTGATCGCGGCTGGATGACCACCAGGCTGTCCATCCCGAACCTGCCCGGTTCCACTCCGCAGGCCGCGTAATCCGTGAACCATTCTCCGTCGGCGCAATACCGAAAACGAAATTCCCCAGCCGGAAGACGAACCTTCGCGACCCAGTTACCATCACCGACGGAAAACATGTTGATATCGCCGGTACGCCACCCGTTGAATTCACCGGCGAGATACACTTGTTTCGCTCCGGGGCGATAAAAAGAAAACACGGCCCAGTCACCATCGATTGTAACCATCGTATCACCTCATCCCAGGCGGTTCGACGTCTCGCCTCATTTCGGCTGCCCCTTGATGGCCTCAACACGCCCGACATTTCCCCCCGGGCGTCCTCGACGCATCAAATCATCACAAACCTTATTTCCATTATAACTCGGAAAACTGTCCTATTTTATTTTAGAAATTTTTTACCCTAACAGAACGCGACCGCAGGGCAAAATTGTTTCCGGGCTTGTTTCGGTATTGCAGATCAGGCCTTTCAACGCTATGCTGCTACTATGGGACGGGGAGTACGCTGACCAACGGAATGGATAAGGTGCATTTGTATGAGACGTGGTATTTTAGCAACGCGGGATGAATTGACTTCCTTACGGAAGCGAATCCGACAAAAACCCTTCGACGCCATTTACGATTCGCTGGTTCGGCGGTGCGCGTTGATCCTGGAATCCGCTCCGGTCACGGAGATGCAATGGCAGTCGGCCTGGGCGTCGGGGCGACAGAACGCCGCCCTGACCGCCGCCCGCGGCGCGCAGGGGCGCATCCTGGACCTGGTCATCGCCGACGCGATTGATCCCAACGGCGCGTATCGAAGCCGCGCCATCGAGGAACTGATAAACCTCGTCGGATGGAGCACGTGGGTCGATCCCTGCCGGGCGGATCTGAAGGTGAATCTCTGCACTGCCGAAGCGGCCGTCGCCGCGGTCGTGGGACTCGACTGGTTGTGGGACTTCCTTACCGACGAACAACGCCGGATCGTTCTGAACGCGATCAACCGGCGCGTGATCGGACCGTATCTCCAGAGCGTCAAAGACGACGTCTGGTGGTACTCGGCCGTCAACCACTGGGGCGCGGTGATCAACTCCGCCTGCGGTTTGGCGGGACTGGCGCTGGGAGAGGAAAATCCCGCGGCCGAGCAGACCCTGACGCTCGCCCGGAAGGGGTTGAAGCATTTCTTCGACGACCTCGGAAAGGAGGGCGGATGGGACGAGGGCATCGGATACTGGGGATACGCGATTCGATCCGTCCTGCTGCTGTCCGAGGGCGTGTCGCGCGTGCTGGACGACCAGAAACTCTTCCACCAGCGAGGCATGGACAAGACGGGATTGTTCCCGATTTACTTCACGCCCAACGGCCGTCCGGCGAGCTTCGGCGACTCCGCCCAGGCGCCGCTGCACGGCACGCTGCACCTGCTGGGACGCTATTTCGACCGCTCCGAGATCACCTGGTGGCTGGACACGTATTCGTTGCATCACGATCCCAGCACGATGGACTGGTCGCAGGCCGGGATGGCGCTGCTGTTCCGCGCGGAACACAACGGCGTGGTCGAACCGAAACTCGAACCCGTGAAGGTCTTTCAGCAGGTGGGATGGGCCGCGATGGCCGACCATTGGCCGAGACCAAGTTTTTACGCCGCCGTCAAAACCGGCGACCTGGCGACCAGCCACGCCCAGCGGGACATGAACAGCCTGCAATTGCAGGTCAACGGCGAGATGCTCCTGGTCGATATCGGCCATCCGCCGGATGAAGGCAGCGAATATTTCTCCCCCGCCCGCAATCGGTTCTACGAAGTCCAGGCGCCGGCCCACAACACGATCACCGTCGCGCGGGAAGATCATCGTCCCGACGCCCAGGGGGCGATTCTGGATTCCGGCAGCGACAAAACCGCCCGCTGGATCGTCGCCGACGCCGGGACCGCGCTGGGCGAATCCAACCGGTTCCACCGGGCCGTCGTGATTTTGACCGACGAGAACGGCGAAGGCGAAACGCTCGTGGTGCTCGACGAACTGCAACTGGCGTCCCCGGAAAAGGTGCACCTGTTCTGGCACACCGGCGGGAAGATCGAACTGGACGAAGCCAACCACACCGGCCGAATGCAAGGCCGAAAGGCAAACCTGCATTTCGCCGTGACCGCCGCCGTGCCGATTCAATCCCAAACCGGTTCGCACAAGCTCTCCTACGGGTACGTGGATCATTTCCTCCGCATCTCCGCGGGCGTGACCGGAACGACGCACCTGCTGAGCGTGTTTTCCAGAAACGAAATCCCAGCCGCCCCAACATTGGAAGCAGACCCAAAAGGCGCGCTGAAGGTGCAAGTTGGAGACAAAACGCTGAATTTCCAAACCGGAAAAAAAGGCCTGCAGTACCAGCCGAAGAAATAACTCGAAGGGTGTGTAATATCATGTGTTTTCGACATGCTATTTCGGCGTAACTCTTTTATCGTCAATATGTTCTGGATTTTGCACCGGTGACGATCTGTACCATTCTGCCCGATTCTGCCAAATTCTGCCCAGTTCTGCCAAATTCTTCCCAATCCTGTCCTGAAGAGAACGCGAATTCCACGAATAAGAACGAATAAGACGAATTGTGGTGTATTCGATTTTTAACTGGTTCGGCGCCGTGATTCGCGAACCACGGCACCCGGCTCCCTGACCTGGTGGAGCCACACTAAGGGGTTCCTAAGGGGAGATGCTCCGCCAGGCATAATCAAAAAATTCGTCTTATTCGTCTTCATTCGTCTTACCTGTCCCCTAGGGATTCGCGTTCTGTTTCTTTGATCGCATACACAAAACGCTGCCTCTACCTTTACCGTCGCGCTTCAAATATACCCGCGCAAAGTGGGACGTTCACGGCGGAGAAATTGATCCAATCACCGACCGGGCCGGGAGATATAAACTTTTTATTTTTTAACGGAGCCTCGCCAAAGGACGCCGCATTCTGCGCGCGCAAAAAAGAAACCCAGGAGACGGAAATCCCTGCCGCCTGGATGTGGCTGGAACATCGTGGCGGCGCGTATGGGTTTTCCTTACAACGCACCTGTTGTAAGGCCCGAAGGGCCGGTGAGCGTTTGGCCGGGGCGTGAGTGAAGCGAACCCCCGGAACACGGTATATAAAGATTCAAGCCCCAACGGGGCGGCAGCAAAACGCGAAGGCCGATTCTGATTTTTGAATCGCTGTCGTCCCGTTGGGACTCGAAATAATAAGACTTTGGTCCGGGGGTTCACTTCGCTCACGCCCCGGCTAAACGCTTCTCAGCCCTTTCGGGCTTCAAAACAACATCCGCCTATAAGCAAGCCGAATCTCTTAAGATAATCCTGTTCCCTACCGCCACGTTTTCCCAACCGTACCCAAGCGGAGCATCCCAAATTTTCCCCAGGAATCCGCTTGACGTACAATGCGATACATTGTATCTTATTGAATAGATACTCTGTATTCCTCCTTGAACAGGCGGTTTGGCATGAAGGTTCTCGCGAAACAGGCGCCGAAGTATCGGCGGATGGCTGACCGGATCGAGCGGGGGATTCGCTCGGGAAAATATTCTTCGGGCCACGCGATCCCGTCCGTTCGCGGGCTGATGAAATCCCACAAGCTCAGCATGTCCACGGTCGTCAAGGCCCTGGGGTTGCTGGAGCAGCGCGGGCTGGTTCGTCGGATGCGGAATCGCGGGTATTTCGTCGTGGACCGCCGTCGGCCCGACCCGAAACTCCGGCAGATCGCGCTGGTCACGCCGGCGCTGGCGGGCGACACCCAACTGCTGCTGCGCGGACTGACGAACAGCCTTTCGCCGGACGGGAATTTCTCCGTGGGCGTGTATTCCTCCAACGCGGACCTGCTCCGGTATTCCGACCTGATCGAACAGGTGATCCGGACGCGCCCGGCGGGGATCGTGCTGAACTCGCTTCCCAGGGAAATTTATTCGATTCCGGGCGGCGGGCTGAGGGATTCGGGCATTGCCACGGTCGTGATCGGCCAGCGTGTGGAAAACCTGCCCCGCGACCGCGTGGATTATCGCGGCGAGGAAAGCGCCAATAAGTTCATGCCGTATCTGCTGGAGAAGGGGTGTCGGGATTTTACCGCCGTTTTCGTCGCACCGCTGAGCGATCCCAGCCGGCAGGGGTTGCTGAAGGTGATCCGCGAGCGCCTGGCCGAGGTCGGCGGGAATTTGCCGGACGGGCGGGTGTTCGCGCTATCCACCCCCCACGGATACATGACGCCGCCCGACCCGTATCTGGACGCGCAGATTTTCACCGAGTCGCTGCTGCGTCGCGGCGTGACACTCGGAACGGTGGTCTGTTGTCACGATTACCCGGCTGTGGGCGTGTTGCGGGCGGTGCTGGCGGCGGGGCTGCGCGTGCCGGAAGACGTGCGGATCGTCTCGGCGTCCCTTTGTCCCGTCGAGGGTGTCAGCCCGATGAAACTCACGACCGTGGACACGCACCACGAAGAACGGGCCCGCCTGGCGGGCGAACTGCTGCGGCGTCGCATGAACGGATACGAAGGCCCGCCGGAGGTGCATTACAACGCCGGCGACCTGATTCCCGGACAAACGGCCTGATTCCGGGCGCAATACGATTCACTTCCCCCCGCGGGGGAAGGTGAAAAAATAGACGAAAAGAATAACCATGCGGAACGACAAGCGAAATTTCGCGAGGCGGAACATCGCCTTCACCTTGATAGAGCTTTTAGTCGTCATCGCCATTATCTCGCTGCTGGTGTCGATTCTTTTGCCCAGCCTGACCAAGGCGAAGGATTTGGCGCGGATGACCGTGTGCCTGTCGCAATGGCGCGGGATCGGTTTGGCGAATCAGTATTACGCGGAGGAGTACGGGGGGTATATTCCCAAGCCGTACGATCACGTAATTAAAAGGTCGTGGTCTTTGCTGCTGGAGATTTGTCATTTTATCGACAAGGATGACCCCAGGCTCATGGATCCGGCGGCTCTCGCGGCGGAAGAGAAGCATCCCCGCTGGGGGTATCAGGTCAGCGGATACGGGATGAACCAAACCTGGGAGGAACCGGATCCGAGCGGAAACGGGAATCCCCGTTGGCATCCGGACATTGTCAAGGCGCCTTCTGAAGAAGTGGTCTTCTTCGACAATCGCGGGGAGTCTCCTTCCGGCGGCCCGTTGCTGGATATATACGATCCCGGCCTGCATCCGAATTGGTGGGGCAGCGGGAGTGATCTGGACGCCCTGTGTCCGCGAATGTCCACGCGACATATGGGAAGTCCGAATGTGCTGTTTCTCGACTGGCACGGGGAACACGTTTCCGTGGAACAGGCGACGGAATGGTCGGAATACTGGCTGGGCAACAATTTTTCGAATGTTCCCGCCTGTTGGCACCCCGACTGGGACTGATCACTCCCTTTCTTCGAAGGAGAATCATATGAAACCTTGGAGCAGCCATACCTTGCGGAGATATACCTGCTGTTCTGAATGTATCGATTCCATGTGAATCAAGGTATCTCCCATGAAAACAAGCATCATCCTATTCAAAAAAAACATCGGATTTCCGGAGAAATACCATGCGAACACACACCATCAAAATACTCCTCGCTCTGCTGTTGACCGTTTCGGCTGTTACCGCCCAGGCGCAGAAAAACGTCCCCAAAGCTCCGTTTGACATCGTTCTGGAGAACAGCCGCTTCCTGGGGGTGTACGATTCTCCCCAGGCCGTGCAGGTTGCGTTGAGGGTAAGGAACAATCAGCCGATGGAATCGACCATGCCCGTACGGTGGGAATTGCGTCGCCTCCCGTCGGGTGAAGTGCTGGACAAAGGGCAAATCACCCTGACATCCCCCTCCGGCGAAACATCATGGACGGTGCTTCCCTTCCCGAAAGGCGCCGGTTACGGCCTGTATGAATACACCGCCCGTTCCCCGGACGGAAAGATACACACCGAGTCCGCCCGGGCCGCCGTCATGCGTCAGCCGCCCGGGGACCGCGAGATGGACAACCTCGGTTTCAACATCCACGTGGTCGGCACGGGAAACGCCTTGGCGTTGCGACGGCTTGGCGTGCGATGGGCGCGCATCGACTTCAACTGGAACTTCACGACCAGCCGTGATGGCATCCCGTGGGGGTTCTTCGACAAGCAAGTCGACATCGGGGATTTCTACGGCCTGAAACTGCTTCCGAATCTTTGTTACATCCCCAAGTGGGCGGAAAAGCCCGACGGATTATTCGATCCGAAGGACCACGCCGATTACGTGTCGAAAATTCTGACGCGGTACAAAGGCAGGCTGCCGGCGTTCGATATCTGGAACGAACCGCCCGAATCCATGAACAAGATCTGGGCGGACGACTGCAAGGCGGTTTACGAAGCCGCCCGCGCCGCCGACCCCAACTGTAAAGTCACGGGCTTGTCCGTCGCCGCCAATCCGGGAAATCCCGGCGGATTTTTCGAGTTGCTGTTGCCGCCGGCCTCGATCGGAAAATACCTGGATGTCTTCGTCTGGAACAACTATCCCTGTCCGCGAAATCGCAGGCCGGAGGATACGGACAAGGTCGGAAGCGTCGAGGAACTGGAAACCTGGCTGCCGAAGATCCGCGATCTGACGGCGGGGCGCGAAGTCTGGTCCACGGAACACGGTTACTCCACCTGCTCCGAGAAGACCACGGATCCCAAAAGCCCGATCAGTCCCTTCATCGTGACCGAGAAACAGCAGGGCGACTACATCGTTCGTCAGTTGCTTTTGGAATTCGCGTACGGCCTGGACCGCGTGTTCCTCTACCAACTCGGCGCGGACGGGGACAATTTCGACGATCCGGAGGCGCAGTGGGGCGTCACCCGCAATCGCGACAACGGGACGTCGGCGAAGGTCGCTTATGTGCAGATCGGGAACCTGGTGCGGGAACTCGCCGGCGCCAAGCCCGTCGGCGTGGAGAAACCCGCCCCCGATTACCGCGTCGCGCGGTTCCGACGCGGCGACGTCGATGTCGTCGCCGCCTGGAAGATCAGGGATTCCGGAAAACTCACGTTCCGCGTCGAAAAGGGGTATGTGAGCGATCCGTTCGGAAACAGAACCCCCGCCGACGGGACCGTCACGTTGGATATTTCCGAGTCCCCCGTTTTCCTTGTGAGTCGACACGTGGAACGCGTCCCATAAAAGACGATCCTCCCGCAACGCGACGGGAACTCACGGAACCCAATCCCCGCCCCAAACACAACCGGGAAAAACAACGGAGGATTTCCCGACGCGGTTCTGTTCTTTTTCCCGGACTATGGTACACTTCCTCGGCTGGAGTTGGTGGTAGTTCCTTCCAACGGAAACGCGGGTTTTCTGGTTCTCGAACGATAGAATTGAAATTACGCGATGGAGTGGATTCCATTTTCTTTTTGGGACGTCGGCCTGGCGGTGGGGGTTTCGGTGCAGGCTACCGTTTTGGCCTATCTGTATCATCCGCGATGGAAGGCGTTCGTGATGGTTCTGCCGATCCCCTTTACCTTCCTCTTCCTTTCGGTGGGACTTCCCGTCGACGCGACCAACGTGTTGGGCCTGGGGTTATGGGCGCTGTATCTGTACGGGGTGTACCTTCTGCACGCGCGGCTGGGCGTGGGGATTGTCTGGAGCATCGGCGCGGCGCTGGCGATGTACTGCGGCCTGGCGGCGCTGTTGGCGCCGCGGGTTCCCGCGTCCGGGATCGTGTTCTGGATTTCGCTGGCGGGCGTGTCCGCCGCGGCGACGGCGGTGCATTTCGTGCAGCCGCACCGGGACGAACCGGGGCATCGCAGCCCGTTACCGCTGTGGATCAAATTTCCGCTGATCCTGGCGATCGTGGTGGGACTGATGATGCTCAAATCCGCGTTTCGGGGGTTTTTGACGGTGTTCCCGCTGATGGGAATCTTCGCGGCCTACGAAGCGAGAAACAGCCTCTGGTCCCTGTGCCGCCTGACGCCGATCATGATGCTGATGTTCTTTTCGATGCTCGCGGGGATCCGCCTGAGTCAGCCGTACCTGGGGCAGGGCGGCGCGATGGCGGTCGGAGGGGGCGTTTACCTGATCCTCCTGGCGATTCTTTTCCGCCGCACGTTGTTCCAGAATCGGAAGGACACGGGAAAGACCAATACACGTCGCGGGCGTTGCTCGCGGTAAATGGCGAATTTTGGATGGAAACAAAACACAAAGAATCCGTCTTCGTCCCGAAGGGACGTGAAGCGTTTAGCCGGGGTGTGAGCGAAGCGAACCCCCGGAACGGATTCTTGAATACGAAGTCCCAACGGGACGACAGCGATTCGGGAATTTCGCGGAACGAAAGGATGTTTCCGTATCGCTGCCGTCCCTTCGGGACTTGAATTCCAAGAGAACGGTTCCGGGGGTTCGCTTCGCTCACGCCCCGGCTAAACGCTGCCGACCCCTTCGGGGTCTGTGCGGTTCTGATTAAGGCGACTCGAAAGAGTATCACCAAGACGACGATTGTTATTGGTATAGAGGATATGGTGGATGTATTCACATCATTATCTTGCTCGATACACTTTTCATGATGACCGTATTAACTTGAATTTATCGTTTGTATTCCCGCCTTGATGTTTGGTACATAGACTCCTCACAAACCGTTTACAATGGAATTGATTGTGAGGACGTTTCGATGGCGACGGAATTCGTGATTACGGTGACTCTCCGGTCGGGAGCGGCCGAGAGCTTTCGTGGGATTCAATACGGGCGGGCGTTCTCGGCGGAGCAGAACGGCGTGCGGCTGGAAGTGGGGGAGGCGTTTCCCGCGCCGGTGACCGTCACGCCGCCCGACCCCGCCGATCCCGTCGCGCGGATCGAGTACGACCTGTTCACGGACATGCGGAACTATCAGAAGGTCATCGTTCCCGACAGCGGCAGGGGGTATATCCACCGGACGGCGATGGTGGATTTCTGGTTCTTCCGGCAGGAGACGATGATCGGCGATTTCAAGATGCCGCTGTATGTCTTCACGCGGCAGGACATGAACACCGCGATGGCATTCGGTGTGATCGGTCGGCCTTTTGAGTCGGAATTCCAGACGCTGGAACCGAGAACCAACCGCGCGTTGATCGCCTACATGCGACGTCTGTCGATGCGTATCAAACGCGGCACGGACCTGTATCCCATCCCGGCCAGCGTCGCGAAGGCCAATCCCGACGGATCGATCACGGAATACCTGTACTTCCGCACGGATCGAGAGGTTAAGGAACAGCCGTGGCTGTTGACGCTGCGCGAATTCGCCGAATTCCAGAAGGAAGTGTACGATCTCCCGGACGTATCGAACACGGCGTCGATGCAGCCGTTGTGGTGCAGCTGGACGGACTGGTTCAGCGATGACGTGACCGACGAAGTGATCCTCCACAACGTTCGCGAAGGTGTGAAACTGGGGATTAAAAATTATATCATCGACGACGGCTGGTTCGGACCGGGGCTGGATAACGATTACGACGTGGAGTTGAACATCGGCGACTGGCAGCCGGACCCCGCCAAGATCAAGGACATGCACCGCCTCGTACAACAGGTGAAGGAACTCGGCGGTGTGCCGATGATCTGGTGCGCCCCGCACGCCGTCGCGCCCGGCGCGAACTGCTTTGAGCAACGAAAACCCTACCTCATCAAAAAGCGGGACGGCGAACTTCTTTTGACGAACAACAAGTTCCATTCCCTGTGTTTCCGGTGTCCCGAAGCCCGTCAGATCATGGCTGACGTCTGCGAAGCGTTCATCACGGAATGGGATTTCGACGGCGCGAAGTACGACCTGTTCAATTGCGTCGCGAATGAACCCTGCCGCAACGAGGATCACGAGCATGACGTATCGAGCATGATGGAAGGCCTGGAGCTGACGCTGAAGGAAATCCATGATCGCTGTTACGCCCGCAAGAAGGACTACATCACGGAATTGAAACAGAATTACGCCACGCCGTTTTTGTCCCGCTACGGAACCGTGACACGCGCCGGCGACACGCCGTACGACAACGAGGGAAATTTCGCGCGGACGATCTACGTGCAGGGATATTCGCCGTATTCCATCAACGACTATCAGACCATCACGGGCGAGGATTCTCCCGAAGAGGCTGCCCGCGTTGTCATCAAGATGATCGCGGCGGGGGTGCCCACGTACAGCATCGACTTCGACCGCCTGCCGGAGGAAAACAAAACCGTCCTCCGTCGGTACAACACGTGGTACCGCGAGAATCTGGAACGCTTCACGCGGTATCGCGTTCCGATGGACGGCGACAACAACGTGTTGAAACTCCCCGGTGAGAAGGACGATTATTTCTTCCTCGTCAACCACGGCGGAAACGTGGAACTCGAAAAACCGGCGACGATTCTCAACGGTACGCTTCAAAAGGGCGTGTTCGTCAAAACTCCCAAGCCGACGAAATGCAAAATCACGCTTCACGATTGTCAGGGAAACCGAACGAAGCAATACGAAACCCACATCGACGGCTGGTCGCACCTGGAGATGCTCCCCGGCGGGATGATGACGGTGGAATGGTAATCATGGTTTCCGAACACCATAGAACTTTTCTTGCTCCCGGCGGGGGATTTCGGTAGACTTTTTCGCTGGTCAACTCTTGGCTGGTCCCGGATGGACTCGGGGCGCCCTTTCTTTAAGCGAAATGAGGTATTGAAGCATGACTATGAAGCATTTGTTCACGAGTGAATCCGTCACGCGCGGCCATCCGGACAAGGTCGCCGATCAGATTTCCGACGCCGTCCTCGACGCGCTGCTGGCGAAAGACACCAAGGCGCGGGTCGCCTGCGAGACGCTGGTCACGACCGGGCTGGTGGTGCTGTCCGGCGAAGTGACGGTCCACAACGAAAAAGCGGAGCGCGAATTGCTGCGGGCGGATGAAATCGCCCGCGACACGATCCGCGAAATCGGATACACGCACCCGGAGATCGGGTTCGACTACCAGAGCTGCGGCGTGGTCAAGGCGCTGCACAGCCAGTCGCCGGACATCTCCCAGGGCGTCACCGAGGGCGAGGGCGAACACAAGGAACAGGGCGCCGGCGACCAGGGACTCATGTTCGGGTTCGCCTGCAACGAAACCCGCGCCCACATGCCCCTTCCGATTTACCTGGCCCACCGCATGACCGAACGCCTGGCGGAAGTCCGCGAGGAAGGCATTCTCAAGTGGGTGCTTCCGGACGGGAAAAGTCAGGTGACCATCGAATATCTGGACAACGTCCCGCATCGGATTCACACCGTGGTCATTTCCACGCAGCACACGATGGCCGTCGTCAATCCGCGCACGGGCAACATGACCCCGAAGGCCAAGAAACTCCTGATCGACAAGGTCGTCAAGCCGGTCGTGATGGCGGAATGCCCGAAACTCTGGAACAACCGCATCAAGTTCCACATCAACCCGACGGGACGATTCGTCGTGGGCGGGCCCAACGGCGACACCGGCCTGACCGGACGGAAGATCATCGTCGACACCTACGGCGGGCGCGGCAGCCACGGCGGCGGGGCGTTCAGCGGAAAGGATCCCTCCAAGGTGGACCGCTCCGCGAGTTACATGGCCAGGCATATCGCGATGAATGTCGTCGCGGCGAAGCTCGCCACCGCCTGCGAGGTGCAACTGGCGTACGCGATCGGCGTCGCCGAACCCATCAGCGTTCTGGTGGACTGCGAAGGCACGGCCCGCGTCAGCGAGGAAAAAATCGCCAAAGCCGTCCAGGACGTCTTCCCCTTGACGCCCAAGGGCATTATCAAGCACCTGGACCTGCTGCGTCCGATCTACAAGGACACCGCCCACGACGGCCACTTCGGGCGAAAAGGACGCAACTTCACGTGGGAAAAAGCCGATCACGTGAACGAACTGAAAAAGGCGCTGAAATTGTAGGAAGAAGCAGTCGGTAGACTGTAGTCAGCAGTCAGAATTTTGGGTGGCGGGGCTCCGTCCCGCCACCTTCCATATTCGGGGAATCCTTGGCGGGACAGAGCCCCGCCAAGCGAACACAAGGAATCGATATCGTAGCGCGGCGCTCTCAGGAACGCCCTGTGATTCCCTCGGAATAATCCTTGACGTAAGCGTGGGAGGGGTGATACAATTCTCCGTCAGCGAATCACCTTACAATGTAGCTGGATATTATCAGGGTAATCCCGGACTATCCGGCGAATGATGCTTGGCATTGTGAGAATCGTGTGTATGCTCTCTCGTTCGATCGGCGGACGTGAAGGTCGCACTCGTTTTGCTTACCGAGCTCATGTTGTCCAATGGTAGTATGCGCAAGGGATTTGTTGCGCGCCGTCCGAATTCTCGTGCTGACAATGCACGACCCGGTAACAATGAAAGGAGACGAGATGTCTGTTTGGAGGAGTTCAACCCGTGCAAATATTTCAGAGGAATTTTGTGTGATACCCCGCGGCAACCGGACCGGTCGCGTCGCTGTCGCTATCGTCGTCGTTTTCGTCGGATTGGCGGTCACCACGGCAGGATCCGCGCAACCTCAGCCGACGAAGCTTACACCCGCGGACGCGGAAGCGTACGACTACTTCGGCGGTTCGGTTTCGATCCGTGGCGACAGCGCTATCATTGGGTCATCGGGCGACGGGGTATCGGGTTCGGCCTACGTCTACCAGCGAGACGGCGCGACGTGGACCCAGCAGGCCAAGCTGGATTCCCCGGGATATGGGGGGAGCTTCGGAAACTCGGTCTCGCTCCACGGGGACACCGCCGTCATCGGAGATTTTGCAGACTCCTATCTCGGTCAATACACCGGCGCGGCTTACATCTTTCAGCGGAACGGCGCGTCGTGGACGCTGCAGACCAAGCTGATCGCCATGGACGCGTCCGGCGAGGACGCTTTCGGTAGTTGCGTTTCCGTGTGGGGCGACTACGCCTTCGTTACGGCGCCAGGACATGACAACTACCAAGGCGCCACCTACATCTTCCGGCGTGACGGCGAGACGTGGACCCAGCACGCCATGCTCGATGGATACGGTGACTCCGGTTCCTCGGTTTCCGTGTGGGGCGACTATGCCATCGTCGGAAACTACCGAGACTACGGTTCCAGCAGCTACTCCGGCGCGGCTTACATCTACCATCTTGAAGGTACGACGTGGACCCAGCAGGCCAAGCTGGCGCCCTCCGACGGAGCCCAAGACGACTACTTCGGCTTATCGGTCTCCCTGTGCGACGAGTATGCGATCGTCGGATCCTACTGGGATGATGACGCCGGCGAAAAGTCCGGTTCGAGTTACATTTTCCACCGTGATGGAACGACATGGACCCAGCAGGCCAAGCTGACCGCTGACGACGCGGCCGCGGGAGACTGCTTCGGACGCTCGGTCTCGATTTCCGACGACCGCGCGATCGTCGGGGCATACATGGATGACGCCGAGTGTGGTTCGGCCTATGTCTTCCTGCGAGACGGCACGACGTGGACCCAGCAGGTTAAGCTGACCGGTACGGACACCCAGGCCGGGGACCAGTTCGGCGCCTCAGTCTCGCTCTCCGGTGAGGCCGTCGTTGTCGGTGCCTCCTACCATGACGGCGTCGGCGCCAGATCAGGCTCGGTCTACGTATTCGATACTATTCCAGAACCAACTTCGGTGCTGCTGTTCGCCACGTGCGGACTGGCTTTGCCGCGGCGCAGACGTGTTCCTGTTGAAAATCCCAGTTGCAGAGGTAGATCCCGTTGAAGTGGATTGCGATATGACGGCCATATGGCATGAGTTCATCGGTGGACGTAAACCGGTGCACGCGCACTCAATTTCAATTTCCTTGTTCTTTGTCGTGAGGTTTTGACATTTGAAGGCTGTTTTGCGCGCAGGATGGGTCATGGATTCTTCCTCATTCCGCCGTCTGCGTGATGATCCAGGATCCCTGGTTCAGCACGGGTTCGGGGATGTTCGGGGGATTCTCCTCACCGGTGATCTGCTGGATCGCCCAGGCCGCCACGGTCATCATCACGGTCGTCTCGCGATCCCGCAGGATGCGTTTCAACGGGCGAAGAGCGGGCTGGAGTTTCAGGACCCCGGCCATCTTCGCGGCTCGCCATTGCGCCGACGACGAAGACGAAAGGTTCGGGTCCATCAGGACGCTCATAATCATCTTCTCCACCTCTTCGGGCGGAGCGTCGGCGGTGATCGATGGAAGGACCTTCAGGGAATACGCGATGACGGTCCCGAGTCGCATGGACATCACGCGGATTCGGCTGAGACGATAGACGGTTTTGAAGGTTTCGGCGTCGCCCAGCGCCGCCAAGGCCTGGATCACCTGCCCGGTGACTTTCTCGCTGAACGGCGGCGGGGTGGCCATCGAGGAGATCGCCTTTAGGTAGGGGATGGCTTGCTTGGACGATTCCGACAGAACCGTCCGAAGCGGATCCATCGCCCTTTCGTCGCCGATGCGTCCCAGGGCGACCGCGACTTCGCCCAGGATCGGCGAATCCAGGGGCAGCGCGGTCGCCTGCCGAAGCAGGTTGTCGAATCCTTCCTTCCGACGCAGCACGCCCAGAAGAGAACAGCAGGACATGGCGTTTCGCTGTAAGATCTGTTGTTTCCGTTGAAGCGCCCGCATTTGGAATCGCAATTCCTCCAGCTGTTTTTCCACTTTGGGATCGACTTTCGCCTTTTTGTCGGACGAAGACGATTCCAGGGTTTTCACGAGAGGATCGATTTGTTTTTGCATTCCCTTCATATCGCCGTCGACGGACTGAAATTCCGCGAGCGATTGGGAAAACGCCCCGGCCATCGCTTCCCCCACGGGCGCCCCGCCGATCTTCCGAAGGGCTTCCTTGGCGACGGTATGGGTTTTCTCGTCCGGCGCGGCGAGGAACAGTTCCACGAGGGGTTTCACGGCGGATTCCGTCGGCAGATGCACCAGCGCCTCGGCGGCCGACAGGCGCACCAGGGGGGACGGATCGGCGAGGAAGGGAAGAATCTCCGCGGCCATGTCGTGACGACGATACGTTCGCACGACGGACCGTCGCGGGAGGGGATTCGCGTCGGCGGCGTAGTTTTTGTACATGTCCGTATCGGCGCCGAAACTATACGACGCGGCGAGACGGGGAAAAAAGACGAACTTTCCCAGACATTCAATCGCCGCGGCACGAACGGCGGGGGGCTGGGACGCGTTCGCCAGGCGAATGAAGTCGTCTTTCAAATCTTCCGCCGACGCAAGCAGCAGCGCGTTGGACAACGCCTCGACGCGAACGGCCGGGGAAGGATCGCCCAGCAGACGTTTCAGATTCTCAGGATTCGCCGTTTGTCCCAGGGCGGTCAGCGTTCGCGGCGCCGCGGCGCGGATCAGTTCCTGTTCATGGCGCGTGAGATTCCGCAGGGGTTCGACGGCGTCGATAAGTTTCAGGACCACCGCGCCGTTCATCGCCGCCAGGAGCGGAGTGATGTCCTTGTCGTTCAGCCCCGCCAGGACGATCTCCTTGCCCGAGAATCCCAGTTCGACGGCCCCTCGCGTCGCCGCGGCGCGAACGGCCGGGGAGGAATCCTTCGCGGCCCGTTTGAGATACGCCAGCGCCTTGGGATTGTGCGTCTGCCCCAGTTCGCCGGCGGCTCGTTCGCGGACGCGGAGATCCTCGTCGTTCAGCAGGTCGCCCAGCAGTTTCACGCTCCGCGCGTCGCCGAATAAAGGCCGAGGCACCTCATCGCCGTCCAAAACCGGTTCGGGCATAGGAGCCGCCTGTACGGCACAAACCAATATGCCAAGAAGCAAAATCAGCGGAAAGTAGAATCGTATCGTTGTCATATTCTAATGTTCTTTTATCAAAAAAATTCGCGTAATTCGTCTTCATTCGTCTTATTCGCGTTCTCTTAATTCGCTCGCCGAAGCTGGAATACCCTTACGACGGTGATGATAAACATCCCGCACGTCGCCAGGCCCATGATCTTCAGGTGGTTGTTCAGCAGGCCGTATTTCTGCACGCTCGCGGCCCCGGAAGCTTCCATCACGGCGATGATCGGATTCAGCAGAAACGCCGCTTCCAGCACCCGCCGACTCAGCAGGTCTTCCACCAGCAGTCCCAGCAGCGAGAGCAGCGAGAGCGTCACCACCAGCCCGTACGTCCAGGC
>JAFGJE010000049.1 GCA_016929245.1 Phycisphaerae bacterium
AATTGCAAAAGGAAAATTCCGAGCTTCGCGCATTGGTCGCGCAGTTGCGTGATGAGATCGCGCGGCTGAAAAAAAATTCGTCCAACTCCTCCAAGCCGCCGTCGAGCGATATCGTCAAGCCGCCCAAGTCCGCACTGCCGCGCGGCAAAAAACGTCGGCGCATCGGCGGGCAGCCGGGCCATCCGCGACAATCGCGCGAACCGTTCGGCCCGGACGACATCGACACGATCCAAACCTACACTCTCGAATCCTGTCCGACGTGCGGCGGTGCGGTGCGGCCCGCGAAGCGTCCGCCGCGCGTGTTGCAGCAGGTGGAGATTCCCGCCATTCCGCTGGAGGTCACCGAGCATCGCGGCCTGGCGTACTGGTGTCCGCGCTGCCAAAAACTCCACTACGCCCCGCTGCCGGCGGACGTGCGTCGCGCGGGATTGGTCGGGCCTCGGTTGACGGCGCTGGTGGCGTACCTCAAAGGGTCCTGCCACGCCTCGTACTCCACGATCCGCGCGTTCTGCCGCGACGTATTGAAGCAGAATCGTTCGCGCGGCCAGTTGGCCAAGCTCGTCGCCAGGAGCAGCGAAGCGATGGCCGACGCGTTCTGAAAGAACTGCGACGATTGTTCGGCGTGATCCATCGACGCGAATCGATGACGCCGGCCGGGTTCCAGCGGGCGCTTCAGCGGGCGAGGGAGTCGCTGCCGGCCGTCGCCAAACGCCCGCCGCCGCGACGCGAGGCGCAGAACCTGGCCGAACGATTCCGCAAACACGGTGCGGCGTATTTTCAGTTCATCACCATGCCGGGCGTTGAGCCGACGAACAACCTCGCGGAACAGGCGATTCGATTTGTGGTGATGGATCGGCATGTCACGCAGGTCGAAGATCCCATAGGGGGCACGCGAAGCCCGCGGGGCCGACAGTGGTGCCAACGCATCTGGACCGCCGTCGCCACCTGCCGTCAACAGAATCGATCCGTGTTCGAATATCTCCATCAATCCATCACCCGCCACCTTCAAAACGCCCCCACCCCGTCCCTACTGCCCGTAACGCCGTGAACGGTTACCCCTTTCCTACGGAAGGAATAACTATAACTTTTACGATCCAGGCACTCCGCGATGCGCGTATCTTCGCACGTACGATCCCTGCAAAGACGTGATGCGTGAAGTGTCCAAACTCGAACCGCACTTCAGCCCGGAAGTGGTTGTGCAGGTTCTCGACAAGGACAACAAGCCCATCCGCAACGTCGCCGTGTGGCTGACGCCGACCGATCAACCGACGAACGCCGTCGGCGGCGTGACCGACGACGAGGGAAAGGCCTGGTTCGTCTGCAAAGCGGGACCGGGAACCTACACCGCCTGGGTGCGACACGAAGACCGATGGTACAACGCCGCCCTCACGCCCGCGCCGGTGGGAGAGTGGATGCAGGTGAAAAGAATTCAGGTCATTGGTTCACAATGAATTCCGGCGGCTTCGGATTTTCCTACGAAGGCGTCGAGAAATACTCGAGAACGGGATTGAAGATCAGTTCGCTGTTGAGAGTCGCCGATTTCGGCGTCATCCATTGCCGGGCCCAGTCTTCGTATTCTTCCCGGAGGCGTTTGGCTTGCGAAAGACATTCTTCGTCACTTTCGGAAGCGCCGTTTTCATAGCGTAAAAACGCCTGTTCCAACAGGTTCGCCATCCGCGTCTGAAATTTCGCGGCGGTGAACCATTCCTCCACAAATTCGCGTCCCGGGGGATGGGTAACCTGCCCCGCGAGTTGTTTCAGCAAGGCATCTCCTTGCCGGATCCGGGCGGAGGAATGTTTGAGTTCCTCGAATTTTCGGGTGAATTCTTCGCCGTGGTTCTTCTGTTTCCATTGGTCGAAGATGTTTTTCAAATGACCGGGCGGGGCGGGAAGGGAATCTTTCAATCCCGACCACTGCACGCCGGAGAAGGGTCCCGATACGGTCAAAGGGATCGGGGCGGCGATGTTCTCGACGGCTTGGTACAACTCCGTCGGAGAGATCCCCAGAAGGTCCTGCCCGGCGGCGGCGACGATGTCCTCGTAGGACGCTTCGGGGTTCCGGTTGCAGAATGTCGCCAGGGAAATCAAAATTTCCTGGAGTTCCAGATTGAATATGCGCACCGCCCAGCTCGTGACACAATGTCCAAGCGACTGGGAAGAAATCGCCTTCCTGGCGGCTCCGACGACGTTCCCGGCATGTTTGCGGTGTCCCCCGCAAAACACCGAATCCCCGCAGCTGCGCGTCGCGCTGCACACAAAAACGTCGTACCCCAATCGCCGGAGCAGATCGGCCGTGTAAAACCCCCGTAATTTGCCGTCGGCGTCCATGATTTCCGGCATGGTTTTTTTCGTTTCCTCGCCGATTTGTTCTTTCGGCACGAATCGGTGTTCCCCCCAGATCCGGGTGACGTTCGGTTCGTCCGTGCCGTCCCAGTAATTCCAGTCCCAGATCGTCAGTTCGTCGGGGATATGCTCGATGTCCCCGGGATAATGCAGCACCATGTCGCACCAGATGCCCGGTTTGATCCGCCGATCCAGAATCGGCTTGGCGATCTCCATGATATGGTCGGCGTAGACTTTGTTCGGAGAGGTTTGTTCCGCGAGGGTTTTGCATTT
This sequence comes from Phycisphaerae bacterium, assembly GCA_016929245.1. GTDB lineage: Bacteria > Planctomycetota > Phycisphaerae > SM23-33 > SM23-33 > JAFGEJ01. The sequence goes on from JAFGJE010000049.1 coordinate 2,617, forward strand.
CGGACAGGAGGCGAACACGTACGCCTCGTCGCCGCCGAGATGGAAGTGCTTCAGTTCGCCGAACAGGTCCAGATATTCCTCGATCAAAGCCTTCAAAAAGTCCCGGACGTCCGGATTGGAGGTGCAATAACAGTCGTAGCGATCGGGAAGTTCGCGCAGGTGGGCGTACGACGGATGTTTGAGAACGTATTCCGCGTGGCCGACGGTTTGCAGCAGGGGGATCGGTTCCAGTCCGATTCGGCGTGAATAGTCCAGAATCGAGCGGAATTGCGATTGGGTCATCGCCTCCGGCCAGACGGCGTCACGACAGGTTTCCCAGCGGACCTTGTCTTCCAGTTCCCACAGAACGGCGTTGTATCCCATCGCCGCCAACCGATCCAGCCATTCGCGAATGTACTCTTCGCGTAAACAGACATGGTTCATGTCCATGTGAAAGATCGTGAGAAACGTATCTTTTTTCATCAACATCCTCGAAATTCCTGAACGACGAAACGGCTCCAATCGGCGCGTCCGAAATCATGGCGGAATACATCGCGCAGGGTCGAGGACTATTATACGCATACCCGACCAATGACGCGATGGGGATGTATAAAAAATCGCGCACGGAACGACGAGGAATTTGGATGATATTGCATGGTACGGAAATCAGAACCGCCAAACCCGGGGAACGAACGGTTTGCGACGACGCGGGACCGGGATTCCGCCTGCCGGCAGAATGCACAGCGTCTCCGGTTCGGGCGTGCTTACGGTCATCCCGTACAGATCGGCGTCCGACAGGTGGAATTCCAGTTGCACCGGCGTGTCGCCCAGCGACGCGAGGTCTCCGTTCCAGGACAAGGTATGCTCCAGGGAATCTCCCTGGATTACAAGACAGTCCGAAAAGTCGAATCCCGGGATGGGATTCCCCTCCAGGTCCAGCAGCCGTGCCAGCAATTGCCCGGTCACGTCGGCGTTGAGGGTGATTTCGGTTCCGTCGAGAACCCGAGATTGTCGCGTTCGATGAGGCGAGAACGAAAAAAGCGTCTCGGACGCGAATGTCGGCAGCTCGGATCGCCCGGAGCAACCCGGGCGATCCGAACCAACCTTTTCGTGAGAAACAGTATGAAGCTGATTTCCCTGACGTTGGTCTATCCACGTCGTTTCCGCATTACCAATACGCCGCCGGTCAGTAGAACACCCAGCGTCGTCGGTTCGGGAACGAACGTGTCCAGCGAGGTGATGGCGCCGTTGCCGTCGTCAGTGGCGATGGTGTCCCATCCTTCACCGTCGGTGTACCGAAGGATACTCACGGTTCCTTCGGCGGTGCCGACGACGATGTCGTCATCCGACTGGATCGCCAGGGCGGTAATCGTGCCCAGTCCGGTCAGCGTCGCGTAGTCGTTGCTCAGGTCGTCGTACCACAGCCGCAAGTATCCGCCATCGCTTCCGCTGACGATCGATCCGTCGCTGAGGGACGCGACGCAGGTGATCGCGCCGCCGGCTACCCCGGACAACGACCCGATCCCGGTGTCCAGATCATTCGCGTCGCGCAGCCAGAGGCTGGAATCCGACGTTCCGATAATGATGTTGTCCGTGCCGGCCTGCACCGCCACGACGGGATTCGTTCCCAGGCCGGTCACGCAGGAACCGATCCCGTTCAAGTCGGTTCCGTTGCGCAGAAATACTCCCTGGTATTGGGGACTGCCGTGGCTCCAGTTGGCGACGACCACGTTTCCGTTGCTCTGCACCGCGATACTGCGGATTTCGCCGAAACCGCCGTCGCTGACTTTTGTCCCCAGGTCTTGGTTGTCGCGGATTTTCAGCGATCCATCCGACGTGCCGACCACGATGTTCGTGCCGGGCTGAACGGCGATATAGTTGCTGTACCCCGTGCCGGTCAGGGTGGCTTTACCCGTCCAGTCCGTGGGACCGCCGGTTCCGGAAGGTTGACGGATGGTCAACAGCCCGTCCGAGACGTCACTGCCGATGACGGCGTAACTGTCGTCCGTGACCTGGGCGCGAATGCTGGTCACGTTGCCGTAGTTGTTGTCGTACGTCTTGGTGTCCAGGTTCCCGCCGTCGCGCAGGATCACCAATCCCTCGGCGTTCGACAATAGCACGTCGTCAAGGTTCACCGTCGCCGCGCCGGCCGTCGCGGAACCTAGCATAACCGCCGATAGGACGACCACCCAAAACCCGTTCTTCCTTTGCATGTTCTTTCTCCTTATTCTTTCTTCCATTTCGACTTTTTTAAAAAACCTAACTCTTTGACTCCACATGTTCCTTTACCCAGAAGGGAACAAACTCCCCTTTGGCGATCAAATTCTGGAAATAGCGCTTGCCGCTTATGATGTGTTCCTTCATGCGTCGCTCCGCCAGGTCGGCTTGTCCTTCCTCGATCGCCCGCAGAACGGCAAGGTGCTCGTTTCGGACGACGCGAAAATCTCTCGTTCCCTGAAGAACCTTGTGCAGCAGTTTGCAGTGTTCGTTCAGCCGGCTGAGCATTCCGTTGCCCGCCAGTCGCATCAGGTCTTCGTGCAGCTTTCGGTCCAACAGACCCGCTTCCCGCAGTTGACCGGCCTGGGCGGCGGTACAGATTTCTTCCGCGACGGAGGTGAGTTTCTGAATCTCCCCGCGCGGCGCGGTCAGGCAACAGAGCTTGGCGGCCAGCCCTTCCAGCACCGCCCGCACCTCGTAGGATTCCATCAGTTTTTCCGTGTTGATCTGGGTGACGAACACCCCGCGGTTGTCGATGGTTTCGGTTAACCCGAACGCCTCCAGCTCCAGCAGCGCCTCCCGAACCACCGCCTGGGACACGCCGAATTTCTCCGCGAGATGACGCTGTCGGAGCTTGGCGGACGGCTTGGCTTGTCCGCTTAAGATCATATCCTGAATTCCATTTCGAACATGATGACGGGATTGGCCTCGTGTTGCTGAGATGGCGGCTGCGTTCATGTTTTGTGCACTCCAAATTCACAACCGGATTCGTAAGGCGTCCTTACCTTTCTGAATCATCCGGTAATAAACTCGATCTAACGGTAATGATAATAGATTAACGGTAATCTGTCAAGTTTTATCGATAAAAATAATTTGAAAAGATATAATATATTGCTAAAAATGGAATTATGGTAAATTAAAGAGTCGGCTTTCAGATTATACCAATTCAACAAAATATAGGCCGATATGAATTGATTTCTTTCTTTGAAAGTAGACACGGGCTTGCGCCCTCACCTTTCCCCACATCTCAAAAACCTGTACCGGCTTGTCTTAAAGCCCGATAGGGCTGTCCAGCGTTTAGCCGGGGGTGAACGCAGCGAACCCCCGGAAAACGCCGCGTTTCGGCAAGTCCCAGCGGGACGGCAGCGATGTTGGATTTTTGCCGACCGGAAGGAGATTTCCGGTTCGCTGTCGTCCCGTCGGGACTCCCAATTCAGAAATCCCGTACCGGGGGTTCGCTGCGCTCACGCCCCGGCTAAACGCTGCCGTCCCTTCGGGACGAAGAAAAACAAGTGGTTTCTCTATCTCCTGAAAGGTGTTGATATGATTCAGGTTATTGGACAAAAACCGAATACAAAAGATGTGGGTAAAGGTGAGAGCTTGCGCCCGCGGCTACTTTCAAAGACTGAACGAAAATGATATCGGCCTATATTTGTTGAATTGGTATTAGATCCATTGAAAACCAAAGAGTTCCGCGCGGTGGAGGGTGAATCGCAGGACAACTGCTTTGCTTTCAGGAGTGAATACGGATGATCGGCCTTGCCAGACGACCGGGGCGGCGGGATGATCGCCGGTGATGGTATCGGATACTCCCGCGGGGGATTCGGCGTTCATGATTTCCACGCGCACGGATCCTTCCGGTTGACAGCGAACGTTCAGACGGAGTTCAGAACCGGCCGGAACGATTCCGTGCGTGGAAAATTCGCCGTCTTCGTCCGCGACGGCTGCACACAATCTTCCCTCGGGCCAATATGCCCATCCGACGCGATGGGTTTGGAGCACTTCCTTCCAGCGGGGATACTTGTGCGGATACGGGGTGGCGTGATAATGCAGTGCGAGGCCGTTGGTTTGCCAGGGAACCATGTGACCTTTGGCGTAGAGGTAACAGCCGTCCCACGCGCCGTCGTCGCCCGGCGAGAGCACCGGTCCGCCGGGAACGCGCAGCCAACCGACGCCGTCCTGGCTGGAGTACAGATGAACGTCGGAACCTTCCGTGTCGCGGTGGTAGACTTCCGGGAACATCAGGTGATAGGCGTCCAGGCCGGGAACCGTGGTCCGACAGTTCATGTACAGGTCGTCGCACAGCGATCCGTCGAGTTCCGGCAGGAGCAACGGTTCGACGGGACTCCACCGGCGGAAGTCGTCGCTTTCCATCCTGCCGATCCAGCGGCGGGACTGCTTGAACAGCCGCGTGTACATCACGTACTTCCCGCGGTCAACGTCGTGATAGACCGTCGTGTCGGTGTCGCTTTTGTGGACGGCCAGGTGACCGGGCAGGCGCGTCCAGTGCAGCCCGTCGGGCGAGACCGCGCCGTAGAGGCAGTCGATTTCGCTTCCGCCCAGGCCGGTGGTGTCGCTGGGGTCGCGCACGCCCAGGCGCATGTCGCGGTTGAAATCGGGCAGCCTCCGATAGTCCGCCCACAGCGCCGGCCAGTCCGCCTCGGGCGGCAAGGCCATGAAGACGGCCTTGTATCGCTCGCTGTCCGGCGCGACGGGATCGCGAAACACGCTGAATCCGTCGAACCCCGTTTGGCCGCGATGCTCGATCTCCGAACGATGCGTTTGGCGCCAGTCGAATCCGTCGCGGGATTCCAGGTGGACGATCTCCAACGACGAAACGGGCTCCTTGGAATAGCAGCCGTAATTCCGTCCCGGCGGGTACTGGGGCGTAATCACCCAGGACCGATACACCCCGTTCTCGAAGATCACCGTGGCCAGGTCCATAAAGATGGGCAGCGGACCGGTTTTGCGGCACGGCTGGGCTTGCAGGCGAATTCCGCGCGGCGCGCCGGCGACCTTCGCGACGGCCCGCTCGAAGGGTTCCGGCGGCGCGATCAACGGCAGGGGGGTTCCGTCGGAGCGGGTCCACCGTACACAACCCGGCTGAATATGACGGGCGTCGAGAAACAGGTACGTTTTTTGGAGATGGTTCATGATCTATTTCCGAAATCAGGGAAGAGAACGCGAATCAGACGAATAAGAACGAATAAGACGAATAGGAATATTGTTTTGATAGAATCATTTCCGCTAAAATATAATTCGTCTTATTCGTTCTTATTCGTCTGATTCGCGTTCTCTTATTTGTGGTTAGTAGTTCGTGAACGAACCGTCTTCGCGGTGGAAGTGGGGCGGTTCGGTCATGTCGGCGGGGTGTTTCTTCGCGGCTTCGACGTTGAACGTCACGCCGATGCCCGGACTCGTCGGCAGGGTCAGTCGCACGCCGTCCAGTTGGAAGGCCAGTTCATAGACATCCGGCAGCATCGTCGCGGGCGGGAAGATCACTTCCTGCGGGCCCGCGTTGTCGCACGACAGGCCCAGGTGCAGCGCCGCGGCGGTGCAGACGGGACCCAGCGGATTGTGCGGCAGGATTTTGATCAGGTGCGTCTCTGCCATCGCGGCGATTTTCTTCGCCTCGGTCAGGCCGCCCGCGATGCAGATGTCGATCCGGGCGAAGTCGATCAGTTCCTCCTCGATCGCCTGGCGGAATTCCCACTTGTTGGCCCATTGCTCCCCAGCCGCAAGCGGGACGCGCGTTTGTTGACGAATGCGTCGATACCCGTCGAAGTGCTCGGAGCGGATCGGGTCTTCCACGGCGAACATGGCGAGCGGTTCGACTTCGCGGCAGAACCAGACCGATTCTTCGGGACTCAATCGTCCGTGCAGATCGACCATCAACTCGAGTTGATCGCCCACCGCGTCGCGCACCGCCCGAAGCTGGGCGATGAGCTTGCGCAGTGATTCACGCGACTTGTACAACTCCCCCCGGTGCGGCAGACCGAGGCGGAAATACCGATAGCCGTTGGCGAGGCCTTGTTTGGCGAGTTCCACGACCGCTTCGGGGGAAGGGTCGTCCTTGTCGGTGGCCTTCAGAAGATCGCCCGCGTCGGCGGCGTAATCGCTGGCGAGGTAGTTCGGCTGGGTGAAGCATTCCAGGTAATCCCGGCAGCGCCCACCAAGCAGTTCATAGACCGGCACGTTGAGGGCCTGAGCTTTGATGTCCCACAGGGCGATGTCGATCCCCGCGATCGCCGAACCGATCAGCCTATCGGCGGGGTAAAACCCGCCGCGGAACATCCGCTGCCAGAGATATTCGATCCGCATCGGATCCAGGCCGATCAGCCACTGCTTCATGTGCTCGATCGCGCCGAGAATCGCTTCCCAGCGACGCTGCAGGCCCGCTTCGCCCACGCCGACGATCCCCTCGTCGGTATGCACGAGCACCGGCACGAGCGTTCGCCCCGGCGCCTGGACGGGAATACATTGGATGTCCGTGATTTTCATATCTGATCCTTTATTTGAACTCCACGCTGTACAGTTCGGTGTTTCGCAGGCGGAAGCGGAGCAGAACCGGCGCTCCGTCGGCGTGGCCGATGTCGGATTGTCCCTTCCATGTCACGATCTGATCCAGGTGATCGCCCACGAGCCAATCGCAGTCGTCGAACGTGTGGCCGGGCAGGGCGGCGCCTTTTTCGTCGGCGGCTTCGACCTTCACGAAACCCGATAAGGGCGTCTTGAAATTCAGCCGCACGGATCGTCCCGTGAATTTCAACGGCCAAAGACTAAACGCGCCTTCGGGTTTGGCGTCCAGCGCGACCAGTCGTCCCTTCCGCCACGTCGCCCACCCCAGCGCGCCGACCGGCGGACGGCGAGGATGCTTGTGCGGAATCGAACACCCCGCGAACAGGATGCCGATCCGCCGGCCGGGCAGATTCACCATCCCCACGCCCGGCGCGACGACCCCGCCGTCCCACGCGCCCGGATCGCCCGGCAGGCAGACCGCTCCGCCGGGAACGAAATTCCACACGACGTTGTCGGGACTCGTCGCCAGGTGGAAGCAGAAGCTGTCATCCGTCATCCGCCACTGCTTGGGGAACATGACGTGGTAGTCCGGCGCGTCGGGCATGGAAGTTTTCGCGTTGGCGTACCACGTGTCCTGCGGCGGCATGGACGGGGAAGGCCAGAAGAGTTCCTCCGGCAGGGGGAAGCGGCGGAAATCGTCCGTGGCCGTCCTGCCGATGGTGCGACGATGGAACAGCCATGAGCGACAATACGCGACGTACCGCTTCAGCACCGGATCGTACTCGCAGACGTTGTGCGTGTCGCTGGTCTGGATCACCAGCGGTTCGGGGATGTGCGTCCAGTGATACCCGTCCGGCGACACGCCGCCGAAGATCGCGTAGGTCTGCTTGAAGGCGTCGATTTCGTCCGGGCGGGTTTGGCGATACGCTTCCATGTCTTCCTTCGTCGGTCGCCCGAGGTGGAAGAGCTTGTATCGCTCCTCCGGCGGCGCGGAAGGATCGCGAAACGCGCAGCCGCCGTGATACCCGTGCACCGGTGAACACGTTCTGCCGAAGACGACGTTGTTCGCCTTCGAGCCGTCGCGCTCGTACACGCCCAGCTCGGGGAATCGCCAGGTTTCGCCGTCGTCGGATTCGGCGTATTTCAGGAGATTGAAATCTCCCCCGTGCTCGAATTCTTCCACCGCCCAGGTTTCGTACCACAGGCGATACAGGCCTTGTTCGTGAATCAGGTTCCCGCCGAACAGGGCGATTTCGTTGTTCATGTCGGGCGTGATGACGGGTTCGGTTTTGACGGCTGGGATCGCCCGCAGGCGGATGCCCAACGGCATGTCGTGATATTCATATCGCAGCGGCGGCAAGGGGTCGGTCGTGAACAGCGGCGGTTTTTGTCCGTCCAAACCTCGCCAGGCGTAGCTGCCGGGATTGACGTATCGCCAGTCGTGAAAATACACGATATTCGAGGGAAGCTCGAACGGACTCGGCACGCCGTGAAACGGGGAGATCATATTGTCGTTCCTTTCGGGAAACGTCGTTGGGCTTCGGGAAGATCATACACCCGCGGATTGACGAGCAGCGCCGGGCGGAATCCGTGCAGCACGTCCACCGCGTTCCGGACGGCGGTTCGGAAAACCGCCTCCATCCCCTCGATCGCACGATTGCCCAGGTGCGGGGCGCAGACGAAATTCGGCAGCGTCAAGAGCGGGGAGTCCTTCTCCAGCGGCGGGTCGTCCATCGCCGCGGCGGCGATGGTCTTTTCCAGCAGCGCTTCGGTCAGCGCCTTCTCGTCCACCAACTCCTGCCGGGCGGCGTTGATGAGCATCGCCGAGGGTTTCATCATCGCCAGTTCGCTTTGGGAGATCATGTTCCGCGTGCTCTCGTCCAGGCGCACGTGCAGCGAAACGAAATCCGACTCGCGCAGGAGTTCCTCGAGATTCGTCAGCGTCGTTCCGTTTTGACGGACGAACTCCGCGTCGGGATACGGCTCCGCGGCGAGGATATTCATGTCGAATCCCTTCGCCCGTCGCGCGACGGCCTTGCCGATATTGCCCAGCCCGACGATACCGAGCGTCTTTTTCCACAGCGAAACGCCGACGCCGCGTTCGTATTGACCGTTTTGGAGGAGCTGGTGGTGGTAGGGCAGTTGTCGCGCCACAGCCAGCATCAACGCGAACGTCATGTCCGCGACGACCTCCGCGCCCTCGACGACGGGGGCGAACGGAACGACGATCCCCAGGTCCGTGGCGGCCCGGACGTCCAGCCAGTCGTATCCGCTGGCGGCGATGGAGAGCACCTTCAGCCGCGCGTGCGTTTCCATCTGTTCCCGGCTGGGCAGCGTGCGGATCGCCGCCGGGAGCACCAGTCCGTCGGCGTCGGCGAGAACCTCATCGGCCTGCTCCGGCGTGAGCGTCCGAAACGCGGGATCGCAGACGAATTCGGCGCTTAAGGAATCCAACCATGCCTGTCGCGTCTCGACGAGGTCCAGGCAGCTGGAATTCAGGATCAATATGCGTGGACGACTCATGCTTGCCCTCGAATCTGTTCGATTACCGCGTCGGCCATCTGTTGAGTGCGTAGCGTACCACCGAGGTCCGGCGTGCGAAAGCCTTTGCGGAGGGTTTCTTCGACGGCGGCGCGAATCGCGCTCGCGGCGGCGGGGAGATTCAGCCAATCGAGCATCATCGCGGCGCTGATAATGGCGGCGACGGGATTGGCGATTCCTTTCCCGATGATGTCCGGCGCGGAACCGTGCACCGGCTCGAACATCGACGGCGCGGTGCGTTGCGGATTGATGTTCGCGCTGGCGGCAAGGCCCAGCCCGCCGACGATCGCGCCGGCGAGGTCCGTTAAAATGTCTCCGAACAGGTTGGACGCGACGACCACGTCGAAGCGCGAAGGGCGGCGCACGAAATCCATCGACGCGGCGTCGACGTGCATCTTGTCGGCCCGCACGTCCGGGTATTCCGGCGTCAACTCTTCCAGCACCTCGTCCCACAACACCATGCCGAACTTCAGCGCGTTGGACTTGGTAATCATCGTCAGCGTCTTGCGTCGGGTCCGCGCGAGGTCGAACCCGAATCGCAGAATCCGCTCCACGCCTTTTCGCGTGTGGACCGCCGTCTGCACCGCCAGTCCGTCCGGCTGGGCGGGTTTGAAACTCCCGCCGCAGGAGAAATATTCGCCTTCGGAATTCTCGCGGATGACGATCATGTCCACTTCGCCCGGATTCGCCAGCGGTGATCGCACGCCCGGCCACAGACGTGCCGGACGGACACAGGCGTACTGGTCGAATCCCTGCCGCATGCGGATCAGCGGTTCCAGCGTGATATGATCGGGCAGACGTTTCGGGTCGCCCAGCGCGCCGAGATAAATCGCGTCGAAAGGTCGCAACTGATCGAGCATATCGTCCGGGGCGGTCTTTCCGTGCGCGGCGTGATAGTCCGCGCCCCAGTCGAAGCGGGTGTATTGCAGTTCAAACCCGCCGACGCGCTGCTGAACCGCCTCCAGCACGCGCACGGTCTCGTTCAGCACGTCGATACCGATCCCGTCGCCGGGATATAACGCGATGCGATACGTTTTTTTGCTCATGCTCTCTTTTCCATTCAGACCGGGTCCACGAATTTCACGAATTACACGAAAGGAATTTGATCATCATGATCTAGACCTTTCGTGAAATTCGTGTCATTCGTGGACATTTTATCGCTTTATTTTTTTCAAAATCTCCACGATATGTTCGGTGGTTTCGGCGATGTGCACGCCGGCTGCCTGCAGCGCCGCTTCCTTGTTGGCCGCCGATCCCGTGCCGTCGGCCGCCACGATCGCGCCGGCGTGTCCCATGGTGCGTTCCGGCGGGGCGTTACGCCCGGCGATCATCGCCACGACGGGCTTGGTTACATAACGGGCGATGCAATCGGCCGCCCGTTCTTCCTCGTCACCGCCGATCTCGCCGATCAAAACGATCACTTCCGTTTGCGGATCGTCCTGAAGCAGCGGCAGGAGGTCCGCGAACGTCGAACCGGGGATCATGTCCCCGCCGACGCCGACCGCGGTCGATTGTCCGATTCCGACCTGGCTGCACATCAGCACCGTTTCGTAGCAGTTGGTCGCCGAACGCGATAGAAACGCCACGTTTCCGGGGCTGAATATATGATGGGCCATAAACCCGGCCTTGGATTTTCCCGGCGAGATCACGCCGAAGGAATTCGGGCCGATCAACCGCACGCCGCGCGAACGGGCCAGGTGATACAGTTGAAGCATTTCGAGAACGGGCACGTGTTCGGCGATGGTGATCACCAGCGGCAGGCCGGCGTCGATGGCTTCGGTCGCGCCGTCGAAGGTGTACTTCGCGGGCACGAACAGGACGGTCGCGTCGGCATGGTGTTGTTCCGCCGCCTCGCGGACGGTGTTGTACACGGGCACGCCGTGAACGCTCTGCCCGCCCCGGCCTGGCGTCACGCCCGCCACGACGTTCGTCCCGTACGCGAGCATCTGCTCGGTGTGAAATTGCCCCTCGCGCCCGGTGATTCCCTGGACGATCAGGCGGGTGTTTTCATCCACGAGAATGCTCATACCGCGCCCATCCTTTCGGCGAACACGCCGGCCGCCTCGCTGAGCTTCTCGACGAGAACGACGTTATTGCGCGACACGCTTTGGAGAATCTCCCTGCCTTGCGGTTTATTCGTTCCTTCCAGGCGCAGGACGATGAACTGCCCGTCGCGCAGCGACTCAGCCGCGGTCTTCACGCCGGCGGCGATTTCGTCGCAGCGGGTGATCCCGCCGAAGATATTGGCGAACAGCCCTTCCACGCCGGGCTGCTCCATCAGAATCCCGATCCCTTTGGCGATCCGGTCAGCCGTCGCCCCGCCGCCGAGGTCCAGGACCGACCGGGCGGGAAGGCCTCGTTGTTGCAGGGCGTCCATGCTGGCCATCAGCATCCCCGACCCGTTGGACATGATCGTAATTCGCCCCTCGGCGGCCACGGGAATGAAGAGGAATTTGTTCTTCCGGGCTTCCAGCACGCGTTCGTCGCGTTCGAGCGAGTCGCGCAATTCCAGCAGGTCCGAATGGTGAATCGTCATGGCGCTGTCGTCGACGTTGATCTTCGCGTCGACGGCGATGAGATTGCCTTCCTCGTCGATCATCAGCGGGTTGATCTCCGCCAGCAGGCAGTCGCGGTCCCAGAACACGCGGTAGAGATTTTCCAGAATCTCGTGGAACTGGAAGAAGCAGGTTTCCTCCAGTCCGGCGCGGTCCAGCAGGTATCGCGTGTGATATTCCCGCACGCCGACGGTCGGTTCGATCTCCGCGCGAATGACGCTGTCGGGTTTCGTGCGGGCGATTTCTTCGATCTCCACGCCCCCGGAGGCGCTGAAGATCACCGTCGGGCATTTTCGGCCTCGATCCAACAGGATCGCCAGATACAGTTCCCGCTTTCCGTTGATCTTCTCCACGACCAGCGCCCGCTCCACGGGGAAACCCTTGATCGTCATTCCGAGGATGTTTTGAATGACGGCCTTCGCTTCCTTCGCATTCATGACGGGCAGAATTCCGCCGGCCTTTCCGCGCCCGCCGGTGGGCACCTGCGCCTTGACGACGGCGGGGAAGCGCACGTCGGACAGGTCGGGCGTTTCCCCCGGCGAGACGACCCGGCCGCGGGGAATCGGGATGTTCTTTTCCGCCAGCAGATCGCGGGCGAGATATTCCATCAGCAGCATTGTTTCAACTCCAGAGTTCCTCATCCGTCGGCACGTGGGGGTTCTTCGGCGTCAGACCGATGCGCGTGACGTTGATCAGGTGCTTGTAGTCCAGGTTTTCCGAAATGATATTGTTGCCCCACGAACCGCAGCCCAGCGTGGTCGTGGCGGCGAAACCGTTGTAGAAACTCCCGCCCGACGACGTGGAGCAGGATTGATTGACGATCACGCGCGACACGGGGGCGGCCAGGCCCAATTTTTCGATGTTCTCCGGCGTGTGGGAGTGGATCGAAACGCTGTGTCCTTTGCCTTCCATGTCCAGGTTCGTGCAAACGATGTCAATCGCCTCGTCGAAGGTTTCGTACGTGAACAGCGCCATGACGGGACAGATTTTCTCCTTGCGGAGAATCGCATCCCTGGCGGCGCCGTCGCCGGGCACCATCAGGACGCGCGTGTCGGCAGGGACGGACAGGTTGAGTCTTTCGGCGATCCGCTTCGCGGTGACGCCGACGAAGTCGCGGTTCATCACGCCGTCGACGAACAGCGCGTCGAGAAGTTTCTGTTTGGCGGCGGGATCGTCGATGACGGCGGCTCGGTGACGGCGGAACGCTTCCGTGATTTGCTCGACCTTTTCGCGCGGGACGACGGCGGCCTGCTCACCGGAGCAGATGATCCCGTTGTCGAAGCGCCGGCCTTCGATCATCATTTCGACGGCCTGGTCGATATCGGCGTCGCGGTCCACGACGCACTGCACGTTGCCCGCGCCCACGCCGTAGGCGGGTTTTCCGCTGGAATAGGCGCTTTTGACCATCCCCATGCCTCCGGTGGCGACGACGAGATCGACGGATCGCATCAGTTCCTTCGTCGCGTCGATGGAAGGTTCGTCGATGTACTGCAGCAGGTGTTCGGGCATATCCAGGTTCGACCAGGCGGCGTGCACGACATCGAGAAACGCGCCGCAGGATTTGACCGCCCGCGGGTGCGGGGCGAAGATCACGGCGTTGCGCCCTTTCACGGCGAACATCCCGTTGCACAGCGGCGTGACGATGGGATTCGTGCAGGGCGTCACGGCGCCGACCACGCCGATGGGCTTGGCGATTTCGACGATGCCCGTGTCCTCGTCGCGTCGAAGCACGCCGACGGTTTTCTTTCCGCGCAGGGAATTCCACAGTATCCGCGCCTTACCCTGGTTCTTGCGAACCTTGTCCTCGTAGACGCCCATGCGGGTCTCGTCCACCGCCCGCCGGGCGAGCGGTTCGGCGGCGTCGAAAACCGCCCTGGCCATCGCACGCACGGCGGCGTCCACGCGGGGCTGATCGGCCCGGGCCCATTGTCGCTGGGCGACGCGGGCGTTTTGGATGAGTTCCTCGATTTTCGGCATTCGATCACTCCGTTGCAGTTATGATTGTGTTTTGACAGCCGCGAGAATCTCCGGCCAGGTCGTCACGAGATTCATCACGTCTCCGGCGAAGAACGCCAGATCGCACCCCGCCTCCAGCGCCGCCGTCAGCAGCGCGCCCGGGGAGACGAGGATGCCGGCGTGTTTCCCGGCTTTCCGGGCGCGACGGATGCAGTCGGTCACGACGTCGACGACTTCGGGACAGTTCAGGTCGCCCGTGCGTCCCAGGCTCGCGGATAAATCGCCCGGGCCGATGAAAATGCCCGATAAGCCTTCGACCGCGAGAATCTCGTCGAGATTCTCGACGGCCTGTCGCGTTTCGATCTGGACGAACAGGTGCGTCCGCTCATTGGCTTCGGCGAAGGCGGGTTGCGGACCGTCCAGGCTGAAGTGCACGCCGCGGCTTCGCGTGTTGTACCCGCGCTTGCCCAGCGGCGGGAACTTACCGTATTCCACCACGCTTTGGGCCTGTTCGGCGGTGTTGACCATGGGCACGATGATGATCCGCCCGCCGACTTCCAGCGCCCGTAAGATGTGGCAGCGTTGGGAATCCGACACGCGGACGGAGGGGACCGCGCCGCCGGCTTCGGCGGCCAGGCAGAGCCCTTCGACCGTCTCGAAATTCGTCGGCCCGTGCTCCATTTCGATCCAGATCGTCTCGAATCCGACGCGCCCCGCCAGTTCCGCCAGCAGGCGCGAACCGCTGTACAGCACCGCGCCGCGCACGACGCGGGGCGCCCCTTTCTCGTCCGCAAATACGTTGTCCATGTTGTTATTCATGCAAATTTCACTCCGAATATGGGTGCCGAACATGGATGCCGTGGTTCGCGCAGCGCAGCAACCACGTATATCGTGTTGCGTGGTTGCTTCGCTGCGCTGCGCGAACCACGGCACCCATATTGATTCCGTTGTCATTCAAAATCCAAGTAATACACGCAGCCGTGATCCAGGCGAAAGCGCAGGATCACCGCCTCGCCCGGCGAGACGCCCAGCGTGTCATGCTCTTTCCACGCGACGGGCGTGTCGTGACAATCGCCGATCAACGGAACGGCGTTTTCAAATTCCCTGCCCGGGATCGCGGAACCGTCCAGCCGGGCGACTTCCACGCGAATCGATCCCGCCCGCGGGGTGAGGGCGTTGATCCGAATCGTTTCGCCCGGCGCGACGACGGCAGGCGTGCTGAACGATCCGCGCGACTCGGCTTCGACGCCGATCAGTCGGCCCTTCGGCCACTGGAGATATCCCAGGTTCCGTTGCGCCCGCCGACGGGGATATTTGTGCGGCACGTTGTACCCGGTGTACGGCAGGACGAACGAACCGTCGGGCAGTTCCGTGAGGTTCGGGACGGCGAACAGCGCCCCGCCGTCAAATTCGCCGAACGCGCCCGTCTTGAACACGTTCGTATGCGGAAAAACGTTCCACACCTTCCCGTCGTGCCCCGTCGCCAGGGCGACCCAGGTGGAATCCGTCGCCTGCGACCAGAACGTCGGGAACAGCAGCGGGCAATCCGGCGCGCCGGGAATCGTCGTGCGACAGTTCGT
>JAFGJE010000050.1 GCA_016929245.1 Phycisphaerae bacterium
CCGGTCGCCCAGCCGCCAGAAGCGGAAGTCGTCGATGAGGTAAAACGTCTCGCCGTCGTCACTGAGAAGCAACTCGACGAGATCGGGGAACACATGCGCTTGATCGGCCACGCCGCCCTGAAGGCGAATGTTCACTTCGTCGATAGGCTCCGTTTTGCCCAGGTCCAGCCGAATCAGCGCGTTGCAGTGGCGCTGAATGCCCACCGCCCGCGAGTCGAACCAGATCTTGTCCTTGCCCGAAACCTTCCCGTCGGTCAGATCCTTCTCGTCCGTGTCGCCTTTTTGCGTCAGGCCGTAGTTCGGCGTGGGCAGAATTTTGTACGGTTTGCCGAGCGCCAGATTTCGATTCTTAGGATCGTTCCGCGGGCCGGCGGCTGTCGCGGCGGACAAACACAAAGCCAGCACCAGCGAAAAAACCCACCCGCTCCATATCGTTCCCGCATGTATAATGATAACGGGCTGAATCCTGCGTATTGTAATTTTCATGATTATCCTTTCTCTATGTTATTGGGTAATAACGCGGATCGAAGTCTGTTATTACGACGAAGATAAATAAACCAATATTGTCGAATACATCATCATGGATGACTCCTGTTCTTTTGTTACGGACCTGCATACAAAACGTCTTAAACATACAATTGGGATAAAAGAACAGGAATGACTCCCTGCTGGTTATATTCTACTGACTCCACAAGCCTCGTATGACATCGTCGTCGTCGATGTCCACCCACTCCACGGAACAATCCGGGTGGAGTTGATTTTGCCCTTCCGCGTTATGCGAACCCCCATAGGAGAGTTGGGAATCCGGGGGGAGAATATCGTACATCCAGCAACGATACCCGTCCATCGTTCGAACCTTGGAGGTATGTAAAACGTTATTGTTTCCATCGGTTTTGAATCCATGATACGTGATCACATTATCCCAGTTCCCCCAGGGGTCGCTCGCCCCGGCCAGCGGGTACATATCGACAGGTCGACCGGGGCAAAAATAGATCATGGGCGTTTCGATGTACGGCTCCAGGGATTCGGTGTATAACCAGAGCCGATTATCCCATGTCCAGTTGTGCAACAGCACCTTATAAAAAAGCATCCAACGCCAGTTCTTATCTTCTTTGCATCCGTCAATACTGTGAAACTTTTGGTCATTATCCGCCAGGTACAAATGCATCGCCGTCCCCTGCGCCCGAAGGTTGGCTGCACACGTGACGCGCAACGCCAATTGTTTTGCATTTTGAAGTGTGGGAAGCAGAATGGACACCAGCAGAGAAATGATCGCGATGACGACCAACAGCTCAATCAGCGTGAACGCTGATTGAGCTTGCCTTCGCCAAGGCTTCGGCTGGCAGGCCAGAAGTTCAATCAGGGCAAACGCTTTTTGTTTGGATAGGGTCATTTCATTCATCCTCGGCTGATGGGTATTTTCAAAACCACGGCTTCCATCGGGGCCATCTTTATCCGAAGCGTTCCGTCTTTTATCACGGCTTTATAATACGCGTGCTCTTTTTTACCTTCGACGATCTTTTGAATGGAAATATCCTTCTGGCCGGAAAGGGTTTTGGGCAGGGCGACGCGGGCCTGTCGTTCCTTCAACACGCTGCCGTTGGCGAGCAGCAGATACCACGCCCCGTCATGCTCCAGCCAAATCCCGCACACGTCGTCCGCGTCGGAAATCTTCGCGAACTCCTGTTTTTCCGCCAGCAATATGGGAGACAACGCCGCCAATTCCTTCGTCACCCGCAGCAGGTCCGTCTTCGCCTGGTGATCCTGCATATGGTCCCAGTCATAATACCAGATTCCCCTCGCGCCGGAGGCGAGCGCATGAAACGTCATCAATCGCATTTCCGCGTACAGAGGATAACCCCTGGGATAGTCCTTTCCCTTTTCGCCCTTCAATTCAATGAGCTTTTTGTCGTAGGACTGAAGAATCGCCCAGAACGGCTTGGGATTCTTCATGAGTTTGCGCCTGTCCCGAAAATAAAACTGGTGGAGCATGGCATACGACTCGGCCACGCGTTCGGGATACGGATACTTATCCGGCATGGCGACATCATATCCGTCATAATAGTCCCGCACGGCCAGCATACTGTAGAACGCCGCCGAGACGGGATGGAGAGGATCCTGCTTCTTCAACAGGCGATAAAATTCCTCGAGTTTCGGCGGCTTGCAATACCAGCCTTCAGGTTCATCCGCGGCATACCAGCTCAGGACGGCAGGATGGCTTCGATAGTTCAATGTCTGCGCCACGGTTCTTTCAATGGATTCCGCGCGCATTTTCGTGAAATCCGGTGAAAATTCGGGTTTATAGGGCTGAATGTTTTTGTTCACGGTCAACAGAACCATCATTCCGTGCGCCAGGGCGGTGTCCAGATACTGTTTTCGAAATTCATTCGTTCGGTTCACAAAAAGGCTGTTTGACGGGCCGGGAAAGAATTTATAATTATGTATCCCGTTGACTCCCGACTCCGAGACCCTGCGCATCGTTTCATCGTTCAATTCGTCAAAGGCGAACAGGCCGATCGGGAAGAACAATCGCTCCTCGTTTCCGTGCTGCTTCACGACGGTACGCCCGAATTCATCCAACCTGACGTAATTATGCGTATCGTTCGGGACAATAAACAAATCCCGGCCGACGGTTTTCCGCCATTGTCCTGCACGAACCGTCGCTTCGATGCGATAGCGACCGGCCGGCCAATCCCCGATCGGCCATTCCACGTTCACTACGTTCTCCTGAACCGGTTTGTCGGGCAAAGACGCCCACACCCGCCCGGACTCCTGAACGGCCTGGAAACGGATCTGTCGTTCACGGGAGCTACCCCCGGCGACCATCGGAGGGAGGAGCACCTGCAGCAGCAACGGGGTATTTCGTTCCGGGGGAAACACGATTCCATCCGCCGGCTGCTTCATATTCATCACGGGTTCGTCAATGGCGCGAATTTTCTGGAACGGGGTGCGATACGTTTCTTTGTTTCCGCCGCCGACGCGAATGGTCGCCTCCAAAAAATAATCCCCGGCCCCGGGAAGATTGTACCGGATCGGTATAGTTTTCGATCCGGGAGACGCTTTCAACGCTCTGGTCTCATGCGAAAGAAGATTCCGCGACGCGTCATACACGTTCAACGTGAGAACGGCCTTGCCGGGCGTTTTGGCGGTGTCGTTTTTTCTCACCAGGCTGCGACATTTCACGCGGACGGTATTGGCGCCCGGCCAGAATACGTCCGGCAGATCCAGTTGCATCCGACATTCCCATCGCGCCAGGTCGATGTTCAGCGGGCCGTACGAACCGAAGCGTTCCGGCCGATGAAACGAACCGCCCGTATAGGTCCACTGCGTCGCCTGTTTCGTCTGCTGATCGTTCCGGCAGAAGTTGATCCCCCAGACGGGATTCAGGCTCACTTCCTGAACGTCGATGGCCGCGAAGGGAATGAACATTTCGGCAACCCATTTACCGGGCGCTTTACCCGCAGCGACCTTCCAGTCGCAGGTCCAGGACGGATCGATCCGATCTTCCTCGCGCTTCACACCGGCGGCGTTGGCCATGAAATGGAAGTAATATCCTTTGGTTCCCGTCGGATCGAAAAACAACTCCACCTCGTCGTC
>JAFGJE010000051.1 GCA_016929245.1 Phycisphaerae bacterium
ATGGCGATTCGATCGGGATATTTCCGCAAAATCGTATCCGCCCATTTCAACACGCCGTTCGGGGCGTTGCATTCCAGGTGGAGAATCACGAAATCCAGCCCCTCCGCCGAGAACAACTGGTAGCTGTCGGCATTGTTACCGGAATGGCCGGGATGTTTCGGATCGCCGCTGTAGCTTCCGCCGTACCAGTCGAAGTCCTTGAAACGCTCCGCGCCGAAATACTTCTGAAACAACGAGGAATCACCGGAGTGGGTCATGTCGTGATTGCCCGGGCACAATCCATAGGGGACCTTCCCGTGCAGGAGGTCCATCCACTTTCGGGCCACCGTCCATTGGGTGTCGTTGTTTCTGTCGACAATGTCGCCCACGTGGCTGACGAAGGCGATCCGCTGGGTTTGCCGATTCTCCGCGATCCAGCGCACATGGCTTTCGAATATCGCATTCGTTACGGGTTCCGTGCTTTTGGGTGTGCGTTTCGTGTCCTGGCCGTGGTACATCTGCGTATCCGGGATCACGACGATACTGAAACTGTTTTCGGGGGCTGGCGTCAAAACCTGCTCCGCCGGCGGTTCGCCAATACAGGGCAATATCACCAAGCCGGCTGTCAACAGCATCCACATCAGGCAGATTCGATTTCTCATGGTTTCTCCAGAATCAATGTTTTATTACAAAGAGACTACTTCTGCTTGCGCGGGGGTTGTCGGGTCTTGTTGTGGGAATTTTTATGACTCTCCGGCGCCGGGCCGGGATCAAACCATCCCGCGGGTTCCGTCGAAAGGTAAGGGGGGATTCGCTTGTCGAATCGGATCCCCAGACTCTCGTTCGCGACGGCTATCTGCCAGAGCTTTCCCGATTGCCCTTCGGGAACACGAATGTTCACCAGGAGGTTTTTCGCGACGTTCTTTTTTTGCACGGGTCGCTGGTACTGCCGGACGTTTTTCCCGTCGGGGTCGCGAATGGTGATCTTCGGTATCTTCCGCGCGTTGAGAAATTCCAGATGGAACTCTTTCACGCCCTCCGGAACCATGAACCAGTAGTTCGCTCCGTGACGATGACTGGTGACGCCCGACTGCCTGTCGTCGCCCAGTTCCCATACTTCCGGGTCGGTGGTCGTGGACACGGGGAAATACAATCCGTCGATGACCTGGCCCGGACCGGGCCGGGTTGCGGAAGCGCCTTCGACCACGAGACGGTACACGCCCGCGGGCGCTTTGGCGGGAATTTCCCCGTATTTTGGCACGGAGGAATCGACGCAACCTGCCGTGATCCGCTTCCCGGCCGGGTCGAAAAGGCGATAGCGGAATCCGCGTCCCGCCCGTTGAAAGCGAATCTGATAGCCCAGCGGTTTATCGGGACTTTTCTTCAGCGCCACGCGGTATCCGTAGCGGCAGGTTTCGTCCTTGTCGGCGGTGAACTCGGCGGGCAGTTGGAAGAATCCGTCGTTGAGCGGCAGGGGGGGCGTCTTGGCGCTCGCCGCGGCATGCAGCGCGTTGGGATAGTATTGCAGCAGATATCCCATGTGATGCGCGTCGGCGTAGGGGTCGAACATCGCTCTTATCCCGCTCTTGCAGCCGGTTTGTTCGTCGTAGGCCCAGTCGATGTTCTGCGTCAGCATCCCCCGCGCCCGGCGAAGATAATACTCGTCTCCGGACGCCACCCAGCCGAAGGCGGCCGCCTCCATCATGGACACGCGCGCGATCCATCCGGCGGCGGGAATCTCCCTGGCCGCCCATCGTCGGGCGTAGGCAAGATAAAATTTCCGGTAGTCCTCGTCGCCGCTGAAGCGCAGGAACTCCCGCTGCCCCGGCTGCCAGAAGAAACCCACCAGTGCGTCCCGGTCGCCTTGGTTTTGGGCGCGATACTCCTGAAGATGCGCCCGCGCGATCTGGTGGGCGGCCGCGAGGAACCAGGGATCGTAACTCGCCTCGTACATCTCCACATAGGCCTTCAGAAGGTTGACGCTTCCGCGCCAGGCGTCGACGTCCTTCATCGGCGCCTGGAAGTTGGTCCGGTCTTCAAACTCGCCGCCCCAGTTGTTCCAGCCCACGTACTTGGTCAACTCGGCCCAGTCGAGCAGCACGTCTCTGGCGCGCTCGTACCCGGTCAGGTAGTAGCTGTGCAGCATGTAGTCGGCCTTGTCGACGTACCCGCGCGAGCTGGGATTGACGCCGTGCCCCGCCCACGGAATGCGATAACGAATATGAAATCCGCGAGGCCGGCCCAGCCCGGGCCTGGGATTCAACCCCGGGACGCGCCGGTCGCTGTAGTGGCAGAAGGCGGTATCCACGACATGTCGCGTCGCCGCGTCGGCGAAATGCAGGAAACGCGGATCGCCGCTTCGGGCGTAGGGAATCCACGAATAAGGCCACGCCTGGTGGGCCTTGCGAAATCCCCGGTAGATCATCCGATGCCCCCCTTTGTCCAGATCGGGCGCCCAGGCCATGTCGCCCCAAATCCACTTGCCGTAAAACTGGATGCGTTCCACCCATCGCAACGGCGCGAGGGCGGCCTGCTCGTAGTAGCGTTCCTCTTCCGGGAAGTTTTTCACGTCGCGGGGGTGGATCTCGTAAAATGCGCCGCTGCCGGCGACCCATTTCGGATCGACGGACGCCCGGAGCGTCGCGTCGTCAAGTCCTTCCAGCGTCGCCGCGAGCGCCGTCGGATCGGTTTTTTCCGGTGCGAAGAGCAGCCGAATCTCGTCGGTCTTCGAAATCCCCTGGGCGTTGATCGTCTCCCGGCGGTGTCGCATCTGGTACGCCTCGCGATTGCGGGGATGGGTGACGTCCGGGGCGTAATAAAAGTCCGGATCTTCCGTCCAGTCCAGCGGCAGGGCGAAGTTCAGCCGTTTGCCCTCGTGGGCGAACCATAATCGCAGCGCGTCTTCGATGCGCACCGGATGCACCGCGGGACGCCCGTGCCTGGGCCACTGGTGCACGAACAGCGCGCCGTCGCGGAACTCAAGCTCGTTGGGATAGTTCTGCCGGAAATCATTCACGCCCAGCAGCATCCTCACGCCGGAAGTCGAAACGTCCGCGATTCCCGGCGACCGTCGGCCGCAATGCTTCAGGGCGCCGTTCGCTACGATTTTGTAACGGTCGTAGTCGTATTGCAGAAGCCAATCGCCGGAAATCCACCGGTCGTTTTCGGTGAGGAATTTATTCGCCTCGGCGTTTGCCAGATCGAACTTCCAGCCCATGTTCCGAATACGGTCTTTGTAGGCGTCGCCGGTGTAAATCCACGTGTGGAAAATTTTGACCAGCGAACTGTCCTTTTGAAGCACGAACCGGGTATTGAATCGGCAGAACTTCCGTTTCGTTTTGGCGTCGACGTACCAGCCTTCCCTTCGGAGAACCACCTTCCGCGGGCCGGCGTCTTCCACCTGCCACTTCACGGAACGAGGCTGGACGTGAATACCACCGTTCTCGTGCTCCACGAACCCGCCTTCCAGTCCCGCCGGCGTCACGACGGTGCGAAAGCCTTTCCCGTCTCCCGGATCGTACTGAATTCCATCCCCAAACTGTAACGGACCTGTATCCACCAGCGGCGGCAAGCCTTCGCGCGGCTGAACGGACATCGGCGGGAGTTCCCGCCGTTTGACGTCCGGGCCGAACTGAAGGAAAAACTCCCTGCCCTTGCCGTTCATCCGGGCGGTGAAGTCGCACTGAAGCCACTTGACGCTACCGAAACGCGACCAGCGGGCGGTGACTTTCGTCTGCACGGGCGTCGGCTTGCCCGTCGCGTCGACCAGGCGCACGTGATCCGGGCTGTCGAGCGCGCCGCGGGGAAACGGCACGCCCACGGTGACCGGCACCGACACGCCGCTTGCGCCGCGATTATTGGGAATCGTAATGCGAATCCGTCCCTCCCGGTTGACACCGGTGGGAGGACTGACCGTGAACGCCTGCTTCGCCGAACACCGCACACCCGCGCCTTTTTGCCAGATAACTTCAAACTCACCACCGGAACCGGTTAACTCTTCGGGTAAAGCCAATGACAGGAATAATCTCTCGCCCGGTATCGGCCCAATCTTCTTTCGCGTGAGCACCTTGCCGGACTTGTCACGGAGAATCAGGGACAGATGGCCTCGTATGCGGTTGGTTTTGGGATTCGACAGCCAGACAATCGCGTCGAGATGCCGATCTTCGATGGGATAGATGCTCTTCGAGAGCAGAAGCGTAACCGGCTGGGTGGGATCGACCTTGTAGATCAGTTCATCCGTGATCGCCTCGACGGAAAGCGGGGGATAGTGCGCCACCCGCCTGGCCGGTGTTTTTCGGCGTGGGGATTTTCGCACTTCGCGCTTTACAGGAGTGACGGGAACACTTTTTTCCTCGTGCGGCTGGGATTTTCCTTTTCCGAGAACCAGGTTCCTGATCCGGTCGGTCGATTGACTCGCCAGGGATCGCGGGGTGACGCCCTGGTCGTTGGCGGCGTTGATTTTCGCGCCCGCCGCCAGCAGCAGTTTCACCGATGTTTCGTTACGGGCGAGAATCGCCCAGTGCAAGGCGGTCATTCCGGGCCTGTCGGCGCGTTTGGCGTCCGCGCCGGCCTTCAACAGCAGTTTTACCGCGCGGGCGTTGCCTTCGGTTTCCCCCGCGGCGGACCAGTGCAGCGGTGTCATACCGCTGTACCATCCGGTGGTGGGGATGTCGGCTTGGACGCCGCGCTTCAGCAGCATCGC
This sequence comes from Phycisphaerae bacterium, assembly GCA_016929245.1. Lineage (GTDB taxonomy): Bacteria > Planctomycetota > Phycisphaerae > SM23-33 > SM23-33 > JAFGEJ01. Next base: position 4,682 of record JAFGJE010000051.1, read on the forward strand.
CACGATATCGTCGTGCCCGTTGAGTCCCGCCCGGTGCAGCGGTGTTAAACCGCTTCGGGAATCCCGCGCGTCGGCGGAGGCTTTGTGGTTCAGCAAGGTTTCGGCGATATTCGAGAAACCGTTCGCGGCCGCGAAGTGAAGCGGCGTCCAGCCGTAACGGTCTTTCGCGTTGGGATCGGCCCCGCGCTCGAGAAGAATCTTCGCGCCCTCGCTCCAGTTTCTCGCCGCGGCGACGTGCAGCGCCGTCATCTGAGTCTGTCCGGGGACATCCACGGGAATCCCTTCGTCCAGCAGGCGAGTAACGGCGGCGATGTCCCGCGCCGAAACCGCGTCGTGCAACTCACAGCCGCGTTGATATTGTTCGTTCCCCGAAGCGCTTGCCGGCTGAGCGAGGCAAAGGTTCGCGGCCAATGCCAGAATAAAGATTATGGTTGTGAGCGGAAACCTGTCGTTCATGTCGCGTACTTTCCGTGGCGATAACCCGATGTCGTCGCACATCTATCATTATAGCAGGAATGATGCCGTATCCCGTGACATCGGGTCACGAATTCACAGCAAGGAGAAACGGCGTCCCGGACCGGGGGAAACAACTTGTTTTCCTGGAAGCGATCCTTCCATGGATCAACCCGTGAAGTAAAACGCGATGATGGTGGATGTATTCGGAAATTTTTCGTCACCACCGAAATTACTTTGTGCATCCCCAGAAGGGGGTGTCTCGTTCCAGATACAATTCATCCGTGAGCATATCATCTTCGCTGATCCATTCGACGTGGCCGTCGGTGAAAACGACGTTCATGCCTTCCTGATGCGGAAAGGATAGAAAACTATCATCATAGCCGGGTATGCCGTCATGGTCCGGATACTTAAAATTATAGTTTTCAATGCCGCGGTGATAATAGAATCCGATCGATAGGAGTTCAAATCGGCCGTCCATGAAGAAGGAAAGCTCCGCCGGAGAGGGGATATTGTCGAATTTCACCGGGCAGCCCTTTCCCGGCACCCAATCCTCCCAACTGGCCATGTTGTAGATGTCACTGCCGGTGGCATGGCGATTGATGCAATAATTACGAAGCCACGTCATCGTGGAGGGCGCAGAACCGGATTGAATCGCCGGACAGGATAAAATCGTGGAATACGCTCGATCCGGATTCCAGAAATAATCGGAACTGGAATGCTTAATATCCGAGACTTTGGGTGGAGGATTGAACGGCGGCAGGCCCAGTTCCGCTAACATGCCTCCGTCATTTTCCCACAACCACCAAAAGGTTAGATCGGGCAGTTGGCCCTCATTCCGCTGGGAAGACATGATCGCCGCCGTCGCGGTTCCGCGAAGGTTGCTCGCGCAGGCGATCTTGGCGGCCAGCTCCTTGGCCTTGGTCAGCGAGGGCAGAAGGATCGACACCAGCAGCGAGATGATGGCGATCACCACTAAAAGTTCGATCAGGGTAAAACCATGCGGGGATGAATGTCGAGACGATGTTCTCTCACGCCAACGCATTGTCATTTCCTTCTTTTACGTCCGGAAGCACGGATTTCGATTCTCTTACCCTGAACCGATGCTATCCTATTATATTGTCGCCCGGGCGCATTGTCATCCTGCCGGTGACGTTACGTATCGGAAATGTCGGCGGTGACGGCTGCTCCTTTGCGCATCGCACCGGACTTCCGTGATAAGCGTCGCGGGAAGAACAACAATCCGCCGACAAGCAACCCAAGCGTACCGGGCTCGGGGAGGGCAAGGGGAATCGTAAACTGGTGCATTTCGATTTCGGGAACCAGGATTGTGCCTTCACACAGTTCCCCGAGCTGGGTGTTGTAGGTAATGACCTCAAGCAGGTTCTCGTCGGGCAGGAACCGAAGAAGCCTCATTGGGCCGGAGTTATACATATAGTCGCTCAACAGCGAATGGACGGTATTTCCGTGATCGCCCGTCTGCTCGAGATGCAGGGTCTGGGTGCGGCTCTGGTCGCCGCAGAGGATCAGCGCCAGGTTGGCGTGCCGGGAGAAACACTCGTCCCACATCTCCTGTCCGCTGTTTCCACCGTTGACGATGTGCGTCTTGCACCACTGCATGACGCCCTTGGGGTCGTCATAATACCCCTGTTCGTCCACGGGCTTCAGGATCGGCCCAAGGTACATGTGCGTGGTCACGATGGCGATTCGATCGGAGTGCTCGTCCAGGACCGCATCGGCCCACGCGAGCACGCCGTCCGGGGCGTTGCATTCCACGTGCAGCATGATGAAGTCATGGCCTTCCGCCGAGAACAACTGGTAGCTGTTGGCGTTGTTGCCGGAATGATAGGGCAAATTGGGATCCCCGTCGTAGCAGCCGCCGTACCAGTCGAAACCCGTGTATCGCGCCGCGCCGAAATAGCCTTGATACACTTCGGTGCTACCGGGGCTGCTCATGTCGTGGTTGCCCGGGGAAATCCCGTAGGGAACCTCCCCGTGCAGGTTGTCCATCAGGCCGCGGGCGACGGTCCATTCGCCGGTGCTGGATAATTCATCGACGACGTCGCCGACGTGGGTGACGAACGCGATCCGCTGCGAGTCGAGGTTGTCGACGATCCAGTTGACATTGCTCTCGAATACCGCGTTGGTGACTTCACCACCGCTTCCGTGGGTGTACGCCTGGGTGTCCGGGATGACGGCGATCGTGAAACTTCCCTCCGGGGCGGATGGAAGCGCCTGCGCCCGAGTGAGATCGGGCGGAACGACAACGCATACCGCGCAGATCAACAACACGAAAAACCACGCATTGGCGGCATGACCATGATCCTTCGCATGGCTTACGTTGGAATTGTGACGGACAAACAGCATGGGATGATATTCCTATCTTTCTTCAGCGTCTCAAAACCGGTGTCAAACGCCGGATCGTCCCGGCCCCGCGATTCAACACACCTCGCGGGACCGGGATACAACCCGATTACCTGTGCGGACATCACATCATTAGCGTCGACGACGGGAACGACGTAATACGAATCCCGTCAATCCGGCGACCAATAGCCCCGCCGTCGCGGGTTCGGGGGTGATGGAGACGCTGTCCATCCAGACTTCCGAGTATTCATCTACCGTATTCGTCGCGCCGAGGCGAACGTCGAAGGCCAGGTAGGCGTCGCCCGTGTATTCGCTGCCGACGGCGCCCCAGTCATTCTCCGCATCGAGAGCCCACGAATAGGAAATAATCTCCGGATCTTCATCGTCTTCCGTTTCATAAAACGTGTACTGGATCGCCGTACCGTCGCTTGAGACTTGCACGTCGATCCCGGTGGGGAAGAAACCAATATCCTCTGTGCCTCCACCATTATACTTGTTGGAGGAAGATGCCTGGTTGATCTGCCCGCCGTACGAGACCACTCCATCCGCAATCTGGATTCCGAACCCGTCGTTTGACGTTCTTTGACTGTAGTTCCTCTGGGACAAAACGCACATCCGGAATTGAATGGCTGACGCATCAAGTCCGCCAATGGCATCCGCTGACATTCCACGAACCTGGATGGTGGTGTCCGCCTGGATGTCGAAGGATCTCAGCAGCCTGAAGTAGGTGGTCTGGCCGGAGCCCGCGTCGTTATATCCGGTCCGGATCATGGCCTTGCTGCCGGGGCTGCTGGGAACCGTCACGGATTCCGAGTTGCTGGAATTGATGGAAGACACATAATAGATGTCCTCCCCGGGATAGTCCGCGTGTCCCCGGATATCGCTGTCCGGGAAGTCGTCCTCAAACGGTAGCGTCAACGGGTAAGCCAAATCGGCCCGGGCGTCTCGTGCTCCTAGTCCCAAGCCGACTGTCGCGGCCAACACGACAGCCAAAATCCCTGTAGATAGCCTCACTAGCCTCATTGTACTTCTCCTTTGTGCGCCGGGCTAAACCGGCAAGGTGGTGTGAATGAAAAAGTCATACGTTAAAGGGTTAGCGGCCCATAACGGCCCTG
>JAFGJE010000052.1 GCA_016929245.1 Phycisphaerae bacterium
CCAACAGCGCCGAGCGGCAAGCCGACACGCGTGTCGGCTTGCCGCTCGGCGCTGTTGGGAAAAGAAAAAATGCGTGACTATCACACATTCAGCGTCGTCGCTGACGCGCAGGTGATGACCACGTTGTCCCAGACGATTTTGGGATTCACGTTGCGCCACAGGAGGCGTTCGTAGCGGCTGAGCTGTTCGAGAATTTCCGCCAGTTCCACCGGTTCGAACCGCCCGGCGATCGCCTGGACGGCCTGCATCTGATCGGCGTGGACGACGGCTTGCTCCGCGCCGGTGGCGCAGGAAAGCGCGTCGCGGTAGACAGCCGCCAGAATTTCCAGCATCGCGCCGGAGGCGCGACGGACGGCCAGGGCCTTGGAGAGGTTGGCGTCTTCCTCTTTTTTCACCAGTTTAACCTCCGCTTCGGCCAGCGCGTCGGTGTGTTTGGCGAGGGTTTCGGCGAACTTCGCGTCCCCCCCCGCGGGGAGGCGCGATAGACCGTCCACGACTTCGCGTTTGATTTCGTACAATCCCGCCCGCGCCAGTTTCAGCGCGCGGCCGAGCGAGCCGTCGGTCAGGGAAGCCCAGAATTCCGCCTCGCCCGACGCCACGCCTTCCTCCGCGAGTTTGCCCGTGACGAAGTCGCGCGGTAAGGGGCCGAAGCGAACGAGCGAGCAGCGGCTTCGCGTGGTGGGCAGGAGTTGTTCGGGGCGGCGGCAGATCAGGATGATCGTCACACCCGCGGGGGGTTCTTCCAGCGTCTTGAGCAGCGCGTTCTGCGCGGCGATGGACAGCAGGTCGGATTCCAGCACGACGAACACCTTTCCGCGCCCGCGCGTGGAGGATCGCCCCGCCGGGGCGATCAGGAAACTTCGGATCACGTCGATGCCCAGGTCCTGCATGACGCGGCCTCGCACGGCCGCGTCGTCGTGGAACCGCGCGAGTTCCTTGTAGACGAGTTGGAAATCGGGATGCGCGTCGGCCCGCAGCATGCGACAGCTCTCGCACGTACCGCAGGCGGAGGTTTGCCCCGTCAGGTCCGTTCTGGGCGATTCGCACAGCAGTTCCGCCGCCAGCGCGGCCGCCGTCGTGCGCCGCCCCACGCCTTCGGGACCGGCGAACAAAAACGCGTGCGGAACCCGCCCGGCAGAGAAGTTCGTCCGCAAACGACCGACGGCTTCGTCCTGACCGATGATGTCATTCAGATTCAACATGTTTTAGCTAATAATGGAGGGGGAAATGGAACATTTCTGACCAAATCCACATGTTCTCTCAATTCAGACCGAATACGATATCCCATGGGAACCAGAATCACCTGTGTTCCTTCGCGACGGGCGAATTTCATGGCGGGAATAAAATCCGAATCCCCCGTGACCAGGATCAATCGGTCCACAATTCCCTTGGAAGCCATCCAGGCGACATCAAGCCCGATTTTGATATCCACGCGCTTTTGTTGAAAATCGGGTTCAAAATCCTCCGAACCAAGTTGCTTGGGAGCACGAACAAGACCTTTCGCGGTCTTCCAGTTCAGTTTCCAGCCCTGCAAGAGAAGTTCGCCCGCCCGATACGCGACATGATCTTTCAAAACCAATTGTTGTTGTAATCTTGTGTTCCGTTTGTACGCCTCCGTGGCGGCAAAATTGGTTTTCTCCTCCGCCAGGGGGTTTTTCACCTTTTCTCCAAACGGAGGACAATCGTAATAGTAAATCCTGAAAAGTTCCTCTTCCCCGGAATCGATACAGGCAAGAGCAAAATCATACACCTCATCCGCCGACGGATGGCGACGCCCGAGTTTGACGAAAAGTCGCTTCAGTACGAAACCTCCATCCAAAAGAATTGCCGCTTTTTTCATTTCCTTCACCCCACAGAAAAAAGGGGGACTCTGCCTCGCTATTTATAGAAAAACGCGAGACAGAGTCCAATCTTCGTAATGCCGGCCTACCGGCGTTCGGATTCGTATTACATCTATATTATTCGATGTTTTTATCGTAATTTCAAATAGTTTTTCCATAGTTTTTCATTTCATTTCGTCGTCCAAAATCCGAACGATCCGCTCATGCACGTCCTCCGGCGTGCCGGCGGCGTCGACGTGGGCGACGGGGCGGGGATAGGGATTCTCCTTCGTTCCGAGGCTCGCGAAGCGCCGGCGGACTTCCTGGTGATACTCCGCCGTCCTGCTTTCCATGCGGTCTTTGTGTTTCCCGACGCGCTGCATACCGACGGCTACGGGCACGTCCAGCAGGATCGTCAGGTCGGGCCAGGTTCCCTCGACCGCCGGTTCGCCCAGTTCGAGGATCAGGTTCGCGTCCACGCCCAGCGCGCCCTGGTACGCCAGCGTCGCGGAAATGAACCGGTCGCCCAGGACGATCCTGCCCGCCTGCTGCGCGGGGCGAACCTTCTCGAAGATCAGTTGCGCCCGGCTGGCCATGAACAGCAGCGTTTCGCACATCGGCGCGAGGTGCAGATCCTTGGCGTGCAGGAGAATGTCGCGGATTTTTCCCCCCACCGCCGTCCCGCCGGGATCGATCACGACCTCCACCTGGCCGCCGGCCCGGGTCAACCGTTCGCGCAGCAAATCCAGTTGCGTGCTCTTGCCCGCGCCGTCCGGGCCGTCGATCACGATGAATTTCCCCTGTAATGTCTCGATCAGCGCGTCCATGCGAACCAGTATCGCGTTTCGACGCGCCAAAGACAAGTCGCAAGGCGGCGTCCAAACGCGATAGTTGCGGGTTTGGGGTTCTCGTGATACAACTATAGACAGAGGAAAGGTTCCACCATGACGGGTAAGGAATTTTTAAACGGCGTGACGCACAGCCGGCGGGATATCGTCGAAGTGCTGCTCGGTCTGCTGGACAAAACGGAATCCGAATATTGCGTCATCGGCGGCCTGGCGGTCAACGCCTACGCCGAACCGGTCGTGAGCCTCGACCTGGACCTGGTGGTCGTGTCGGATCGCGTGGAGGCCCTTCGCGCCGCGGCGCGAGCGGAGGGAATGAACGTCCAGACCTTCGAGCACAGCGTGAACCTGTCCGCGGCGGATTCCGACCTGCGCATCCAGATCCAGACCGACCCGCGATACCAGGAATTTCTTCCCCGCGCGCGGCGAAAAACCGTACTGGGCCACGACATGTCCGTCGCGAGTCTTTCCGACGTTCTTCGCGGAAAAAGCTGGGCCTACTCCGACGACGCGCGTCGCAAAAGCAAACGTCAAAAAGACCTCGCGGACATTCTGCGCCTGGTGGAAACGCACCCGGAACTTACCGAACAACTCCCGCCGCGGATCGCCGCGATCCTTGATGAATAATCAATAACCGATACAGGGGATTGAAGAAGAACCGTCGTCCTGCGTTAAACAGTCTTCTGAAAGTAGCCACGGGCGCAAGGACTCGCCTTTACCCATATTTTGAAAATACAAACCATCGGGTATGGTATGGAAGCCCGACAGGGCTGGTCAGCGTTTAGCCGGGGGTGAGTGAAACGAACCCCCGG
>JAFGJE010000053.1 GCA_016929245.1 Phycisphaerae bacterium
CCAGCCCCGAAATCCCCCGCCACAAAACGGTCAAAATCCCTCAAACCGCCAAACTCCAGGCGGCGGGAATCCTTTCCCGCCGCGTTTTTTTATGATGTCCTTTTCAAAAACGGGTGAACTTTTTTCTCTGATACGTGTCTAAACGGGTACAATACGAGATTGAGGGATGATTTTGTCCCATCAGGCGGTGCGGAAGGCGGAATATGAAACCACCGCGAAACACAACGTCGGGATTTTCGCGTCAGCCTTTGCTTCGCGCGCTGCGCGCGACCCGCTATCGTCTGCGCCTGGCGGAACTGGCGGCCGCGGTTCTGCTGATGCTCGCGCTGGGACTGGCCGGAAGCCTGGCGATCATCGTCGCGGATCACACCGTCCCCGGCGGACTGAACCTCTGGACGCGCTGGACGCTGCGGTGGATTTTGATCGGTACGGAAGCGTGCCTGCTGATCGTCATGATCGCCTTCCCCCTCCTGCGGCGCATCAGCAACCTGTACGCCGCCCGGCAGATGGAAAAAGCCGACCCCTCCTTCCGCAATGATCTGACCGCCGCCCTGCAACTGCGGGGGGAAACCGGTCCGGCGGCAGCGACCGCCGCTGCCGTCCGACGAAGCGCCTCCCGGCAGGCGACCCGAATGTACAACGGGGCGCCGCTGCCGAAGCAGGGGCTGCGCCTGGCGGGACTGGCGATGGCGGCGGCCGCGGCGGCGTTTTTCCTCTATTGGATTTTCGCGCCGAAAAGCACGCTGCTGTCGTTGCAGCGGGCGCTGGGCGTCGGCGAACCGCCCGTTCCGACGCGAACGCGGCTTCTGTCGCTCACGCCGCCCGACGAAACGACGGTCTTAACGGGCGACGAGGTGCTGTTCGAAGCCCGGCTGCGAAATCCGCGAGGTCCCGTCGTCCTGAGCATCGCCCGCGACGGACATCATGTCCTCGACGAAGACCTCCTGACGATGACGCCGATCGACGAACCCGGCCCGGGGGAGGCGTTTCGCGTCGCCTGGAAAGCTCGCGCGACGGATCGGTGGGTGACGTTTCGTCTCGTCTGCGGAGACGCCGCGACGCGCCGCCGGCGCATGGAAGTTCTGCCCACACCGACCCTGCGCCGCGTCCGGGTGCGCTGCGAGTGGCCGTCGTATACGCGCCTGCCCCCGCGAACGACCGACGGCGGGCGGGTGGAAGGACCCGTCGACACGCGAGCGACCGTCACCGCCGAGTCGAACCTGCCCGTCAAACAGGCGTCGCTGGTGTTCGCCTCCGACGGCAGAACGCTCGGGATGACGCCCGACGACACGGGACAAATCCTCTCCACGACCTTCCGCGTCACCCGGCCGGATCAATACGTCATCCATTACGAACTGACCGACATCGAAGCCGAAGCCGAATCGATCGCCCATGAAGTGGTCGTGACCCCCGACCGCCCGCCGACGCTGCGCCTGGACCAACCCGTCGGAAAAACATCGGTAGCCGAAGATGAATCGCTGGGGATTCTGGGAGAAGTCACGGACGATTTCGGCGCGGGACAGGTGGACCTGGTTTTCACGAAGGCCGGCGAAAGCAAAATCCTTCCGCTCTGGCGACAACCCGCTCCCGGCGCCACAAGCCGTCGCGTGCGGGCGAATCTACCCGCCCAACTCCTGGGCCGGGCGGGGGACACGCTCACCTGCGTCGTCGAAGCGCGGGATTGCAATCCCTCCGTGTCCGGCGGACAGACGACCCGCGGCGAACCGTTCGAACTGACGATCACCCCGCCGAAAACACCCACCGACGGCGAGAAAGAGCCCGACGAACGGAAAACCGAATCCGAAGAAAATCAAACCCGGACGACGGAAACCCAATCCGAAACCGGTGAATCCGCCTCCGAAGGAAACGACGCGAAAAAACTCGACCAGCTTTGCGCCGCCATGCGCGAAGGGAAACAAGGCGACTCGGATCAGCAACAGCCGTCATCGGACGGCAAGCACGAAAACAAAGACTCCTCGAAACCCGAGGATCAGGAACAAGGAAAATCGCGGGCGTCCTCCGGCACGAAACCCCCGTCGGAATCGGAAAAGGCAAAAAGCGATTCGGAATCCAAGCCGAACGACCAAACCCAAAAGCGGGACTCTTCGAAAGAGAAGGACAAACCCGAAAAGAAAGACGCCCCCGGGAACAAATCCGAAAAGCAACCCCCGCCGCCGAAAGATTCACAACCCTCGGAGCGATGCGGAAAAGACGGATGCAATAAATCCAAGTGCGACACATCCGGCGGCGGATCGAAGGACGCCGCCGGGAAACAGTCGGGCAAGCCCGCGGGGGGAGAAAAGCAAGATACAGGCGATCGCGACGAACAAAACCGGAAGAAAGACGCCGGAAACAATAACAAGAAATCGGATTCCGGGAAAGGAAACGAACCGGCGAAAGAAAATCAAAATAAGGACCAACGCGACGGCCCGGACGGGAAAAAAGACGCCGGCGAAAACGCCGACTCCGGTAAAGACGGCTCGCGGCAGGCAGATACCCCGCCAACGGACACTCCGTCGTCCCCGCGAGGCGCTGTCGGCCCGCACGACAAACAGAAGGACGGGGAAGGTACATCCGAACGCGAAGGCGACCTGGAGGCCGTTCAGGAAGACGTGCTTCTGCCCGGATCGGTCGAACCGCTGGAATCCGTCGGAAGGGCGCTGGACCAGGCCCGGCGGCGGATCGAAGACGACGACGTCGATCCGAACCTGCTCGAAACGATGAACATGACCCTGCCGGAATTCAAAGGTTTCGTGGAGAAATACTCGCGACAGTATAAGCAAGCCCTGCAGGATCGCCGGAATGGGAAACGATCGGTGACGGTCCGATCTCCCTCGGAAAATGCGGCCGTGGAAAAAGGCGGCGAAGGGAAGTTAAAAAACGTTTCCGGCGAATCCGCCGTCGAAAAACATCGGGCCATCGAAGACCGCCGCACGTCTCCGACAAAGGTATCCCCCGAATATCAAAAACATCTCGAAGCCTACCTCCGCGCGGTCAGCGAGGGAGAGAAATAAGAAATGAATTCACCGCCTGGCGGAGCCTGCCCGCGGCATTCCCGCGGAACCCGCTCCGCCAGGTTTTTATTCTTTCGCGTCCCATCGGGATTCTTCCGCGCCGAACAGTTTCACGGGTTGTTTTTTGTATTCTTTCGTCGTCCACAATTCGCGATATTCGCGTTGCCCCAGATTGGCGGCGATGGCGGCGATGGTTTTGGCGCAATCCTCCGCGGAGGCTCCGTGGATCATCGTGTAAAGATTGAAAGGCCAACCGTCCGCGGTTTTCCGCAGATAACAATGACTCACCGCCTCGTGCTTCGCCGCCGCGCCGCCGGCGAGTTCCGCTTTTTCTTCCGGTACGCGCCATACGACCAGGACGTTGCTCTTGGCGCCGACGGCGACGTGATGCGCCACGGCGGCGTATCGTCGAAGAACCCCCGCCGCCTGCAAGTCGGCGGCATGGACGAGAAGCTCCTCTCCGGAGGAAAATCCTTCCTGACGCGCCAACGTGTCAAAAGGCCGATCCTCCAGCGGTAGATCCATCTGCAACGCGCGGACGGCCCGGCGCTGTTCGTCGGTGCAGGAGAGAACCTTTCGCGAGGATTCCGTATCAACGGCATCGGAAGGATTTCCGCCCGGGTTTCTCCCGAAACGCACTGAAAGCTTGAATCGTCGCGGACTCGGCAGGTTCAAAAACGCCTTCGCCTTCATCCCCTCCGCCAGTCTTTGCGCGGTGGCTTCCAGGCCCAGCGTGCTTTCGGGGGAAACCGCCAGCGTCGCCCAAAGGTTGTATTCATCCCGACGGCCATAGCAATGACTCACCCCCGGATGCTCCGCCACCATCTCCGCGGCGGCGTCCAGGCGATTCTCTTCGACGGCGAAGGCGAGCAACGTCTGCCGGTAACCCAACCGGGCCGCGTCGAACACCCCGCCGATGCGCCGAAGGATACCCGTATCGCGCCAGTGCGCCACACGGTGAAGCACGTCGTCTTCGGACAGAGACACTATCTCACCCACCGCCGCCCACGGTCGGGCGACCAACGGGAGGTGGCCTTGCAGAACGTCCAGCAATTTCGCGTCGTTTTCGTTCATTTTTTCTCGACGAACCCGGGGCAACTCGACGATGTATCCTACCGGCGCGTCGTCACGCAAAGCAACATTGTTTGACGGACGCGCGGGTGAAATTCACTCGATTCCGGTGGACTTCCGCCGTAAAACGTGTTTTGATATTTCCATGGATTCGTCCCCGCGGGACGCGGGGCGCGTGAAGCAAGGAGTCAGTTATGCCGAGTAATATCGTGGTATCCGAGGCCGAAGGAGTAACGACGGTTTCACTGCGCATGTCCTCCATCCTGGACGGACCGGTGATTGAAGACGTCGGCAGGACGCTGTTCGGACTGGTGGAAGAAAAAGCGGTGGATAAACTCGTCGTCGATTTCCACGCGGTGAGTTTTTTAAGTTCGTCGATGCTGGGCGTGCTGGTGTCGTTGCAGAAGAAGGCTGCCGCCAACGACGGGAACGTCGTGTTGTGCGGTCTGCGTCCCAGCCTGATGAAAATTTTCACGATCACCCGCCTGGAAAAAATCTTCACCTTCGCCGACAACGAATCCAAGGCCGTCCGCAAACTCAACTCCTGACATCCTCGGAAACGCGGAGAGAGTTCCTTGACGGAACGGGCGCAGTTCGTGTCCCGCGTTATTCCGCGAAGGATAAAAAAAGGAAGATCGACTCCCATGCACCGAAACCTGTCCGTCAACGCGTATTTTCGTCATCGTGCGGCGAAACTGACTCCCCAACATCGCTTCGCCGGTTCCTCCCAGACCGACTGGCGAACCTGGCGGGAGCAACTGTATCCAAAGGTGATCGCCTCCCTGGGCAGGATGCCCGAGAAGGTTCCCCTGAATCCCGAAATCACGGCCGAATGGGTGGAGGACGGCCTGTGCAAGCAGCGCGTGCTGCTGGACGTCGAGGACGGCCTGTCGGCAGCGGCGCTGGTATTTCGTCCCGTCGACGCCCGGGGCAAGCTGCCGGCGATTCTCGCCTGTCACGGGCACGGCCCGCACGGTAAGGACAGCGTGATGGGCAACGCCTCCTCGGCGGAGCGGAAGGCGAAGATTCAGGCGAACAATTACGATTACGGCCTGCAGATGGCCAAGGCGGGTTACGCCGTGATCGCCATCGACTGGCGCGGGTTCGGCGATCGCGACGACCGGCGAAAACCCAACGCGAACGACATCTTCTGGGGCAGGGACATCTGCGACTGCCATTACGTCCGCGCGACGATCCTGGGCATGACCCTGCTGGGCATGGACGTGCACGACGGTACGTGCGCCCTGGATTATCTCTGCGAGCAGGAGTTCGTCGATCCCAGCCGCATCGGCGTGATGGGCCTGAGCTTCGGCGGAACGATGACGACGTGGATGAGCCTCTGCGACGAGCGCATCCGGGCGGCAGACATCATCTGCTATTCCGACCGCTTCGCCGATTTCGGCATGCGGGATTCCAACTTCTGCGGCAGCCAGGTCGCGCCCGGCCTGTACGACCTGTGCGACGTGCCGGACCTGCACGGGTTAATCGCGCCGCGCCCGCTGCTGGTGGAAATCGGCGCCCTTGACGAATGTTTCCTGGTGGACTCGGCGATGAGCTGCTTCCGCGAAGTGGAGAAAATCTACGCCGCCGCCGGGGCAATCGACCGGCTGGAGCTGGACCTGTTCGACGGCGGACATTCCTGGTCGGGACGGAAGAGTTTCGACTTCTTCGCGAAGTACCTGGGCGCCTGATTCTATTTCTCAACGCGGAGGCATCGCAGGAAAGTATCCTCGCCGATCCGGTCCTGTCGCGTGACGCGAAACGCGCCGTCCGCGAGCACCGATTCCACGTCCAGCCGCGGGAGGTTCGCGTCGCCGACAGTGTGCGGGGAAACATACACCTGCAATTCATCCGGGAATCCTTCCGCCAGAAACGAGCGTAACACCCCTTCGCCGCCCTCAACGAGCAGGTGCATCCAGTTCCGCCGGCCGAGTTCGTCCAGCAACGCGGACAAGGACACCTGTTGGTTCGTCTCCGGCAGCGTCAGCACTTCCGCGCCGCGTTGTTGTAACGCATGAACCATGTCCGGTTGTTCGTCGGCCGCCCGGCGCGTCGTGACGATCAGAAGAGGGGCGCTTCGGACGGTCAGGACGAGTTGACTGTCCGTCCGAATTCGCAGGCGCGAATCGAGAACCACCCGCGTCGGCTGATTCCCCTCCCCGGAGCGATTGGTCAGCAGCGGATCGTCCGCGAGCACCGTTTCGATCCCCACGAGGATCCCGTCGCAGCGACTTCGCAGTTCGTGGACGCGCCGGCGGGATTCCTCGCCGGAAATCCATCGTCCCATTCCGTTCGGCAAGGCCAGATAACCGTCCTTCGTCTGCGCCCATTTGGCGATGCACCAGGGACGATGACGGGTTCGCAGCTTGATGTACGAACGGAGCATGTCCCGTGCTTCGGTTTCACACACCCCGCAAGTCACTTCGATTCCCGCGTCGCGCAGGATCGCCAGTCCCTGTCCGGCGACGTTTTCATCCGGATCTTCCATCGCCGCGACCACCCGCCCGACACGGGCCTGTTTCAGCGCGTCGGTACACGGGGGAGTCTTTCCGTGATGGCAGCAGGGTTCGAGCGTGACGTACATCGTCGCGCCCGCGGGGTCGGCGCCGGCAGCTTGGGCGGCGCGAAGCGCTTCGACTTCCGCGTGGGCGTCGCCGAATCGCCGGTGATATCCTTCCGCGACAATCTCCCCGTCGCGCACGAGCACCGCGCCGACCATCGGATTGGGTTCGACGCAGCCGCGCCCCAACCTCGCCAGCGCCAACGCGCGACGCATGAAACTTTCATCGTTTTTCGCCATCATTCTATTATAGCACCCAACCTTCCGTCGGGTACGGTGTCCGCCCCAATGTATCCTTGGTTTCGTGTCCATGCCGCTCGGGCGTTCCGGTCGCGGGCCTGGCGAAGAACAGGCCTTCACGGGCGGTGATTCCCCGCATGGACATGCAAAAACTTGACCGGAACGCCCGAGTTCGTGTATTCTGAGGCGGTCGGAGGGGAGAATGGGTGGTTCCATGAAACATGCAATGTCTATTATCGTCGTGTTGTCCGTCATTTTCTTTTGCGCCCGGTGGAATGCGGGTTGGACGCAACCCCAGCCGTCGCTGGACGAGAATCAACCCGTGCAAATCGCCTCGCGGGCGACGGGCCTGACGTTTCAATCGAGCGTCGAGAAAATTCGCGGCGGGGAAATCGACTGGACGCGCGGCGTCGTTTGCGCGGTGGGAATCGGAAAGGCGCGGGAGGATTTCTCCGGTAAGCAGGCGGAGGTGATGGCCAAGCGGGGCGCGTATATCATCGCCGCGCGCAACGCCGCGCTCGTGCTGGCGGGGATTCGCGTCGGACCGGGCGGACGGTTTGAGAACGTCCGCAACGGATGGATTCGCGCCGACGTGACGCTGACGGGATTCCGCGAACTCGGCGCGACGTACGATCCGGCCACCCGCACCGCGACGGCCCGGATGGAAATTCCCCTATGCGGGATTCGCGGGGCGGTGGGCGTCCTGGGACTGGAAGAAATCAAAACGACGCGCCGCTGGACCTGGCCGAAATCGACCACCGGCTCGGATCGGTATGACGTGATCGTGATCGACGCGCGAGGGTTGTCCTGCCGGCCCGTGGTCCTGCCGCGCATCGCGACCGTCGACGGACAATGCGTCTTCGACGCCGCCGAAATTCTCGCCGACGGTTCCCTGCGTCGCCCCGCCGCCCGGTACGCCTCCCTGCCGCGAAAAGCAATCCTCCCCCCCCGGGCGGAGAAACACCGACGACGCTGCCTGACGGTCCGGGCCGCGAAAATCAGCACCGACGGCGCGATCGTTCTCGATGCAGTCAATCTCGACAGACTCACCTGCGCCCCGGAGACCCAACAAACCCTCCGGCGGGGAAATCTCGTGATCGTCACCGACGGATAAAACGGGATGACAACTCTACACGCGGACTCACACATCCTTCCATCCACAAAACAAACGAGAAAGATCGTGTTGCTTTCGGGGGGAGGAATTTGCTACACTTCCGCCCTCATGATGCGAATGGATACAGTGGGTCTTTCTGAAATCGCCGTCAGGCTGGCGCGACGGCTGCGCCTACTCCGCGCCGTTCATTGGCCCGCGGCCTAACCGACGTATTTTCGCGTTTCTCGCGCGTTGTCTTTTTGAATCCATTTCCCTTCCCGGCAAGGTCCGGCTGACAGGAATCCCCCATGCAACGAACCGATATCCGTAACGTCGCCATCATCGCCCACGTGGACCACGGCAAGACCACGCTGGTGGATCAACTGCTGCGCCAGAGCGGGCAATTCCGCCACGGCGAACTGCACGGCGAGTGCATTCTCGACTCGAACCCCCTGGAGCGCGAGCGCGGCATCACGATCCTCTCGAAAAACTGCGCGATTGAATACACCGACCGGCACGGCCGATCCTGTCACATCAACATCGTGGACACGCCCGGACACGCGGATTTTTCCGGCGAGGTGGAGCGCGTGCTTCGGATGGCCGACGGCGTGCTGCTGCTGGTGGATTCCGCCGAAGGCGTCATGCCCCAGACGCGCTACGTGCTGTCCAAAGCCCTGGCGACGGGTCTGGAACCGCTGGTCGTCATCAACAAGATGGACCGTCCCGACGCGCGCCCGGTGAAAGTGCACGAGGAGGTCTTCGACCTGCTGGTGGAACTGGGGGCCGACGATCACGCGCTGGGATTCCCGACGATCTACGCCTCCGGAAGGGCCGGCTGGGCGACGGCGGACCTGAAGTCCGCCCAGGCGGGCGACGCCAAGGACGTGCATGATCTGTTCGACGCGATTCTTGCATATATTCCCGTCCCGAACCTGCCCGGCGACGCGCCCTTACAAGCCCAAATCACGACGCTGGATTACAGCGACTACGTCGGACGCATCGGTATCGGGCGCGTCTTCGCCGGCACGCTGGAAGCGGGCAAAGACGTAGCCGTCCTCACGCCCGGCGGGGAAATGAAAGTGCAACGCATCGGGCAACTGTTTCGATTTCACGGCCTGGGACGCATGGAAGTCAAAAGCGTCGGTGTGGGCGACCTGTTCGCCGTGGTCGGTTTGGAGGGAATCGACATCGGAACCACGCTGGCCGATCCCGAACACCCCAACGCCTTACCGGCGACGCCGATCGACGAACCGACGCTCTCGATGACCTTCCGCATCAACGATTCTCCCTTCGCCGGTCGCGACGGGAAGTACGTCACCAGCCGGCAGCTTCGCGAACGGCTGAACAAGGAACTGCAATCGAACGTCGCCCTGCGCGTGGAGGATCGCGGGGACGAGTTCGTCGTCTCCGGTCGGGGATTGCTGCACCTGGGCATTCTGCTGGAGAACATGCGCCGCGAGGGATACGAATTGTCCGTCGGCAAACCGCGGGTGGTGCTGCACAAGGACGAGAACGGAAAAATCGCCGAACCGATCGAACGACTGGTCATCGACGTGCCTTCCGAATCCGTCGGCGCGGTGATGCAGCTTCTCGGTGACCGCCGGGCGGAAATGACGCACATGGAATCGCACGGCCCGCGGACGGAACTGGAATTCACGATCCCCGCGCGCGGACTGATCGGCCTGCGCAGCCGTATGCTGACCGCCACCGCCGGCGAGGTGATTATGCACCACCGGTTTGAATGCTTCGGTCCGCATCGCGGCGAGATCGGCGGGAGGGTTAACGGCGTGATGATCGCCACGGACACCGGGCAGGTGACCGCCTACGCCGTGGAAGGTCTCGCCGGACGCGGGGTGATGTTCGTTCAGCCCGGGCAGGACGTTTACGAAGGACAGATTGTCGGCGAACACTGTCGCGACAACGACTTACCCGTCAACGCCGTGCGGAAAAAGAACCTGAACAACATCCGCTCCTCGACCAAGGAAGCGACCGTCACCCTGAAGGCCCCCCGTCCGATCACGCTGGAAAGCGCGCTGGAATACGTGGAACAGGACGAACTGGTGGAGATCACTCCCAACCACATACGGCTGCGAAAAATGCACCTCAAGGAAAACGCCCGCAGACAGGCTTATCGAAAAAATAAATAGCAATACATTCTCCGGGAAATTACCGGGAAATCTTGTTCTTTCCTCTTTCAATCGCCTATAATTTCGAGATACGAAATCGTCTCCTCCCTCCGCGGGCGAGGATATGTGTCCATTTGGAATCCATCTTGAAAGGAGAATCCCATGGGAACACGAGGCCGGGAAATCGTCGGGAAGAATGTGGAAAAGGTTCTGGATTTACTCACACGGGCGTTCGCGGATGAATGGCTGGCGCATTACCAGTACTGGCTGGGCGCGAAGGTCGCCAAGGGTCCGATGAAGGAGGCCGTCATCGCCGAACTGCTCCAGCACGCCGCGGACGAGCTGCGTCACGCGGACATGGTCGCCAACCGCATCGTGCAACTGGGCGGCACGCCGATCACCACGCCGAAGGGCTGGTACGACAAAACCAACTGCGGATACGACGCGCCGGACGATCCGTACGTCGCGACGCTGCTCGATCAGAACATCAAGGGCGAGCAGTGCGCCATCAGCGTGTACAACGCCATGCTGGAAGCCACCCAAACCACCGATCCGGTGACGTACAACCTGGCGCTGCAAATCCTGCAGGACGAAGTGGAACACGAGGAAGACCTTCAGGCGCTCCAGGAAGACCTGGAGTTGATGGTCGCGCGAAAGGGATAAACATTGATATCACGATACGGCGCGGTGGGAATCTCCCTTGGGGCTCCCTGACGGGACTTTCCCCGCCGCGCCGTTGTTTTTACTTAAGATTTCAGCGTTTTGTGAAATTCCTGCAGGCTTCGGGTTTCCGCCTCGCCGTGTTTGCGGGCGCGGATGCCCTCGGCGGCCGCCAGCGCCGCCGGGAGGGTCGTGATGTACGGCACGCCGTACTTGACGGCCGCCTTGCGAATGTACGAGTCGTCGAATTGACTGGTCTTGCCCACGGGGGTGTTGATAATCAACTGGATTTCCCCGTTGGTGATTCCGTCGGTGATATTCGGCCGACCTTCATAGATTTTACAGATCGGTTCGTGGGGAATTCCCCGTTCGGAGAGATACTCGCCCGTGCCCTGGGTGGCTTTGATGGTGAAGCCCAGCTCGTTGAATTTTTTCGCCACGTCGGCAAGGTACGGCAGATCGCGGTCTCGCTTGGAGACGCTCAGCAGCACCGTCCCTTCGGTGGGCAGGGAGGACTTGACCGCCTCCTGGGCCTTGAAGAACGCCAA
>JAFGJE010000054.1 GCA_016929245.1 Phycisphaerae bacterium
CAGGAATAGGGACAGCCGGTCGGGACGCGAATCGACGTAACCTTTTTCAGGCAAAGCTTTTCCTTAGCGATTCAAACGCACCCAATGCTTTCTGGAGATGCTCTCGCGTATGGGTCGCGGAGATCTGCGCGCGAAGCCGGGCCGTGCCTTCCGGTACGACCGGATATCCGAAGCCGGTAATCATCACACCTTCGGAGAGCATCTGTTTCGCCAACGCGATCGCTTTGGCGGTGTCACCGACGATGACCGGCACGATCGCCGAGGGCGATTCCAGGACGTTGAATCCCTGCTGCTGGAGTTCCTCGCGGAAGAAGGCGACCCTGGTGCGGAGCGTCTCGACGAGTTCCGGTGTGTGTTTGAGTTTTCGGATCGCCGCCAGCGCCCCCCCGGCCGTCGCGGGAGGCAGGGCGTTGCTGAACAGTTGGGGCCGGCTGCGCTGGGTCATCAACTCGATGACGGGTTTGGCAGCCGCGATAAACCCGCCGGCCGCCCCGCCCAGCGCCTTACCGAGTGTGCCGGTGAGGATGTCCACCTTCACACCGAAATGCTCCGCCGTGCCGCGCCCCGTGTTGCCCAGCACGCCGTGCGCGTGCGAATCATCGACAGCCACCAGCGCGTCGTGCTTCTTCGCCAATTTCACGATCTCAGGCAAATTCGCCAGGTCGCCTTCCATGCTGAACACGCCGTCGGTGATAATGAGCTTCCGTCGCGCGTCGCGGATGTCTTCCAGCTTCGCGGCAAGGTCGGCCATGTCGTTGTGCTGATACACCACGCGCCGCACGTTTTTCCCGCACAACCGGCAGGCGTCGATAATGCTCGCGTGGTTCAGCGAATCGCTGACAACCGCGTCGCCCTCGGAAAGCAGCGTCGGCACGAGGGCTTCGTTGGCGCACCAGCAGGACACGTAGGTCGTGGCGGCCTGGAAGCCGAAGAATTCCGCGATCTCGGCTTCCAGTTCCTCGTGGATCGAAAACGTTCCGCAGATGAATCGCACGGATGCCGTTCCCTGGCCATATTGATCGACGGCAGCCTTCGCGCCGGCGACGACTTCGGGATCATTCGCCAGGCCGAGGTAATTGTTACTGCACAGGTTCACCACCTCGCGTCCGTCGCGCAGGCGCACCGTCGGGCCCATCGGCCCGTCGATCACCGGCGCGTGCTTGTACGTCCCGGTTTCATGCAGGGATTGCATTTCGTTATGTATCGCTTCGACGGTGTTGGTCATTCCATATCTCTCCACAAAAATAACGTGGTTGCTTCGCTGCGCTTCGCGAACCACGGCACCCGGCCACCCTCGATCATTTTATTTTTCCCGCCAGTCCAGAACGACCTTTCCGCACTGTCCCGAGCGCATCACTTCGAAGGCTTTCTCGAATTCCGTGTAATGGAATCGGTGCGTGATGACGGGCGTGATGTCCAGGCCGCACTGGATCATCATCGTCATCTTGTACCACGTTTCGTACATCTCGCGCCCGTAGATGCCCTTGATCGTCAGGCTGTTGAAGACCACGGCGTCCCAGTCGATTTCGGACTTCGGCAGAATACCCAACAGCGCGATCTTCCCGCCGTGACACAGGTTCGCCAGCATCGACCGGAACCCGTCGGGATTCCCGGACATCTCCATGCCGACGTCGAACCCTTCCTTCATACCGAGCTGCTTCTGGGCGCCTTCGATGGTTTCGCCTTTGGCGATGTTCAGCGCCAGCGTCGCGCCCATCTTCCTGGCGAGCTCAAGCCGATATTCGTTCACGTCGGTAATCACGATGTGCCGCGCGGCGCAGTGTCGCGCGATGGCGGCCGCCATGATTCCGATCGGACCCGCGCCGGTGATCAGAACGTCCTCGCCCAGCACGTCGAACGAAAGCGCGGTGTGCGTCGCGTTGCCCAGCGGATCGAAGGCGCTGAGCACGTCCAGGGGGATGCTCGGATCGCAAGGCCAGACGTTCGCCACGGGAATTGAGAGATACTCCGCGTACGCGCCGTTGCGATTGACGCCCACGCCCTTGGTGTGCGGGCAGAGGTGTCGTCGACCCGCGAGGCAGTTGCGGCAGCGCCCGCAGACGATGTGCCCCTCGCCGCTGACCAGGTCGCCGGTGTGGAAATCGTGGACGTTCGCGCCGACCTGCTCCACCGTCCCGACAAACTCATGGCCGACGGTCAACCCCGGCGGGATGGTCTTCCGCGCCCAGTCGTCCCAGTTCCAGATGTGCACGTCCGTGCCGCAAATGCTTGTCTTTAATATCTTTATCAGCACGTCGTTCGCGCCGACCTCCGGGCGCGGCACGTCCCGCAGCCAGAGTCCTTTTTCCGATTTCGCCTTGACCAATGCTTGCATGATTCGCCCTCGTGATGTATGATTGTCTATTATTATAAATATCGGATTCAATATACTGAAGTTTATTATAGTAAACAAATGAAGAAAAACAACAGACAATCCGGAAAAACGGGAAAAAATTCCGCCGCGCCGTTCGGGCATCTCGGCAAGCGGCTGAAGACCGTTCGGATGGCGAAGAAGCTCACGCTGGATCGCCTCTCGGACGTCGCGGGCGTCTCCAAGGCGATGCTCAGCCAGATCGAGCGGGACAAGGTCAACCCCACCGTCGCGGTCATGCTCAAGATCGCCGGGGCCATGAACGTCTCCGTCGGCGAACTGCTGGAGGAGCCCTCGCCGGAGCACATCCTCCGCGTCATCCGCGAAAGCGAAAAGGGGTACACGTACCGTTCGGACCCCTCCTGCACGATCCGCACCTTAACGCCGCTGACGCTGGAGAAGACCATCGAGTTCTACCGTCTGGCCTTCGAGGAAGGCGGCGAACTGATCTCCGAGCCGCACTTCCCCGGTACGGAGGAAATCCTCCATGTAACGAAAGGCCGCATTCGCATCACCAGCGGCGAACAGATCGAAGAACTGCACCGGGGCGACTCGGCCTACTACCGCGCGGACGTCCACCACGCCATCCAAAACGTCGGCAAAAGCCAGGCCGAGGGTTTCTTAATCGTCCGATACCGGGAAACGTGATCGTAGGGCGTGCAACTCGTTGCACGCGCAATCTTCAATACCCCAATCGCACGCGGGAGTAGATTCCATCCGCGGTATTTCTTGACGAAACGGGGGAAGAATGCGACAATGCTTTTTCTCCGGGGCGTAGCTCAGTTTGGTAGAGCGCCGCGTTTGGGACGCGGAGGCCGCTGGTTCAAATCCAGTCGCCCCGAGTGTACATGTGCAATAAGTTGCGCGCATTATAGGGTTGTTTTCCGGTAACTCATTGGGGACTGTCCTGTTCTTTGTCGGAATTGTTTGCTGAAGGCGTAGATGTCGCCGTAGCCGAGTCTTTCGGCGATCTGGGTGACGCTCAGGGTTGTGAAGCGGAGCATCTGGACGGCGGCTTGGATGCGGGACTGGATGATGTATTCTCCCGGCGTGACGTTTTTGTACTTACGGAACAGGCGGATGAAATGGTCCTTGGAATATCCCGCGCGGGCGGCGAGGCTTTCCACGTTTCCGAATTCCGCGGGATTCCGCTGAATATCATTCGCCAGTTGCTCCACCATCGCCAGTTGTTCGCGCTGCATATCCGTTCGCGCGGGCAGTTCGTCCTGGCGGATCATTTCCAGAATCGCCGTGCGTAGCCAGTGCGTCGAAGCGACGGCGTCCCCCGCGTGTTGCGCGTCAATCGAGCGTTGCAGAAGCGTGTCGAAAAAATCCAAATGCAGAATTTTACGATGCACCGGCGGCAATGAAACGTTGCTCTTCGGCGGGGGCAAGGGGCGGCCTTTTCGATCCAGGCAGTAGAATTGAACATACGGTATCACCAGGAGGTGTTTGGGATCGTTGATTCCTTCGTTGGGTTCCCACTGGCGATGAAAAAAACAATCCCCGGAACGAAGGGCGTATTCCCGACCCCCCGTGCGCATAATCCCCCTGCCTTCGACGACCAGCCAAAGGTTCAACAGCATGTGGGGTTCGCCCTGGTGAACCCAATGCCACGTCGGGTTGCAATACGCGCGGCCAAGCTGGGTGATTCGAATCGGAATTTCGTTCCAGGCAATGAATTTGTGCATATCGATATTTTACAAATAAAAGTCGATATCGGACATTGGTAAATTCCAGGAACGGCTATAAATTCTTCCATATCGAGTTTGTGCAGTCCCGTTTGGGTAGATGAGATACAAATCATATACATTGGAGTCGTCATGCCGGAACTGACCAGCAGGGAACGAATCGGCCGCATCTTGAAACGTCAACCCGTCGATCGCGTGGGATTGTTTGAGAGTTTCTGGTCCGACACGAAAGCCCATTGGATCGAACAGGGACATCTCAAAGAGGGGGAGGATTTTGTTGAGCATTTCGGTCTGGATATTTTCAGTGCAGGATGGCTGAACAGCGAGGCCGACCTGGATCACCGGGAGGAGATCGTCGAGGAAACGGATGAATGGAAACTCGCGCGCAACGGAAACGGCGCGCTGCTCAAGTGGTGGAAGAATAAGTCCGGCACACCGGAGCACGTGGATTTTCTCGTGAAGGATCGCGCCGGGTGGGAGGAGCACATTCGCCCGCGCCTGCGGGACGAATCCCGCCTGCGCGATCGTGTGGATTTCGAGAATTATCGAACCGTGCGGGAGAAAGCGGCGCGGCAGCAGACGTTTTTCTGCTGGTCCGGGATCAGCGTCTTCGAGCAGATGCACCCGATGTGCGGCCATGAGTATATGCTCATGGGGATGGCGCTGGATCCGGAGTGGGTGCGGGACATGTGCGAAGTCTACGCCGAGATGAATATAAAGATTCAGCAGATGCTCTTCGCCGAAGTCGGCCCGCCGGACGGGTTTTACTATTTCGAGGATATGGGTTTTAAGCAGAAACCGTTCATGTCGCCGGCGATGTACAAAGACATCGTCTGGCCGTCGCACAAAAAGGAGTTTGAGTACGCCCATTCGCTGGGTTGTCCGGTGATGGTGCATTCCTGCGGATTCGTCGAACCGCTCGTGCCGGGGCTCATCGAAGCGGGGATGGACGCCCTTCAGGCGATGGAAGTCAAAGCCGGCATGGACCTCGTGGAACTCAAGAAGAAGTACGGTGACAGGATCGCCTTCTGCGGCGGAATGGATATTCGCGCGCTGGAGAGCAACGACGTGAAGCAGGTCGAGGCGGAGTTGCTCAAGAAGCTCCCCACAGCCATGGAAGGCGGCGGATACATCCTGCATACCGATCACAGCGTCTCGTCGCGCGTGGAATACGAGACGTATCGCTACTTCATTCGTCGCGGGCTGGAGATCGGGACGTATTGAATTGCGGATTGCGGAATGCGGATTGATAAAATGGCTCAAACTGACCGATATTTGTCCACGAATTGCACGAATAATTTATTGCAATAAAAGAAGTTATGGGAAATGATTGACGCAAATAACAACGGAAAAATCCACAATTCGCCTTGTAGATTTCCTGACGCGACATTTATATAACCTGTTTGAATTAAATAAATTACAATTCGAGTAATTCGAGTAATTCGTGGACTATTTTCTAAAATTGGTCAGTTTGAGTTCTTTAGCCATTGGCGGATCGTGGGGTGTGGATTTTTCGTTCCCCGCGGAGAATCGTCATTGGCGGGATTTTCCAAGCGAGAAACTCTTTTTTCCTTTTTTTACCCCAAAAATTCTTGAAGCGGGTCTGTGTCGCGCTACTGCACAGGATGTTCAACACGCGCGTTCGGCGCCAGGCTGGCGCGGTGGACGATCTGGGGGGGCGCCTGGCCGGGGACGCCTCGGCGCCGCATGGCCGTCCGGCGCGGAAGAACCCGGGGGAGCATCCCGAATTGCCGCGGGCCTGTGCGGGGCGGAAGGAATATCTCGACGAGAACGGCGTGGTGACGGAGGCGTATGAATGGTTCGGGTACAAGTTTCATCTGCCGGGGGATACGAAGCATGAGGTGGCGGTGTCCGTCGGAGACGCGGTGCAACGGCGGGAAGAAGTACGGCAAGACCTGACTCAACCCCCGCCGAGAAACAAACATGGAACTTCATTCCGCCGCCAGAGCCGCCGCGCCGCATCTCCGCGCCCTAGGTCCACACACATCACCCGCCCGCCGAAATCTCCAGAAAAAAATCAACAACGCGACCGCCTCTCATAGATAGTCACGGCTGTCCCATAATAAATCCAATCACCCTCCCCGAAGCCAACCTGCCGCCAAACAAAGGCGGATTCCTATCTGATTTTTTACACCGGATGATTTTATGGATTCGGGAAGGGAGCATTTCTGTGATTTCGCGCCCATTGGGCGGGGCTGAGGTTCATGCATTGACGGAAGACGCGGTGGAATTGCGCGTAGCTTCCGAACCCGGCCCGTAGCGCCAGGCGAAGCATCGTCTCGTCGGACGACTCGTCCGCCAGCGCGAGAAAACGCCGAATACGCTCGCGATTCCGAAATTCCGATATCGACAATCCCACCTGTTGAAGGAACAGACGGCTGAGATACGTCGGCGAGGCGCTCACCTCCCGCGCCAGATCGGCGACGCTGTCGGGCGGATCATTTTGTCGGAGCAGGCGAACCGTTTTGTCCACCGCCGGGTGGAGCGTCCTTGCCGGTTCCGCGTTCCGCGATTGCTCAAACGTTTCCCAGGTTTTCAGCAGCAGATGCCCGATCCCGGCATTGAAAACGGCGGGGGTGGATTCTTCCGCGATCAAACTCAGCAGTCGGATGAGCTTCTCCGCAAAGGCCGCCGACAGCGTTCGGCAGAAGTCGCCCGGAGGATTCATCCGCCGAAGAACACGAGTTGAATCGGAAAGACACAAATTGCGAACTAAACTCGTCCGAAAGACCACGACCCACATGACGAAATCGGCTGTGAAATCAATCAGCACGTGCTCCTGCCGGGGAAACAGCCAGAGGAGCGAACGCGGGGTCAGTTCGTAACGACGCGCCTCCACGATATAAGTACCGCAACCCTGAACGACAAGATTGAATTCCAATTCCGCGTGCTGGTGCGACCGACGGTGGGGAGAAAATTGCCCCAGCCGTCGTACAAATCCGCCAACATGCTTCGGCAAGGTTATGCGAGCCTTCATAACACAAAATGATAACATCTTTCGCACCAGTTGAGAAGCCCTGATTTCGACGAACCCGTACAATGACGGGTAACGGAATAGGAGTTTTACCGATGTCTCTGACCTGGAAAGAAAACTGGGAGCAAACCAAACGACGGTTTCTCGGCTGGTGGAATCGCAAGGATCTTGTCGTGTCGTTCGCTTCTTACGGCGGAATTCCGACAACCGACGCCCCGCACGAAGTGGTTCCCGAAATTCCCGACCCGCCCAGCCGGGAAGCGGGATATCTCGACGTCGAGAATCGCGTTCGGCGGAATCATTACAAACTCTCGCGGGACTGGTTTCCAGCGGAAACCCTCCCCCTGGCGAACACGATGATGGGGCCGGGCAGTCTGGCGCTGTTTCTCGGTTCGGAGCCCGGTTTCGCCGAGAGCACCGTCTGGTTCAAGCCGTGCCTTCAGGATGTCGAGAAACCGGAAGAACTTCCGCCGTTGAAATTCAACCCCGAAAGTCGCTGGTGGAAACTCACCGAGGAAACGCACCGCCGGCAGGCGGAACTCGCGCGGGGGAAGTATCTGGCGGCCTATCCGGATCTGGTGGAGAACGTCGATATCCTGGCGGCCTTGCGCGATCCGCAGAAGCTCATGTTCGACCTGATCGAAAGGCCCGAGTGGGTGGAGCGAAGCGTGATGGAAATCAACCGGGCGTTTTTCGAAGCCGTCGATCGGTTATATGAAATCATCCGCCAGCCGGACGGCAGCAGCGCGTTCGCCGCGTTCGGCGTGTGGGGGCCGGGCAAGGTCGCCAAGGTGCAATGCGACGCGTCGGCGATGTTCAGCCCGGCGATGTTTCGCCGATTCGTCATGCCGGCGTTGACGGAGCAATGCGACTGGCTGGATCATTCGCTCTACCACCTCGACGGAACCCAGGCGATGTGTCACCTCGACGCGCTGCTGGAAATCGAATCCCTCGGCGCGATCGAATGGACGCCGCAGACGAGCATCGAACGCGGCGGAAATCCGCGCTGGTTTGACATGTACAAGCGAATTCTCGCCGCCGGCAAGTGTGTACAGGCGATTGGTGTGAAACCGGAAGAGGTGATTCCGCTGCTCGACGCCGTCGGGCCGGAAGGGATGTACCTCTTCGTTTCCGGTCACGACGCGCGAATCGTCGAGGATTTGCTAAAACGCCTCGAACCCTATTACGCGACGGAAAACGGCGTGATTCCGCGAAGCGGGTTCCCCATTCGCGTCACATGATTACAGGACCGATTCCTGTTCCCTGGAGGCGTTCAAAGGAATCGCTTCTTGCACCGTGGAGAATTCGGGCTTTCCGGCCTTCCTTCTCGTGATGTTCGGACTCGCCGAAATATCCACCGCGTACCGCAGTCGGGAAGGTCTGTTTTCCTGATCGGCGAAGGTCATTCCCGCTCCGCCGATGAGACGTTGCAGTTCCTGGACCATCTCGTCGAGTTGAGCCGCCTGGGCGGAAAGTTCCTCCGAAGCGGCGGCGGATTCTTCGGCGTTGGCGGCGCCGGCCTGGGAAACCTGATCCATCTGCACGATGGCGGAGTTGATCTGTCCGATTCCCCTGGAATTCTCGTCTCCCGCCTCGGAGATTTCCTGGATGATCACGTTCATTTTTTCGGTTCCCTCGGTGATCTCTTGCAACGAGTTCCCCACTTCGCCGCAGATATTCACGCCCTTATCGGCGTTTTGCACCGATTCCTGAATTAAATTCGCCGTGTTTTTCGCCGCGACCGCGGCGCGTTGCGCCAGGTTGCGTACTTCTTCCGCCACGACCGCGAATCCCTTCCCCGCTTCCCCCGCCCGGGCGGCTTCCACGGCGGCGTTCAACGCCAGCAGATTCGTCTGAAAGGCGATCTCGTCGATGGTTTTGATAATTTTCGCCGTCTCGTCCGACGACCGTTTGATATCATCGATGGCTCGATTCATGCGGGTCATCGCCTCGGACCCATGAGCGGCGGTATCCGCCGAACCGCCGGAAAGCGTCTTCGCTTCGAGGGCGTTGGCCGCCGATTGCCTGAACATGGCGGTCATTTGTTCCAATTGGCTCGTGGTTTCCTCGATGGCGGCAGCCTGTTCGCTCGCGCCCTGGGCGAGGGATTGACTGGCGGAAGACACCTCCCCCGCCGCCGACGCGACATTCAGGGAACCTTGACGCATTCCTTCGACGATCCGCCGGATGGTTTTCACGATTCCGCGGCTGAAGACCACACCGATGCTCGTGCCGATAACCACCAGGATCAACACCGATAGCGCGATGCTCCAGGTCAGCGTTCGGGATTCCGACTGAATCTGCGCCTGGATGTAGTTTGAAATGTCCAATACCTCGGACTTCGGAACCCGCGTGGCGACGGCATAGTGATTCGATCCCAGCAGGAGCGGCGTGAAGGCGACATACGCTAGCGTTCCCTCGAATTCGTATTGATCGAGACCTTCCTGCCCCCGCCGCATGCGCCGGTTGACGATGTCGGCCAGCACTCCGAATCGCGATTCCCCAATATTGACGTTGTCTTGTAAGGTGTACTTGGGATGGGAAATCAAAACCCCCTTCTCGTTGATAATATAGGCGTATCCGGTTTTGCCGAACACGGATTTGGAGAGAATGGCCCACACCAGATTCCAGTCGACGTTGATGACGACGACCCCCCGCACGGAGTCGTTGATATACACGGGCGCGGAAACGCGGATTTCCGCCTGGCGGGTATTGGCGGCAATTTGAACGGGGGAGATATAATATTTCCCGTCAGGAAGCTTTTCGGCTTCCTGAAACCAGTCCGCCTCCGCCCGGGATTGCAATTCTTGTTTCTCCCGCGCGGCTCCATGGATCACGGCGACGATTTCCTTCCCGTCCGCGTCGAAAAGACGAATCTGCGAATACACGGATTTGTCCCCCTGGGACGTGGTGACCCTGGCGGACCGGAACGTCTGTATCATATCCTCTTGCAATCGCGTCCTGGCTCGTTCCAGATTCGCGGAGGATCGATTTTCCCGAAGCCTTTCCAGACAGGAAATCACCATTCCGGACTGCGCCAGTCTACGGGTGTCGTTTTCCGCCGTTCCCATAAACGTCAGGACGACATCCCGTACTTGCCGAACCCCCCGGGCGAGAATCTGCTCCGCGTCCCGCGTCAGTCGCGTTTGGGCGGTCCGCGTGATGTTGGACTCCATTTCGCGTGCGGAACGAAGGCTTAAACCGCCGACCACCGCCAGCGGCGTCACCACGAGTCCGATACAAATCACAATCAGTTTTTTCCCCAGGCTCCACTTGGTTTTCATGGTAAAACCCCTTTCTTCCTTTCAACGAATAGAAACAGAATCACTTCATCAAACACAATGAAAACCATCAGGTATGTTTTTATATTCGAATGCCGTTGGGTCACTTCCCTCATAAATGCGTTCAATTGCCCCAAACCACCCCGGCGAACATCGAAATAACCCGGAAATTCATGTGCATAAACCCGCGCCATGCATGAACGCACACGTGTCAATACAATCAGTACAGCGATTCAACCGCACGGTACTTGCACGGGTGGATGGAATTACATGAATTCAGTTAGGAATTTTCTTATCCATAGGATGAACCAAATGGAAAGTTACCCAAAACATACTTTCCCCAAACGTCTCTTCTGAAACCTATATCGGAATGTAGAATTCCATTATTGAGCTTTTTGGTCAAAATTCTTGACAAGGCGTTCCGGGCGTTCTTGGACGCGTTGTTTGTTGGATATGGCCTATCGCCGGCTTTTATCCGTAATACCGATCCAGCACCGCCCGCCAGTCGTCGGTTTTTTTTACGGCTACGAAGGCCATGCGCACCTGCTTGGGGTGCGGGTGCATACGGGCGTAACGGATGCCCCACTTTCGCATGATCGACGGGGCCTTGCGCGGGCCGTAGAGTTCCACCGCCCCGTCGAAATGCTCGCGCATCACCTCCGCCTGCTCCGCGAGAGTCGGCTGGCGCGGTTCGCGCCCGGCCTGCACATCCCGCACCTGGCGGAAGAACCACGGGTTGCCCAGCGCCCCCCGCGCGACGGCGGCGGCGTCCACGCCGGTTTCGCGCACCATCGCCAAGGCTGATTCCGGCGTCAGCACGTCGCCCGATCCGATGACCACCCAGTCGGCGAAATGCTCCTTCACGCGCCGCAGGAAATCCCAGTCGGCTGGGCCGGCGTATTTCTGCTCGACGCTACGGGCGTGGACGGTGATAGCCGACGCGCCCGCTTCATAAGCGCCTTGAGCGATAGTAAAAAAATTTCCCTCGTCGTCGGTGTTCTTGTTACGCTGACGAACCTTCAGCGTCACCGGCTTGTCGTTTTCTTTGCCGACTTCGACGACCGCCTGGACGATCTCCACCACGAGTATCGGATCGCTCATGAGATACCCGCCCCGCCGGCGGCGCAGGGCCTTGTTGACCGGGCAGGCGAAGTTCAGGTCGATCACGTCGAATCCCTTGGCGCACAACTGCCGCGCCCCCGCCGCCATCACGTCCGGCTGGTTGCCGACCAGTTGCCCCGCGACGGGATGATCGTCCCGGTCCGTCGCCACCAGCGTCACCTGCTGCTTACCGTTGATCGACACGCAGCGATCGAGCATCATCTCCGTTGTGCAATACGGACAGCCCATCCGCCGACACAGGCGTCGAAACACCAGATCCGAATACCCCGCCAGCGGCGCCAGCACCGCCGGTGAGGAGATTTCAATCGGGCCGATCCGGAATGTTCCTGTTTCCGTTCGCACGTGCGAGAGTATATAGTCTTACGGTGAAATCGGCTATCCGCATTCTTACAGGAAGAGTTTTACCACCCCGACGGGGTAAACTCCGGCATAGAGGTCACAGAGAAGAAATCAGGATGGATAAAACTCCGTGCCTTCTGTGTCTCCCTATGGGATCTTCGATCTGTGGTCAAAAAAAATATGAAAAAACAAATACACGTAGCTTTGGTATCGCTGGGTTGTCCGAAGAACCTGGTGGACAGCGAATGCATGCTCGCGGCGCTCGCGGAGGCGGGGTGCGTTGTCGGCGCGCCGATGGATTCCGCCGACGTGATCGTGATCAACACCTGCGGGTTTCTGGCTGCCGCGCGGAAGGAGTCATACGAAGTCATTGCCGAAGCGCTTGAGTTGAAACACGCCGGGAAAGTCCGGCGGGTGGTGGTCGCGGGGTGCCTCTCCACGCGCGACCGCGAAGTGGTCTATCAACATGCCGAAAACGTCGATGCCGTGATCGGCGTGAATGATCGGGAGCGGATCGTCGACGCGGTTTTGGGGGAGGGGCAGTTTTCGGCGTTGGAGAGTCAACCCCGTCCTTACGGACGGGGCTCGTTGGGCGACGCGGGACGATTTCGCCTGACCCCGCCGCATACCGCGTATCTTCGCGTCGCCGAGGGATGTTCGCAAAAATGCTCGTTCTGCACGATCCCCGCCATTCGCGGGCCTTTGCGATCCAAACCGATGGAGATGGTGCTCGCCGAAGCGCGCGAGTTGATTGCCGACGGCGCGAAAGAACTGAATATCATCGCGCAGGACACGACCGCCTGGGGGGAAGATCTCGGGAACAACGAAAAACTTTCCGCGTTGCTGCGACAACTGGACGCGCTGGACGGCGCCGAATGGATTCGCCTGATGTACACGTACCCCCGCCGGTTCGACGACGAACTGATCGACACCATCGCCGGTCTCGACCACGTCCTGCCGTATCTCGACATGCCGTTGCAGCATATCTCGACGGCAGTGCTGCGACGAATGAAACGCGGCGTGACGCGCGAGCAGACCGAAACGCTGCTGGGCAAGCTGCGGGATCGCATACCGGGCCTGGCGATTCGCACGAGTTTCATCACGGGCTTTCCCGGCGAGACGGACGCGGAATTTCAGGAACTGCTGAACTTCGTGTGGGAGTTCCAGTTCGATGCCGTCGGCGTGTTCGAGTATTCCCCCGAGTCGGGCACCCCGGCCGCCGAGATGTCCCCGCCCATCCCCGGTACTATCGCCGCCCGTCGCGCCGAGGCGATCATGGCCGCTCAGCGGGAAATCGTCGAAGCGGTCAATCAATCCCTCGTCGACGACCGCCAGCCGCTGGAAGTGCTCGTGGACGGCCTCGACGCGAAAGGCCGATGCGTCGGACGATACTACGGCCAGGCGCCGGACATCGACGGGCAATGCGTCTTCACCGAACCTCAACCACCGGGCGAATTCCGCTCCGCGAAAGTCGTCGATTTCGATGAATACGATCTGATTGTCGAACGGACGACGGAATAGAATATGTCGAAAATGCGGCGTTGTGGTAAGATACACGCTTCATGGACCATGGGTACGTTATTTCCGATCTGCATCTTTTCGCACGACGCTCCATCGCGGATGATCATCTGGAATCGATGCGCGCCGCGGCTGATAAGGCGGACTTTTTCGTCCTGAATGGGGACATCTTCGACTTCCGCTGGACGACGCTCGATACGGTGGAAACCACCGTCCACGCCGCGATGGACTGGCTGGAATCCTTCGCCCGACGTCACCCGAACTGCCGGGTGTTTTACGTTCTGGGCAATCACGATTCGTGGGAATTCTTCACGCGCCATCTCGACGAACTCGAAGCCCGCGAACCGAATTTCCAGTGGTTTCCCTCGCACGTGCGCATCGGCACGTCGCTGTTCCTCCACGGCGACCTGCCGCTGGGATTGAAGCGCAGAAAACCCTTCCATCGCCGTCTGCCCCGCAAGAGTCGGCAGCGAGGCCGATTTCTCCACGCCGCCTACGACGCGCTGATTTTCACCGGACTGCACCGCCTGCCTGGCCGCTGGTACTGGCGCCGCCGCTGCGCGAAACGATTCCTTCGCGCCCTGCGACGCGAACGGAACGGATTCAGCGAGGGATTGACGGACATCTACTTCGGACACACGCACAACGTGTTCTGCGATTATCACTTCCGGGGAATCACGTTCCACAACACCGGTTCGACCATCCAGGGCCTGGAGGGAAATCTCCTGCGCGTCCGCACCCGCGACGAAAACGGCAATCTCATCCCCCATGAAGAAGAATGATACGCCGTTACTCAGGGGGAAACTCCGGCGCGGAGAATACAGCGGCGCCGGGTATGCTTCCCACGGGGACTTTCAAATACTCACTCGAGCCTCCCATGTGGGCAAAGGAGCGTATTGCTTGTGTTCCGGTCGGTCGAGATACCAGTAGGCGACGGACGCCCAGTCGTCGGAGCGGTTATTCGCGTGGCCGTGCTCGATGGACATCACCAGCGACTTCGTGAACGGCACGGGATCGACGACGTGCAAACGGTAATTGGTGTACAAACCTCGCCAGTTGGACGGCCCGCCGGCGGGGACGTTCTCATACGGGCCGACCGCCAGGGAAACACCGTTGTAGAGGTGGGCGCAATTGCACTGCATGCCCCAGGCGTGGCAGAAGTAATCCTCCGTGCCCGTACCGTGCAGGTCCGGCGGAAACGGCTGGCCGTCCACGAAGAACATGTCGTCGCCTTCGCCCCACCAACCTTGGTACAGATTTTTGATCGAGACGTTGCAGCCGACGAAATGTCCGCGTCCTTCGGTATCGAGGACCACGTAATTTCCCTCGCCGGTCAGATTCACGCCGTCGTCCGTATTGTCGATGCGGTCGCGCCAGTCAGGGCTCTTCCAAATGCTGCCCTTGCCGGTCCATCCGTCCGCGGGGCGCTCGTTGCGCCACTGGGCGTGGAAATACATCAGGTCGTCGGGGACGGCCGGGAGCTCGCGGTAGTCGATGTAATAATAAAAGGATCGAACATCCTCGCCGCTGTCGTTGAGAATCTCCAGGCGGGCGGATTTCGCGAACGGCATGGGAATCCAGCAGTTCATCGCCATGCCGCCGCCGTGTCCGGGCCTGGCGGCGCTGGTGGAGAAAAACGCGCATTGATATGAAGCGGCGTGCCCGTGTCCGACGCCGAAGAAATCACCGACCGGACTTTCGATCGCGGGGGTCTTCGCGCCGTCCCAGTACGCGCGAAAGATCAGGTTACGAAGGTAATTCTTATCCGCGCTGGAGATGGTGAACCAGATATGGGCGATCTGGCCCGGACCTTTGATCTCCGCGAGGGTGAGAGTTTCGCCTTTGGGGATCGGCTGGTAGTCGTCGTTTCTTCCGGTGCGGTCGTAACTCGACACGCGCTTGGCGCGATAATTCTGCGGCTGGGTCAGATGGTCCAGAAACATGATCGGTTCTCCGAAAAACGGTGTGAAATCCAGTCAGAAACCAATAACCAGCATACGAAAAGGAATGAACGCTGTCTTTGGCGTTTCTGACGAAATGGTAGCGCTGCTGACGGTTTTGGCGGGAGATTCAGTTGCTCATGGGACAGCCGCTGGGTTTGGGAGGCGGCTCGTGCCTTCGGCCCTGGAGGAAATCACTCGGGCTCATGCCGGACACGTCCTTGAACGCGCGCGACAGGGCGTGGACGGAGGAAAAGCCGCATTCTTCCGCGATCCGCGTCAGCGTTCGGTCGGACGTCAAGAGCAGGTGCTTGACCTGTTCGATGCGGAAGTTGCGCAGAAACTGCATCGGCGAGGATTGATAGAATTGCCGGAACAGCGAACCGAAATGCGAGGGACTCAGGTGGACGGCGGCGGCGAGGTCGTCGAGACTCAGCGGTTTGTGGAATTCGTCGCGGATGAGTCGCATCGCCTCTTCCATCGCGCGAAGATGACGCGGATTCCGGTTCACCTCGCGCGTCCGGCAGGCCCGCAGCAGCATGGCGATGAGTTGCAGAACGTATCCCCGCTGTTCGAGCAGCGCTGCCGGGGAGGACTGGCCCTGCAGGGCGATGACGTTCATGAGACATTGCAGGGGCGGTTCGTAATGCGGCGGTTTGATCACGGCGTCCAGTTGGAGTTCGGGAACCTGTTCATGAATGGGCGGGCGAAACAGGTGACGGTGGTCTTTGAGATCCCCGGCCTGCTTGAAACTGACAAACACACTCCCGGCGTCGGGAAGCGTGAAGAAATCGAAGTGCAGATGCGGCAGCCGGACCGGGACGTTGCTGTAACAGCGAAATTCATGTTCCACGCCCGGCTCGATAAAAATAAACGTTCCCGGCTCGAGTTCCTGTTCCTCCCCCTCGATGTTCACGATCAGCGCTCCCTCGGCGACGCAGGCGAGGTAATGGTCGAAGATCACGCGCGGGTGCAGATGCATCCCCGGGCGGCAGCGCTGGTTCGACGCGACGCGAAGATACGGACGTAGTTCGGACCATCCGGTGCTCATGGCGAAATCGTACCCCTGATGATTCGCGCATCCAAATTAAAACTTCGGCGCTTCGACTTTGTATCCCGGATCGGTTCCCAGGGATTGAATGAGCGTTTTATTCCCCTGTTTGTCGATATAGACCACCTGATAATACAGCTGCTGATTTTTCTGAATGTACAGGGGCATTTCCTGGTGCTGTCCGTTTTCGTGGATGACCTTCAGGACGTGGGTTCCGGGTTTCGTTTGAATATGTCCCAGCGCGGAAGGCACCCCCTCGCCCCAGGAAGTGCATTTGGGCAGACGGCCTTTGAAAATCTCGTCTTTGTCCCAGATCACGGTGACGAAATCCGTCTGGACGCTCGTGGCTTTGGTTTCCATGGCGCCGACGTATTGCGGGCTGAGCAGATACACGTAGGCGTACGGAGGGGCCGTGTTGTCAATGTGATTGAAGGGTTCCCAGGGTTTTTCCTTCAGGAAGATAAAATACACCGCCGCCACCGCCGCGACAGCCAGCGCGAGGACCAGAACGATAAGTAAGACATTCCGCATCGTTCACCTTTGCTGTTCAACCGTACCGAAAAAGTACACGACTTCCCCTACATTGTATCGTCCATTTTTTGGTTTGGACTCAACCTTTTATCGGGTATGGAAAACTTACCTTGTAAATTCAAAGTCCGACTTTCATTCTGCAAGGTATGAAACGGACAATCTCTTTACGGGCCTTTGATTTCCCATGAAAAAGCCGGCCAAGAAGACCGGCTTTGCGGTGAATCGGAGCGGCACGCGGTGACAATAAACCATCAACGGATAACGAGCTCGTTTTGGCATTTACCTGGGGGCCTGAAGGCGTGACCGAGTAAGGGTAGTGTTGCCCACGCCGTTCCCCGCGTGAATGGAGACCCCGCGCCGAGTTCGAACTCCCGCAATGCGGCTCAGCCGTGCAGCGAGCATAGCGAGCGAATCTCACCTGCCTGCCGAAAGGCAGGTCGCCATCTCCCCCCCCAACCACTGCCAGACAGTGCCGTCGCAAGCTGAAAAGTCCTAAGCGAAAAAAATGAGTCGAAGGACTGTAGCCGTTTTGCCGGAAAAGACTTCTGGATTCAATGTTTTTGTGACAACAGGAGCCTTTTCTATAGTCTTTGTTAACGCAAGAACTTATCGACTTTCTTCTTGACAAAACATGAAATGGCCTTACAATTATATTTCGCTTGTAAACAGTAGTTTCTGCTCAAGGGATTAGGGTATTCTGGTTGCTCAACCGGAGGATCGCTGGGGCAGCGGCCGCAAAAGGTGATTATCATGACTCGCTTTTTTACATTTATCTGCATAGCAATCGTATGTGTATTCTCCGCGTCAATCACACAGGGTCAGATTGTGAATATCCCAGATCCAAACCTTGAGCCTGCTGTTCGAACAGGTGTTGGTGTTCCTGCGCCGACACCGATAACAACCACAGATATGTTAAACCTTGTTGCATTGCATGGTGCCAATGATAATATCACATTGCTTGAAGGTCTTCAGTATGCAGAAAATCTGGTCTATTTAGATCTGTATCACAACAATATAAGTGACCTTTCTCCACTGACTGGTTTAACAAATTTGTATAACGTCAATTTGTATCGTAACCAAATTAGTGACTTATCCCCATTATCTGGAGCAACGAATTTATATCAAATAATGTTAGCTTTGAATCAAATCAGCGATATTTCTCCTTTGTCCGGACTGTCGAACCTTCAAAACCTTTGGCTGGAAGATAATCCAATCAGTAACATTACCCCCTTGTCTGGAATGACAAATTTGCAGGTTCTTGGATTATATCGATGCCAGATCAGTGATATCTCTGCCTTAAGCGGCTTGGTCAATCTTAAGGCCTTAGATGTAAACAATAATATGATCAGTGATATTTCCTCTATGGTTGGCTTGATAAATATGGTTGATTTGGATGTCTCTTCTAACCAAGTCACCAACATTTCTTCGCTGTCTGGAATGACAAAAATATACAAACTGATATTGAATAACAATCAGATCAGCGATATCTCCGTTTTATCTGGAATGACAAAAATGGAAGAATTAAATTTGAATAATAATCAAATTAATGACATTTCCTGCTTAGCTGGAATGACGGATATGGAAAATTTATATTTAGGAGGGAATCAAATAAGTGATGTTTCCTTTCTATCTGGAATAATGGATAATATGTTTTATCTGGATCTTAGTGATAACCAGATAGAAACCTTGGATCTTAGAGGGGCCAAATTGAATTATCTTATAAATTGTAATTTTTCAGGTAATCCTATGCGAACTGTTCTACTTAAGGATATGACAACTAATGGGTACGGCTTCGATGATTTTTTGGGTTCTATTCCAGATCAAATTCAGTTCCTCGATATGAGCAATGTGGATTTCACAAATACAGGTGGTCTATATACATTATATTCCAAGGACGATATTGAAACGCTCTTGCTTTCTGGCGCTTCGAATCTGAGAGGTGACAGAGTAGTGGCTTTTACCCAGCAAATGGACTCTTTGAATTGGTTGGACGTGACGGGTTTATGGGATACATTCGACACGGCTTCACAGAACGCTCTTTTGATCTGGGATGCAGAACCAGGCAACACTCTAGTCGTACCCGAACCGGCGACATTGGGAGTGCTGGCCGTGGGTGGCTTGACGATGCTGCGTCGCCGTCGCAATTAACTGATTGCTCCGCCAAAAATGAAATGAATAGTGACCGCCGTCTCCCACGTGGAGATGGCGGTCTGTTTTGTATCCATTGCAAGCATCTTAGGGAGATGGAATTCAACCATTTGGCGCAACAGAATCGGTTCAATTGCAGATATAGAGGGTGAGAAGAATGAATGGATCAGACAATCTGATGTTCGATTCAGGCTGAAAAACGATTATTTTCCGACAGTTTCAGTTTCCCCCGGGTAATTGACTAATAGGCGGCTACACCTTTCGAAAAGACCACGGCCGCCCTGATGGACGGTCGTGGTCTACTGCAATCGGAGCGGCGGGATTTGAACCCGCGACCTCTTGACCCCCAGTCAAGCACGCTAGCCAAGCTGCGCCACGCTCCGAGATTATTCTGCTGTTAAATTTTTCAATCGGTCGCGGCAGCCGTCCCGCGACCTTCCCTCAGGGACACGCTAGCCAGGCTGCGCCACGCTCCGAGATGATCCGATGGGATCACAGACCGGACATTCTACCGGCTGACGCCGCGTTTGGCAACTGTGATCCTGAATCTTCCGCGAAGAAGAGGGCGTCGTTTTGATTGCATTTCGAGGCGTTGT
The DNA here is from genome assembly GCA_016929245.1 of Phycisphaerae bacterium. Taxonomy (GTDB): domain Bacteria; phylum Planctomycetota; class Phycisphaerae; order SM23-33; family SM23-33; genus JAFGEJ01. Next base: position 19,584 of record JAFGJE010000054.1, read on the forward strand.
CATGGTAGAATGCGGAATTCTACCACTATGGCAAAAGCCGCTAATACATCCAAACCCGCCAAGCGGGCCGCGAGGGTTCGGCAGGAGGGGAATTCCCGTTCCACCGCCTGTGCGGATGGGAAACATTGTCCTCCCGTGGTGGAGGAGCAATCCGCCGCCGCGTCGGCGGGGAGCGACGCGCCCGCCGGCCAGGAGATTGTGGTTCTCGGCGCGAAGGAGCACAACCTTCGGAACATCTCCGTCCGCATCCCGCGGGACAAGCTGGTGGTCATCACCGGCCTGAGCGGGTCGGGCAAAAGTTCGCTGGCGTTCGACACGATCTACGCGGAAGGCCAGCGAAAGTACGTCGAAAGCCTCTCCGCGTACGCCCGTCAATTCCTGGAGCAACTTTCCAAGCCGGACGTCGAGCACATCGAAGGCCTGCCGCCCACCGTGGCCATCGAGCAGCGGGCCGGCGGGTCGAATCCGCGTTCGACCGTCGCGACGACCACGGAAATCTACGATTATCTCCGCCTGCTGTTCGCCCGCGTCGGGGAGCCGCACTGCTGGGTATGCGGCCGGGAGATCACCAGCCAGACCGTCAGCCAGATGGTCGACGCGGTGATGACGCTGCCCGAAGGCACGAAATTCATGGTCCTCGCCCCGGTCATCCGAGGCCAGAAGGGCCTGCACGCCGAACTGCTCGCGCATATCAGCCGCGAAGGATACGTCCGCGTGCGACTCGACGGCGAGATACACGACCTGAAAAACCTGCCCGAACTGGCGAAGAACAAGAAACACACCATCGAAGTCGTCGTCGACCGGCTGGTGCTGAAGGAATCCGTTCGCATCCGCCTCGCGGACAGCCTGCAAACCGCGCTGGGTCTGGCGAACGGCTTGGTGATCGTCACGCACGAACCGGCCGACGAAAAACCCGCCGACGAAACCGACGCGGACGAATCCAACGGTAAAAACGGAAACGGCATCGACTACGGCACGTGGAAAGACTGGCTGTTCAGCGCCACCTACGCCTGCCCGAAGCACCCGGAAGTGAACCTGCCGGAACTCGCGCCGCGCATGTTCAGCTTCAACAGTCCCTACGGCGCGTGCCCCGAATGCGACGGGCTTGGAACGATCCTCGAATTCGACCCGGACCTGATCGTGCCCGACCCGACGCTCTCGCTCACGCAGGGCGCCATCGACGCCTGGCGGCACGGCGGAAAGCGGATGAATATTTTCTACAGCCGTCAGATTCGCAAGTTCTGCCGCGAGTACGGCGTCGCGCCGACGGCGACGTTCCAGGAGCTTTCGCCGAAGCTGCGAAAAATTCTCCTGCACGGCGACGAAAGCTGGGAAGGCGTGGTTCCCAATCTCACGCGCCGGTGGAAAAAGACCGACAGCGAATACGTCAAGGCCCGCCTGCACGGGTATATGTCCGAACAACCGTGTCCCGGTTGCGCCGGCGCGCGGCTGCAAAAGGCGTCGCTGGCGGTGACGGTCGGCGACGTGAACATCGCCGACGTCGTGAAACTTTCCATCGCCGAGGCGCGGGCGTATTTCGAGAACCTGAAACTCGACGAGGAAAAAACCCAGATCGCCCGCATGATCCTCCGCGAGATTCTGCATCGCCTCACGTTCCTCGAAGACGTGGGCCTGGAGTATATCTCGCTGAACCGCACCTCCGCGACGCTCTCCGGCGGGGAGGCCCAGCGGATTCGCCTGGCGACGCAGGTCGGCAGCGGGTTGGTGGGCGTCTGCTACGTGCTCGACGAGCCGACGATCGGCCTGCACCAGCGCGACAACCAGCGACTCATCCGCACGCTGACGCGCCTGCGCGATATGGGCAACACGGTCCTCGTCGTCGAGCACGACGAAGGCACGATGCGGGCGTCGGACCAGATCATCGACATCGGCCCCGCCGCGGGCAGCCACGGCGGGCGCGTCGTCGCGCAGGGAACGCTGGAGGAAATCTGCGCCGCGGAAGAGTCCATCACCGGCCGATACCTCTGCGGGCGCCTGAAGATCGACACGCCGCCGCGACGACGCAAGGTGTCGATCAAGGACAGCCTGGAACTCAAGGGCTGCCGCGAGCACAACCTCAAGAACATCAACGTCCGTTTCCCGCTGGGCGGGATTCTGTGCGTCACGGGCGTGTCGGGCTCGGGCAAGAGCACGCTGGTGAACCAGACGCTGTTGCGCGTGCTGAAGCGACGGCTTTACAACTCGAAGGACAAGCCCGGCGAATATGACAAAATTCTCGGCGTGGGGAACGTGGACAAGGTCATCGAGATCGACCAGTCGCCCATCGGCAGAACGCCGCGCAGCAACCCCGCGACGTACACCGGCGTGTTCGACCTGATCCGCCAGCTGTTCGCCAAGACGCGCGAGGCGAAAATCCGCGGCTACAAGCCCGGGCGCTTCAGCTTCAACGTCAAAGGCGGGCGCTGCGAAGCCTGCCAGGGTCAGGGCGTCAAGCGCATCGAGATGCACTTCCTGCCGGACGTCTACGTCACCTGCCAGGAATGTCACGGCGCCCGATACAACCGCGAGACGCTGGAGATCAAGTACAAGGGCAAGAACATCGCCGACGTGCTGGGCATGCGGATCGAAGAGGCGCTGCATTTCTTCGACAGCTTCCCGAAGATCAAGCAACTCCTCAAGGCCGTCAGCGACGTGGGCCTGAGCTACGTGGAACTCGGCCAGAGCTCCACCACGCTGTCGGGTGGGGAGGCCCAGCGCGTGAAACTCGCGACGGAACTGGGCAAGACCGCCACCGGCCATACGCTGTACGTGCTGGACGAACCGACGACGGGTTTGCACTTCGCGGACATTCACAACCTGATGAACGTGCTGAATCGCCTTGCCGATTTGGGCAATACGATTATTATCATCGAGCACAATCTCGACGTGATCAAATGCGCCGACTGGATCATCGACCTGGGCCCGGAAGGCGGCGACGCCGGCGGAACGCTTCTCGCGGAGGGCACCCCCGAAACCATCGCCGAAAATCCCGACAGCTACACGGGGCAGTTTCTTAAAGATCATCTCAACGGCGTGGAAGAGTAGTCGGTAGTCATAGGCCGGTAATGATATGTCTTCCATTTTCTCCGCATTCCCGTGGCGGAACCTTTTCGTTACCAATACTATATATGTATTCTGCCAATGGATTCGTATCTCATATCAGGTATAGATCAATGCAAAACGAGAAATGTATGGATGCGATCCTCGATGAATTTTCCCGGATCGCGAAGGATTACCTTCAGCATATCAACGACAGAAGCGTTTTCCCGCTTCCGGAAGACCTGGAAAAAATGAAGCGGATGGATATCCCTCTTCAGGAAGATTCCCTGGATCCGGAACAGGTAATCCATGAATTGCATGAATTGGGTTCGCCTGCCACGGTAACCAGCGCAGGCAATCGATATTTCGGTTTTGTGATTGGGGGGGCACTACCGGCATCCCTTGGGGCCAATTTAGTCGCCGGGATTTGGGACCAAAACGCCGGTATTGACGCGGCATCGCCTGTTTCCTGCTTCCTGGAAACCCTTTGTCAAAAATGGCTCGTACAACTTCTGGACCTTCCCCAGGAAACGGCCGCCGGTTTCGTTACGGGAGCGACGATGGCCAACTTCACCTGTCTTGCCGCCGCCCGTCATGCCCTATTACAAAAGCAGGGATGGAACGTGGAAGAGAACGGATTGTTTCAGGCTCCCCGGATCAAGATTATCGTCGGGGAAGAAGTGCATGTGAGTGTCTTGAAGGCGTTGAGTATGCTTGGGATGGGGAGAAATAACGTTATAAAAATACCCGTGGATTCTCAAGGAAGAATGAAACCCGACGGAATACGAAAAATTTCCGGGCCTTCAATTATTTGCGCCCAGGTGGGTAATGTAAATACCGGCGCGTTTGATCCTATGGAGGAGATTTGTGAAATAGCCGCCCACATGGACGCGTGGGTTCATGTGGACGGGGCTTTTGGTCTTTGGGCGAACGCTTCTTCCCATTATAAGCATTTATGCAAAGGGATACAGAAAGCGGATTCCTGGGCCACCGATGCCCATAAATGGCTGAACGTTCCCTACGACAGTGGAATCGCATTCGTGAAAGAAAAACAGCATCTGATCTCGGCCATGTCTATGAATGCCGCCTATATCGTCTCGGGAACGAAAAGGCAGCCGTATCACTATGTTCCTGAATTATCACGACGAGCGCGTGGGATCGAAATTTGGGCGGCCCTGCGTTCCTTGGGCACAAAAGGATTGGCTCGATTGATTGAAAGGAATTGTCAACTGGCAAGCGTATTTGCCGAAACATTATCAAACGCGGGATTACGAGTTTTGAATGATGTCGCGCTCAATCAGGTTTTGGTGTCTTTTGGAGACTCCGATACGACAAAACGAGCGATTCAGAAGATTCAGCAAGACGGAGTCTGTTGGTGCGGCGGAACGGAATGGCGGGGAATAACGGCAATGAGAATCAGCGTATCGTCCTGGCGAACCACGGAGGAAGATATTGAAAAAAGCGCCAATGCGATCCTCAGAATTGTCAATGAGGAGATTGGTTGATTCTCCCAAAATAAAAGTGGATTGAGCAGCGTTAGGCCGGGGTGTAAGCGCAGCGAACTCCCGGAATGCGATTCTTTTAAAAAGAGTCCTGAAAGAACGACAGCGTTTTTGAGATGTCCCAAAGCGATGGAATATTGCCGATTCGCTGTCGTCCCGTCGGGACTTTTTCTATAATGATGGTCCGGGGACTCGCTTTGCTTCGTCCCCGGCTAAACGCGGTCGGCCCCTTTGGGGCCTGGAGAATGATTTTGTAATCATCCAGGTCCAAAGCCGTCGCATTGATGATCCGATGGAGAAGCCCCGATCCTACTTCATCGCCAGAAGGCTTTCGATGGAGATGTCTTCATCCACGTCTTCCCAGTGGATGCCCACACCCCCGCCGATCAACCGCCAGTTTTTGCGTTGCGCCGCTTTAGCGTTTTTGAGACGAGGAAACCACATCAACGGAGCGGAAACCTCTCTGCCGTCCTGCAACACGACCACCAGCGCGTCGCGCGTACAACGCACATCCGCCGCCAGCGGTTCGTAATCAACCATGGAAGAACTCATGCCACTTCGCCTCCATCAAATCCAGATGTTGTTCGATAATCTCCGCGATTCTGTTCAGTTCGTGATCCCAAAACCGCGGGATTTCGCCACGGAAATCGGGCAAAGCCAAAACTTCGCGTATTTTTCCTGCTTCTCCACGTGAATATGAATCGGTTCGCCGTGGTCCAGGCTGAAGAAAAAGAAACGATAGCCCCGATATCTCAAAACCGTCGGCATAATCTATAGAATATCAGAAGGTCCCACAAGGTCAAGGCAGATCTGCAACTTGAGACTTACAAATGTGTTATAGACCAATGACGGAAAATAAAGTCTTTCATGGAAATGAAACGTCCGGTTTCGCGTTAATCCGGGAAATGGATATTCCGAGATCGTTATAGCTCGTATAACGGTTTGACTTACCACGTGTATAAGGATGTAACCTCATGTGGAACTCCCTACCCATCCCGCAACAACATTCCGCGCCGTCGGCGCGGCGAGGCCGGGGCGCGTTCACGCTGATCGAGCTGCTGGTCGTGATTTCCATCATCTCCCTGCTGGTGAGCATTCTGCTTCCCTCCATCGGCAGGGCGAAGGGACTCGCCAAGTCCGTCGTCTGCCGGGCGAACTTAAAAGGGATGGCCATCGCGCTGGCGATCTACGCCGAGGAATGGAACGAGTTGTATCCGGTCGCCTCCAACGTCGGTAAATGGGGTTATGAAACCTCGAACGGCGTGTATAGCTGGATGGAGCAGTTGTATCCATACGTCGAGACGAAAAAACTCTACGTCTGCCCCGAAAAACCAAACGGATCGGAGTACAGCTATTTCCTCGGCGTTCGCGCGGTCTGGTACGATCTATGGATTTTTGACTCGGTTCAGCGAAATCGGATTCGCTATTCCTCGGCTTTCGTATTGGCCGGTTGTACGGGAAGAGAATTCTTATATAATCCCGCCCAAAACGAAGACGACTGCGACAAGGACGACTACACGCAGGACTGTCTAGGGTTCCCCGTACACAGCAACGGTACGCAGAACATTCTCTTTGACGACTCTCACTCCCAGGAATACACCGGATATGTGGAAGGGGATATGACGTTTCAATATCGGGAAATGGCCTCCTGGGTAGACTCCGATCCCGAGCTCAATCCCAAATTCAATCCCTGATAAATATGGTTCTCCATTTCAGGATAAGAATTGCTCTGTCATCTTCTAAGGAGTCCCGAGGGCCTAAGCGGAGTGCAGCGAAGTCGAAGGATCTCACGGGTAGTTAAGCGTGAGGTCCTTCGACTTCGCTCGAAGACTCGCTCCGCTCAGGCCCTCGGGGCTTCTTTGGAGATGACAGCAAGGGGCGTTTTTCGTGATACGGAACGATGGACGCGAATCACGCGCAGGCTTTGTGCTGATGCGCGAAGGCCGCCAGCACGATATGGCGCAGGCGTTCCTCGCTGATGGTGTGCAGAAATTCTTCCGTGAAGTCCATGGGGAACGTGCAGCGCATGTTCAGAAGCAGACGAATCAGCCCCTCACGGTCCATGGAGGCGAGTCTCGTAATCAGTCTGTCCAGGGGTCCGACGCCCATGATCCTCACGATCTCCGCATTTTTTAGAAACGATTTGAAAAGAATGGAAAAAACTTCAAAAAAGACGCGCAGCAAAGATAAGAAGCACCTCACTACGATATTATCGTAAGATTGGATATTGACTTGACGACTTTTGGCACAAATTTTGTAATAATTTGAATTCGCGGAAAAATCTGTCTTTTTTAATTGAAAACAGCTTGATCTAATATGTGTTGGAAGATTGTGGATAACTCGTGCGGCGCTACTATAACCAATTGATTTTTATTGTGTTAGTCGTGTAATATTCATATTCGTTCATGTGCATAGAATCGGGGCGTTCCGCGCGGCGCTTCGATTCGATTAAGGTATTGTTTCCCCTGAATATACGGGAACTTACGAATGGCCTTTTCCCTGGACGCCTTTGACTACACCTTACCGGAGCGGCTGATTGCCCAGTCGCCGGCGGAGATTCGGGACGCGTCGCGCCTGATGGTGATCTCTCGCGCCGCCGGCCAGTGGCGGCATGGGATGTTTCGGGATTTGCCTGACTTGTTACGTAAGGACGACTTGCTCGTCATGAATAATACGAAGGTCATCCCGGCGAAGTTCGCCTGCTACCGTTCCAGCGGCGGACGGCTGGAGGGATTATTTCTCCATACACAATCGGATGGTAGCTGGGAAGTGCTGCTCCGCAACGCCGGGCGGTGTCAGCCGGGCGAAATTCTCTATTTTGACACCGGCAAGACGCAAGGCCTGGAGCTTCTGGAGAACCAGGGGGAGGGACAATGGCGGGTGGTTCCGAATCCGCCCGGACCGGCGGAGGGGATTCTGGAAACGGTTGGCGTAACTCCTTTGCCTACGTACATTAAGCGACCCGACGCGAAAAACGACCCCGCCGACCGTCAGCGATACCAGACCGTCTACGCCGCCCACCCCGGTGCGGTAGCCGCTCCGACAGCCGGGCTGCACTTTACACCGGACATATTAAACTCCCTGGAAACCAGGGGTATTGAGACAGTCTACGTGACGCTGCACGTGGGATTGGGCACGTTTGCCCCGGTGAAATCCGACGATCTGACGCGGCACGAGATGCATAGCGAATATTATGTGCTGAACGAGCAGGCCGCCGTTAAAGTCGCTGCCGCCAAGTCCGCCGGGCGGCGCGTGGTGGCGGTGGGTACCACGAGCGTTCGCGTGCTGGAAACCGTCGCAGCCGCCCATGACGGCCAGGTGGTCGCCCGGAGCGGCTGGACCAATCTGTTCCTGTATCCCCCGGCGAAGTTTCACGTAACCGACGCCCTGCTGACGAATTTCCACCTGCCCAAAAGCACGCTGCTGATGCTGGTGGCTGCCTTCTGCCGACCCGGCCGAACGGAGGGTCTGGAACTGCTGAAAACCGCCTACGCCGAGGCGATCCGGGAAGAATACCGCTTCTTCAGCTACGGCGACGCGATGCTGATTGAATAACGCGGCGGTATTTCAAACCTGAGAAACTTTATCGGGTTTGATCCAGAAACACACGTGGGGAAACAATATGGTGTGTCTGGAAGGTTTCCATATTCAGCAAGGCTTTATCACCGGTAATCAGGCAGTGTGCTTCGGCGGCCCGGACCGTTCCAAGGATCGGAAGATCATCGGGATCAGGACATGCGTCGGGTGAAATCGCGTGAGGGATAATGATCTGACAATGACGTCGAAGGAAATCAAGGTTTGCCTGGATATCCTTTTCCGGCATATGAAATTTCAAGGCCGATTTCCGTTGGAATTCCTCAAGAATATACTCGCTGAGAAAAACATGATGTACAAGAAGGCAATTTTTGAAAACGTCCCGACAAACACCCCCGCAAGCAAAAGCCGCCAGAAGGACGTTTGTATCCAGGACAACTCTCACGAATCGTCCCCGAGTATGTCTTCCTCGGAAAGCCCCGCGTTCTTCGCGAATACTTCCGTTTGTTGCGCCAGTTCATCAAATTGCCGCACAGCCAGTCGGCGGCGCAGAATTTCCTGAACCGCTTCCTGGGGTGAGAGATGTTCCGATTCGCAGAACTTGCGCAGTTCCGCATCCATTTCGTCCGGAATGTCGATGATGAGCCGGTTCATATATATAAGTATACCTACCGAATCTAATTTCGTCATGGGCAATCTAGCGGGAAATATTTTGGATTTCACGGGAAATGATTTGCCTGTGTACCCCAAATGTGCTACATTTAAGAGGAGGAGATGTTCCTATGAATAAAAGCGCGATGGTACGGGCCAGGCTGGAACCGGATTTGAAGGATCACGCCGAAACGGTGTTTCGTCGGCTTGGGCTTAACGCGTCTCAGGCGATTACCCTGTTTTACAAACAGGTGGAGCTTCGAGACGGCCTGCCTTTTGACGTCGTGATTCCTTCCGCCACCACGGTAAAAACCATGGAGGATACGGATGCGGGACGGAATGTGGTTGTCTGTAAAGACGCGGACGATATGTTCGATAAACTGGGGATCTAATGTATATTCCCGTGTATACCAAACAATTTGAAAAGGATGTAAAACGATGTAAGCGCAGGGGGAAACATTTTGAGAAATTCAGGATTCTCGCCCAAACTCTTCTTTCCGGTAAACCTCTCGATCCCATTCACAGGGATCATAAGCTGATCGGAAACCACGTCGGCCGGCGCGATTGCCATATTGAATCCGACTGGGTGCTCCTCTATAAAATTGACGGAAAGAATCTGATTTTTGAGCGCATGGGAACACACTCGGATCTTTTCAAAAAATAATCCCGCATCGTATTTGAGTATGAACCATCGCGCGGAGAATCGCGAGTGACCGGGAGCAAACGAAAGAAACGACGAAAGAACGTTCCGACGACGGAGGAATTTTCCTCGTCGTCCGCGGCGGAGGATGTTTCAGGGCGCCTGGCGGAGCGACTTCGCGGGGCGGCGGTGGTGTTGACCCTGGCGTGCGTGGCTGGGCGGGCGTTTATCGCGGAGATGCCGTTTCGTCAGTCGCCGATTCAGATTTCGGAGATTCTCGCGGCGGCGGATCGGCCGGGGCAGCCTTCCGTGGGATTGGTGCAATGGACGGAGTTGGCGCGGGCGTTGCTGGCGGTGCTGCTGCTGACGGCGGGGGTGGTGTGGCTGGCGGCGGGCGCGATTGAGGGGAAACTCATCGTTCGTCACGGTCGGCTGGCGGTGCTGATCGGGGCGTTCGCCGTCTGGTCGTTCATCTCCGCCTGGCGGGCGGTGGATGCACGCTCCGCGTGGATCGCCTGGCTGGAACAGGTTTCCTTCCTGTCGGCGGGTTTCGTGACATTGCAGCTATGCACCACGCGAAGGCGTTTGGTGCTGATCGCGTCGGTGCTGGCGGCGGTCGGTTTGGCGTTGGCGGTCAAGGGGTTGATGCAGGTCGGATGGGAACGCGATGAAGCGGCTCGGATGTTCGAGCTGTACGGCCCGCAGCGTCTGGCGGACATGGGTTTGCAGCCCGGCGACCCCAAAGCGCTCGCCTATGAACATCGAATCCTCTCGACGACCCCGACAGCCTACTTCGGCCTGGCGAACGTGCTGGCGGGGGGATTGGCGCTGATGCTGGCCGCGGGAGTGGGTTTGGCGGTGGCGAAGGCGCTCCACGCCCGCCACTGTCGGCGGCGCGACGGACCCATGCCCTCCGGGCACATTCGTCCCGCGTTTATGGCGGCGGGGCTGACGGTGGCGGCGGTGATTCCCACGGCGATCGTGCTCGCGCTGACGCGCAGCCGGGGCGGAATCATCGCGACGGCGTGCGTGCTGCTGGCGGCGACGGCGGGACTGCGATTCCGCGCCGTCCTGGCGCGACGCTGGAAGTGGAGCGCCGCCGTTGTCGGATTATTGATAGCGCTGGGCATGGCGGGGGTGGTCGCTTACGGCCTGGCGAAAGATCGCTTACCGAGCAAAACGATGTCGGTTCGATGGTTCTACTGGACGGGTTCGGCCCAGATCGTTCGCGAGCATCCCGTCTGGGGTGTGGGGCCGGGGAATTTCCCGCGGGCGTATCTTCGGGTTCGCCGCCCGGAAGCGGAGGAAGCGGTCAAAACCCCGCACAACGTCATCGCCCACGCCATGACGCAATACGGGCTGCCGGGCGGGGCGTTGTATCTTCTGGTGTTGGGCGGAGTGCTCGTACTGGCGTGGAAACCCGCCGCCGGCAGGAACGATGCTCTCGGAACGGACGAATCGCCTTCCCGAAATTCACGATCCTTACTCATCGCTGGTGGATGTATCACCGCGGCGGTGCTGTTTTGTCGGGCGTTTTTCGGCGAGGCGGATTTCGATCCGGCGCTGTTCCTGCTGGAGGGCGTGGCGCCGGCGGTGGTGTTTGGCGCGGCGTTGGCGCTGGAGCGATGGTTCGGCGGGGCGGTGGAGGACCTGCCCGACGCGTCGATTCGGGCGATTCGGATCGCGCTGGCGGCGGGGTGCGCGGCGATGGCGTTGCATAACCTGGTGAGTTTCTCCCTGTGGATGGCCGGCACGGCGGGGATGTTCTGGGTGGCGGGCGGGGCGGCAGCGGCGATGGGCGACGCCCGGCCGACGGTCTTCCGGAAGATCGCCTTCCCGGCGGCGCTGTTGGGGTGCGTCGGGTTGTCGACGGCGGTGGTCTTTGGGGTGGTTCCGGTGGCGGAGCGTCTCGCGGCGACGCGCGACGCGGCCGAGGCGCTGTTGCAGCATCAGCCGTCCCGGGCGGTCGTCCACGCCGAACGGGCGGCCGACGGCGACCCCCTGGACGCGTACGCGGCGATGAACGCGGCGAGGTTCTGTCTGGCGTCGCCGACGGATCGCTTCCGACGCGACGCGACGGGAGAACCGGCGGCGATGGTTTGGGCGCGGGAGGCGATCCGAAGGGACGACTCCACCGGCGCGTATCGCCTGGCGATTCAGGTCGCCCGGGAGCTGAACCTGCCCGGCGCGGGAGCGTTCTGGCGGGAGGCGATCCCGCGAGACCCCGTCGACGCCCGTCAGCGGCTGGACTACGCCGCCTGGCTGCTCGATCATCATCAGGCCGACGCCGCGGCGGAGCAGCTTGCCGAGGCAGAACGAATCGACGAGAAGTTACGGGCGTTCGATCCCGAAAGCGGCTATCGATTCGGGGAGCGGGAGATGCGACAGATGCGCTCCCTTCGGCGGCGGGTTAAAGCGTCGAAATAATATTTGTACTGTGTAAATTTCTAAAGATTTTTAAGTCATTTATACGATTATCTTTCCATGGGAATAGTCCCATGGAAAGGAAGCG
>JAFGJE010000055.1 GCA_016929245.1 Phycisphaerae bacterium
CCTGCTCTGCGACTCGTGCTTCGTAGCGAAGGCTTACTTCGCAGAGTAGCAAGCCGCTACGCAGGGCGAAGCAGAGTGGGTTTGGGGGACCCATCAATAAAGTTGATGGTTTTTTGCACCTCATTTTTCGTAACTCCTTTCACGGCCGGATTGTGGATGGTTCGTGCCTGTTCCGGACTGTCCCAAACTGTACCGTTCTGCCCAATCCTGCCAAAAACTGCCTTGAAGAGAACGCGAATGTCGCGAATAAAGACGAATAAGACGAATCTTTTTTGTGTTTGTTTAAAAATACTTCTGACTCCTGACTTCTGACTTCTTCATGCTTGTTTTCTCCTTCCGCGCAGAAAATCAGCGCGGGCTTCTACCTTTACCGTCGCGCTTCGGATTTCCACGCGCAAATGGGGTCGTAAAACAAGTGTGAATTTCCCCAACCCCCAGCCGGGCCGGGAGATAATTTTTTTTCATAAAAAACGGGGCCCAGCAAAATCACACCCAGCGTTGCGCGAGCAAAAGGAAGGCGAAGCAAGAGGAGTCAAACGAGCCCCCGCTGTAAAGCGGGTGGTTTAGGTTTTGGGGAATCGGAATTCGGAGTTATGAATTCGGAATTATGAATGGAAATGAATTGTCATCCTGAGCGGAGCGAGCTTCGAGCGAAGTCGAAGGACCCCACGCGCGGAATAAGGCCGGAATTCGGAACTTGAAATTCGGAAATGAAGAGTTCTGGGTGCCATGGATTTCCTGAAATCCGTGCTCTTGTTCTCTACCGAAGACACGGGCTTGTCTTTGTAAAAAGAAGCCCGTGGCACCAAACGTTTATTTATTTATAAAAAAAACCATATCCCGTCCACCCGCCCATCCTACAACTTTTGCGGTTGCGAAGTGGGTCCATAGTGGATAGCTTAGTCGAATTGGCGTTGCCAGCCATGGAAGGAAGCGACAATGGCCAGACAGAAAAGCGATATTGTTTTCGGAAGCGAGTTTTCACCCGCAGTAATCAAGCTTGAGAAATTGCTTGAACTGGTGGATACGCATATCCCCGATCGTGCTGCATTGCAAGCTGCAATTGATGCGTATTTCTTTCCGGGGAAGGGAAAGTGCAGCGACCCCCGGAAGAGTCTTGCCGATAATACCATACTGTCAATGTGTGCATATGGCATTCTTGAACGTGACGAAGGGGACAAAAACCAGCTTGCTTTTACCGTCTTTGGCCGTTCACTTCATGCAGCACGGGCAAACCCAAAAAAACTTCGGGAAATGATGGGTAAGCACTGCCTAGTCGAATGCCGGGGATTGCAGGTTATAGAAGCCATAAAGACTTTGTTTCTTGCTGGAACCAAGGTAACCAAAGAGAACTTGGCGAAGCACCTTCGGCAAGAAGGACTACATATACCTTCCAATGGGAAACATCTAAACGTATTACGGCAGTGGCTTGAATATTCCGGGGCATTGAATCCCGATAAAGCCAATGGTGGGCAAGCACTATGGAAGCCTTGCGATACCCGTATTGAAGAACTACTAGGGGTGACTGCTGAAGAATTAGAGAAGTGGGGCGAACTGACACAATCCCAATACGATTTTGCAAGGGCCTTCGCACTGTTGGACGTGGACGAAGCTTTAAGCAGTAGGGTAAGGGACCATGCAATAGCCCTGTATGGTACGGAATTCCCAGAAGGTGGATTGCCGCAATCGGTGCTGCATAAGTTGCAGGACGTGGGCCTTATCGAATGGGAAAAGACCACTGGTGGACGCGGTGCAAAGGCCCATGTAGTGAGACCCACCAACAAGCTTAGAAACGAATTCTTAGAACCCATTCTTGAACAAATAGCTTCCAGCATGGGATCGGGATACAAACGGCTATCCCGAATGAGCCTGACCGATATTCTTGAAAGGTTGGATTCAGACGATACCTACGAAAAAGGCATTGCCCTTGAAGGTTTGGCCTTTTATTTTTGCAGAAGGTTAGACCTTGAGTTTGTAGACTGGCGCTTGCGAGGGGCTGCAAGTGGTGGGGCCGAAGTGGATATGATAGTAGAAGGGGCACGTCTTCTTTTTAGCCGTTGGCAGATACAGTGCAAGAATACGAAAAAAGTACACTTGAACGACTTGGCCAAGGAAGTAGGGATTGCCGTTGCCATGAAATCGAATGTGGTAATGCTAATTTCCACGGGTGTTATTGGAACAGCGGTTACCGACTTTGCGCGAATGGTTATGCAAAGCACAGCCATTCAGGTTGTATTGATTGGGGGAGGATTACTGGATACCTTGAAGAACGAACCTGACCGCCTATCAGAAGTGCTGAATCAGAAAGCGGTAGAAGCAATGCAGATAAAGCGGGTACAGGTAACCGACAATGGCAATTCCTAAGACAATAACAAGCAAGCTTCCGGGCAAACCAAGCTACAGCACTGGCAAGGGTAGCATGTACCAAGGCAATTCCTTGGAATACCTGCATGCCATGCCAGACAATTCAGTAGACCTTGTGGTAACTTCGCCGCCATTCGCGTTGGTACGGAAGAAGGACTACGGCAACCAATCCGCACAGGAATACGTGACGTGGTTTGTGAAGTTTGCCGTTGAAGTACACCGGGTATTGAAGGATAAGGGCAGCTTCGTGATTGATATAGGCGGAAGCTGGAAGAAGGGAAGCCCCGTACGTTCAACCTACCATTACCAACTACTAATTGAACTTACAAGACCGGGATTGTTTGAATTGGCACAGGATTTCTTCTGGTACAGTCCCAGTAAATTACCAAGCCCTGCCGAATGGGTAACCGTTCGGAAGATACGCTGCAAGGATGCGATAAACCCGATTTGGTGGCTATCCAAGACTCCATATCCGAAGGCCAGTAATGAACGAATTAGCATGGAATACAGCCAAGCTATGCGTGACCTGTTGAAGAATGGTTACAAGGCCAAGAAGCGGCCTAGTGGACACGATATTTCAACCAAGTTTGCAAATGATAGGGGAGGGGCCATTCCGCCTAATCTTCTTGTGGTATCGCATACTTCTTCCAATGATTACTATCAACGCCGTTGCAGGGAAGTAGGCATACCTGTACACCCCGCCCGTTTCCCGCCCGATATTCCGCACTTCTTTATTGCCATGCTTACCGACCCCGGTGACGTTGTAGTAGACATATTTGGCGGCAGCAATGTTACAGGATGGGTATGCGAACACTTCGGAAGGAACTGGCTTACATTCGATCTTGAAGCCGATTATGTTCGTGGTTCA
Source organism: Phycisphaerae bacterium (assembly GCA_016929245.1). GTDB lineage: Bacteria > Planctomycetota > Phycisphaerae > SM23-33 > SM23-33 > JAFGEJ01. Next base: position 3,233 of record JAFGJE010000055.1, read on the forward strand.
CGATTTAGGTTTGAAACGGAATGTCCCCCGCCTACCCTTGAATTCATTGGGCCGTCAGAAGCTACGCAATTCCGGCCAATAAAGGTAAAGGAAGGCCCTGAAAAGCTGACCACGGGACGAACCCGGCAGAAGAAAGCTGCAAAGAAGGTCACCACGAACAAGCAGTCCAAACGAGCCAAACGAACCAAGTCAAAGGAATGACAATCCTTTCACATATCTGCCCCGGCGAATTCTTTTATTTCTTAACAAACAACAGAGAACCAATCCGCCATTGATCTTTCTTCTTTTCAAGATACTTCCCTTTTGGGAAAAAGCAAGATGAAAGATAAGGGGAGCGGGAAGCTGGTAGCGGGCAGCGGGATGTCCGGTTGCCTGCTCCCTGCTTCCTGCTCCCTTTGGCAAAAAAGAAACGCGGCGGGAAAGGTATTTTTAAAAAAACCAAAACCGCCGCGCAGATGTAAAAAAGTAACGTTTTCTTCTCTTTCGCCAGCTACCGACTACTACTTCTTCGTCCGGCTGCCCGCTTCCTGCTCCCTGCTGCCTATCCTTCTTTTTTCAGCCATCGATCAATCCCCTCCGCGGCGTCTCGTCCTTCTCTTATTCCCCAGACTACCAGGGAGGCGCCGCGTTGGGTGTCGCCGGCGGCGAAGACGCCCGGCTGGGAGGTCATGAAGTTTTCGTCGATTTCGATATTTCCGCGGCCGTCCAGGTTCACGCCGAGTTCCTCGACGAGTCCGGAGTGGACGACGTGCACGAATCCCATCGCCAGGAGCACCAGGTCCACGTCCATCGAGAAGTCCGAGCCGGGCGCCTCCTTCATGGACATTCTGCCCGACTCGCCGCGGGTCCATTCCACGCCGCAACCGTGCAGCCTTCGGACGGTCGCGCCGACGCCGGAGAGTTTTTTCGTCAGTACGCACCACCGCCTTGAGCAGCCTTCCTCCTGGCTGGTGCTGGTGCGGAAGATGGTCGGCCAGGTCGGCCAGGGATTCTCGAAGGCTCGCTGCTTGGGCGGTTCGGGGAGAATCTCGAACTGGCGCACTTCCTTCGCGCCCTGGCGGTTGGCGGTTCCGATGCAGTCGCTGCCGGTGTCGCCGCCGCCGATGACGACGACGACTTTCCCCTCGGCGTGGACGCGTTTTTCCGGCGGAATCTCCGCGCCGGCGTTGACGCGGTTCTGCTGCGTGAGATATTCCATCGCGAAGTGCACGTTATCCAAGCCCCGGCCGGGGATGTCCAGGTTTCGCGGCTCGCCGGCGCCCATCGCCAGGAGGATCGCGTCGAATCGCTTGCGGAGATATTTTAACGAGAGGTCGTCGCCGACGGTGACGTTGGTTTCAAACTGCACGCCCTCGGCGCGCATCTGCTCCAGCCGGCGGTCGAGAACGCGTTTTTCGAGTTTGAAATCGGGAATGCCGAACCGCAGCAGCCCGCCGGGTTTCTCGTCCTTTTCAAACACGGTCACGTCGTGCCCGGCGCGGGTAAGTTGCTGGGCGGCCGCCAGGCCCGCGGGTCCGGAACCGACGACGGCCACTCGCTTGTGGGTTTTCGTCCTGGCGGGCTTAGGAAGAATCCATCCTTCCGCCCAGCCGCGTTCGACGATCTGATATTCGATGTGCTTGATCAGCACCGGGTCGTCGTTGAGGTTCAGCGTGCAGGCGGCCTCGCACGGTGCGGGGCAGACCCTGCCGGTGATTTCCGGGAAATTGTTCGTGCGATGCAGAACGTCGCACGCCTCTTCCCAGCGGTCGTGATACACCAGGTCGTTGAACTCGGGAATCCGGTTCTGCACCGGACAGCCGTACCCGTGGCAGAACGGAATTCCGCAGTCCATGCACCGGGCGGCCTGGAGGGTCAGCTCCTCGCGGGAGTGGGGGATATCGACTTCGAAATAATCCGCCAGCCGATCCGCCACCCGCCGGTGCCGAACGTCCTGACGATCATATTCGATAAATCCGGTTGGTTTGGCCATGATTCTAAGTTTCCATAATATATTTTGTTGTCATCCTGAGCGGAGCGAAGCGGAGTCGAAGGATCTCACGCCTAGCTACCCGTAAGGTCCTTCGACTTCGCTCGAAGACTCGCTTCGCTCAGGATGACAAATTTATTTTTATGACGGGACGGCTGCCTAGTCTCTCGAATACACTTCCTCGGTCGCGGGAACGAATTCGCCTTCGCGGTGCTCCTGGAGGCGCAGGCGTTCCATCGCCTTGCGATAATCCACGGGCATGACCTTCACGAACCGCCCGACCATGGACTCCCAGTGGTCGAGAATTCGCTTCGCCTGTTTGCTCTTGGTGTATTTCACGTGGCGGTGGAGGACGTCGCGGAGGAATTCCTTGTCCTCGTCCTGCCAGACGTTCTCCAGGTCGACCATATCGAGGTTGCACAGCGTGTCGAACAGTTGCATTTCGTCGAGCACGTACGCGACGCCGCCGCTCATGCCCGCGGCGAAGTTTCGCCCGGTCTTGCCGATGACGACGACCTTCCCGCCGGTCATATACTCACAGCCGTGATCGCCCACGCCCTCGACGACGGCGGTCGCGCCGCTGTTCCGCACGGCGAACCGCTCACCCGCGAGGCCGTTGATGTACACCTCGCCGGCCGTCGCGCCGTACAAAAGGGTGTTGCCGACGATGATATTGTCCCGCGCGATAAAGGGCGATCCGTCGGGCGTTTCGACGATAATCCGTCCGCCGGAAAGTCCCTTGCCGAGATAGTCGTTGGAATCGCCGATTAAATGCAGCGTGATTCCCCCGGCGAGGAACGCGCCGAAACTCTGCCCCGCCGATCCGCGGAACGTCAATGTGATCGTGTCGTCGTCCAGGCCCGCCGGGCCGTGCGCTTTGACCACGCGGTTGCTCAGGATCGTTCCGACCGTCCGGTGCACGTTGCGAATGGGCAGTTCGAGTCGGCAGGGGTTGCGTTTCTCGACGGCGTCGCCGAGTTTCTCCAGGATTCCCCAGTCGAGGTGGTCGCCCAGGCGGTCGGCCTGCTCGCGCGTGCGACGCGGGGACATCTGCCCGAAACCTTCGGGCGCTTTGGGCGGTGTAAACACAGCCGTAAAGTCCAGGCCGCGGGCTTTGTAATGCTCGATGGCCTTGTTGCAGCATAATCGCTTGACGCCGCCGATCATCTCGTCCATCGTGCGGAAACCAAGTTCCGCCATGATCTCGCGGAGTTCCTCCGCGACGAATGTCATGTATCGCGTGAGGTGTTCGGGTTTCCCCGCGAATTTTTTTCGCAGTTCGGGATTCTGCGTGGCGATCCCCACCGGACACGTACCGTGATGACACTTCCGCATAATCAGGCAGCCCAGCGACACCAGCGCCGCCGTACCGAATCCGAACTGTTCCGCGCCGAGCAAGGCCGCGATCGCCACGTCGCGCCCGGTTTTGAGTTGGCCGTCCGTCTGCACGCGGATGCGGTCCCGCAGGCCGTTCATCACGAGGGTCTGCTGCGTCTCGGCGAGGCCCAGTTCCCACGGGCATCCGGTGTGCTTGATGCTGGACAGCGGACTGGCGCCCGTTCCGCCGTCGTGCCCGCTGATGAGCACCTCGTCGGCGTTGCCCTTGGCGACGCCGGCGGCGATGGTGCCCACGCCGACTTCGCTGACGAGTTTGACCGAAACCTTCACGCCCGGATTGGAGCATTTCAGGTCGTAGATCAGTTGCGCCAGGTCCTCGATGGAGTAAATATCGTGGTGGGGCGGCGGGGAAATCAGCGTCACACCGGGCGTGCTATACCTCATGCGGGCGATTTCCTGGGTGACCTTATGGCCGGGCAATTGGCCGCCTTCGCCGGGCTTGGCGCCCTGGGCCATCTTGATCTGCAGTTCCTTCGCGTGGGCGAGGTAGTTGATCGTCACGCCGAACCGCGCGGAGGCGACCTGCTTGATGGCGCTATTCAGCGAATCGCCGTCGTCGCGAGGCTCATATCGAATGGGATCTTCGCCGCCTTCGCCGGTGTTGCTCATCGCGCCGAGACGGTTCATCGCGACGGCCATCGTCTCGTGGGCTTCCCTGGAGATCGAACCGTGGCTCATCGCGCCGGTGCAGAAACGCTTGACGATGGTCTCCGCCGGTTCGACTTCGTCCAGGGGAACCGAATCGCCGGGCGTGAACTCGAACAGCCCGCGCAGGGTGCAATGTTTGCGGGACTGGTCGTTGACGCTTTTGGCGAAACGGCGATAGGCGTCGCGGTCGTTTGAGCGAACGGCGTGTTGCAGGTCCGTCACGGACTGGGGCGTCCAGAGGTGGTTCTCCCCGTCCACGCGGAATTGGTATTCGCCTCCCCAGACGAGTTCGTTGAGGTTTTTGATTTCGGACGTGTAGGCCTGCCGGTGTCGCTTGAGGGTGTCGGAGGCGATTTCCCCCAGTCCCACGCCGCCGATGCGGCTGCTCGTGCCTTTAAAATACGCGTCCACCACGCCGCGGTTCAGGCCGATCGCCTCGAACAACTGGGCGTACTGGTAGCTGCGCAGCGTGGAAATGCCCATTTTGCTCATGGTCTTGAGCATGCCTTTTTTGATCGCGGCGATGACGTTGTCGATGACCGCGCCGCCGTCGAGGGTTTGGGGCAGTTCGCCGCGTTCGCGGGTTTCGTCGAGCACGTCGAACAGCAGGTACGGATTGACGGCGTTGGCGCCGTATCCGCACAACAGGCTAAAGTGCATCACTTCGCGCGGTTCGCCGCTTTCCACGACGACGCCCGCTTCGGCGCGAAGGCGTCGCGCCTGCAGGCCGTGATGCACCGCCGCCGTCGCCAGCAGGCTGGGAATCGGCGCGTGGGTTTCGTCGGCCTGTCGGTCGGAAAGGATCACCAGCGACGCGCCTTGCCGGATGGCGGATTCGACGTTGTCCAGCAGCGTGTCCAGGCCTTTTTTCAAACTCTCACCGGGCGAACCTTCGGTCGAAAACAGCATGTCGACCGTGGCGATCCTGAAATCGTCGCGATGGGCGGAGCGAAGCCGGGCCATGTCCTGGTTCGTCAGGATCGGGTGCGGCAGCTTGAGCTGCTTGCAGTGCTCGGGCGTCTCGTCCAGCAGGTTGCGCTGCTTTCCGGTGAAGCTCATCAGGCTCATGACCAATCCCTCGCGCAGCGGGTCAATCGGCGGGTTGGTCACCTGGGCGAAGAGCTGCTTGAAATAGTTGAACAGCGGTTTGGGCTGATCGGACAGCACCGCCAGGGGGGTGTCGGTGCCCATGGATCCGACGGGTTCCTGGCCGTTGGCTGCCATCGGAATCTGGATCATGTTAAGCTCTTCCCGCGTGTATCCGAAGGAGCGCAAACGTCGCAGCAGTCGCTCCGGTTCGTCGGGCGCGGGACTGGCGGGATTGAACAGGCCTCGCAGTTCGATGCGGTTTCGCTCCAGCCAGCGGCGGTAGGGTTTCTGGCGGGCGATCTTGCCCTTGATTTCGTTGTCGTCGACGATTCGACCTTCGCGGGTGTCCACGAGGAACATCTTGCCCGGCTGAAGGCGTCCCTTGACGCGGATTTTCTCGGGCGGGAATTCGATCACGCCGACTTCGCTGCCCAGCACGACCAGCCCGTCGGTCGTGACGACGTATCGGGCGGGGCGCAGGCCGTTGCGATCCAATGTTCCGCCGACGATCCGGCCGTCGGTGAAGACCATCGCCGCCGGCCCGTCCCAGGGTTCCATGATCGCGGAATGATATTCGTAGAACGCGCGTTTGTCGGTCGAGATGTGATACGCCGAACCGAAGGCTTCGGGGATCATCATCATCAGGGCGTGGGGCAGGCTTCGTCCGCCGCGCAGGAGCAGTTCCAGGGCGTTGTCGAAGCACGCGGAGTCGCTCATGCCGGGCGCCAGGACGGGAAATAGATCCTGGATGTCGTCGCCGAAGGTCTCGGAGGACATCTGGCTTTCGCGGGCGTTCATGCGCAGGGAGTTTCCGCTTAAGGTGTTGATCTCCCCGTTGTGGGCGATCAGGCGGAACGGCTGGGCGAGTCGCCAGTTCGGGAACGTGTTGGTGCTGTAGCGCTGGTGGACGATCGCCAGGGCGGAGATCATGCGCTCGTCGTGCAGGTCGGGATAGTACTTGAACAACTGGTGGGCCATGAACATGCCCTTGTACAGCACGGTTTTACAGCTCAGGCTGCACACGTAGAAATCATCCGCCGGTTCGCCGATGGTCTGCTGGACGTTTTTCGCGGCCCGGTTGCGGATCATGTAGAGTTTCCGGTCGAGTTCGTTTTCGTCCAAGCCGCCGCCGTCGATGAAAATCTGGCGAATGCGGGGTTCAGCCTGCAGGGCCAGTTCGCCCAGGCAGGACGGATCGCACGGAACGTCGCGCCAACCGAGAACCTTCAAACCGTAGTAGTGCGTCGCCTCGACGAGGTGCTTTTCACACGCGGCGCGGAGGGCCTGGTCCCTGGGCAGGAAGATCATACCCACGCCGAAGGTGTGGTTCGGCAGGGAAATCCCCGCCGCTTCGGCTTCGGGACGGAAGAAGCTCTCCGCCAGTTGGAACAGAATTCCCCCGCCGTCGCCGGTGACGTCGTCGCCGCCGGCGGCCCCGCGATGATGCAGGTTCTCGATCACCTCGCGAGCGTATTCGAGAATCTGGTGGCTGCGCTTCCCGGAGATGTTCACCACCGCGCCGACGCCGCAACTGTCGTGCTCGCGCCGGGTTTCGTACAAGCCGTGGTCCTTCGGCGGTCGGTAGGATGTAGTTCGCGTTTTCATTTGCATTGGAATCAACGGGATTTCCCTGACGGACGGATATATCCGTTGTCATTCTTCTATTTCGGTTACAAAGGATAAAACCTTTTCCCGAACGTAACTATAGACATACCATTATATCGGATTGGGATCGCGGAATAAAAGAATCTCTAATAAATAATCCTCTAATAATAAGGATAACGAAAGCTAATTCCGACAGATGCTTCGCGTCGGAAACACAGCCGAATGGGAATCCGGCGGAGCGTTATTCCTCCAGGGGCAGGATTTGCGGTGGATGGTTGGAGAAATCCATTCGTGCCAGCCACAATCCTTCGCGGTCGCAATGGGATATGAACCACTGATCTTCCCGGGAAAAGACTTCCGAGGCGTGAGACGCACACAGGGGTGTTGGAGTCGGGAAGGCGAAGGGCGTTTCGGATTGGGCGTAATGGGTAGAAAGGCCGTGCTTCACGAAGAGATGCCATCGATCTTTCTCGTGCACCACGCACGGGGATTCGCACATCGTGGTTCCCGTATCCGAGACGGGCAGGGTCAGGACCGGGCCCTTGTCTTCCCAGTGAATCAGATCGTCGGAGACGGCGTGCGCGACGGCGGAAATCCGATCCGTTCGCGTATTGGCGACGTAGTAGAGGATCCACTTGTCTCCGTATCGCAGGACGTGCGGGTCGCGGCAGCAGCCGGGGCGGAACAGGTCGCTGATTTCATCCTCCCAGGGACACCAGAAGGACGCGGGATGAAACACCGGATTGTTTTCGTATTTCTCCCAGTGATACAGATCGGGACTTTTAGCCAGGCCGATCTGCTGCAGCTCGTATTTTCCGTGGTCGGCGAGGTGGTAGCGGCTGTAAAAAAGGTAATACGTTCCCTCCCACGCGAGCACATACGGCGCGTTGGCGCCGCGATGATCTTCCCAGGAGGGAGCGGGGGTTTTGGGCAGGATATCGGGCTGTTCCCGCCACCCCCGAAGGTTCTCGCTGACGGCGTGGCCGATCACGTTATCTCTCGGGCCATTCCGGTCCATCCAGATATGAAACAGGTGCCAATTCCCCTCCGCCCGGAGAAACGTGTGATCGTTGATGGGAATCCCGGGAGAATAGACGTTTTGGAAATGACGGGGGGGCGTGGCGCTGGACATAATCATTCCATCCGATCCCTGTGGGAACGGCTACGTTGTTTTACTTTTTGGCGGGGGTCTTGGGTTTCTGATCCTTCGGTTTGGATTTCGTGTCGGTTTTGGGTTTTCCCGCGTAGGCGTACAGGACGACGTTGGCCGCCAGGTCGCGGGCGGAGTCGGGCATGTAGCTTTTGGCGCCGAAGGCGGTGTGTCCGTCGAGGGTGTCGTGGATGCCCCTGCCGACGTGGATCATCAGGATGTCCTTCCCGCGATGGTACACGTAGAACGGGCTGGTGGATCGCGCGTCGGCGGTGCGCAGGGCGATGGTGCGCGCGAGATCCTTCATGCTCTTGATTTTCGGCCCGCGGAAATCACCGATCACGCCGGTGTACAACGGATTGGAGATGTCGGCTTCCCCGTCCGTCAGTCGGAGATCGTCACGGAGTTCCAGCAGCAGTTTTCGCGCGGCGCCGTCGAAGCCGCGCTGGCCGCCCACGGCGTTGACGAACAGCGTGCCGCCGTCCCGGAGATATTGCTTCAGGGCGTTCCGCTCGTCGTCCGTGATCGTGAAGGCGTCCGTTCCGGTCATCCACAGAAGGTGCTGGTCTTTGAGGGCTTCGGGGGTGATGGGACAACCCTTGGTGATTTTCAGTTGCAGGCGGTTTTCCGCGACGAGTTTTTCCGAAAGGCTTTCCAGCGCGAACGGCTGGGTGTTCCAGTTGCCGTTATGTTTCAGCCAGGCCACCCTGGCGGTGTGACGGACTTCCCCCTCCCCCTTGTCGGTGAACACCGGCCTCATGCGGCTGGAAAGGGAATTTTTTCCGGTGGTGAACATGAACAGGTTCACGCCCATGTCGAAGTCGCGTTTCATGACCGTGTGGGCTTTTCGTTGCCAGGCCGACGCGATATCCTTCTCGCAGAGGATCGCCAGGGGTCTGGTGCCGTCTCCGACGGCCCAGAGGGGTATGATTTTTTCGCCGTTGGCGATTTTCTGCTGCACCGTGTAGAGGGGGTGGTCGCCGGGGAGTTGTTCGAGTTTATAATAGTTCCCCGCCTCATTCCGCTGGGCGTCGTACAGCGATTCGAGCCCTTTTTTCGCGGATTCGAGGAACGGTTTGCTGTTCTTGGAAGGCACGAACAGCAACGTGCCGCCGCGCAGGGTGTATTCGCGCAGCAGCCGCCAGGTTTTGTCATCCAGGGGCAGGGATTGATCGCCCCCCATGAACAGCAGCGGGGCGTCCTGGAGGGTTTTCACGTCGTCGGCGGGCGTCACGATCTGCCAGCGCATCGGACGTTCGTAGGCGTACTTCATGTAGTCGGTGAAGCGCGCGATGTCCCGCGGGTGATAGTTCCACCGGGTTTTTTCGCCGTAGTTGAGTTTGTTGAACGTCAGGGGAGTTCGTCCCTTGGCCAGCAGCAGCAGCTCGAAGGCGGCCCGGACGATCGGACCCCATTGTCCGGTGTGGTATTCCGAACCGGCCGGCTGGGGTTCGGCGAGTTTGGCAGCCGCGATGGCGTACCAGTCGTGTTTCCCGATGAATTTCCGCCCGCTGAGCATGCCCAGTTGCTGGATGCAGTAGGCGGAGTAGTTGTTGTGGATGAAATCGGGGGTGAAGTTCTTGTCGAGAAATTCCCATCCGGCGTCCATGTTTTTGTGATACCGGTATTGTCCGCTGGCGAGGGTGGTCACGTCCCAGCAGATATACAGGCTGGACAGTCCCGCGGCGGTCATGCGCACGTCGGGGGGGACGGAGATACCCCCGGCCTGGGCGAAAGGCCAGCCGCCGTCTTTGCATTGGCGCTTCACCCAGACTTTTTCGGCGATCCCGAAGATTTGCTTCTTGAGTTTCAGTCCCGCCTGGCGGGATTCCCACATCGCCATCAGGCCGAACTGGTTGCACATGTTGTCACCTTGGGGATCCGGTCCGCCGGCGCCCCACGATCCGCGAAACGGATTTTTCCCCGAACCGAGCAGCCACTTCAGGTCTTCGGCGAGTTGTTTTCGGTACGGGGATTTCTTGTCTTCGGCGATGACGCGTCCCAGCGCCATCGAACGCAGCGCGACGACCTGAAGGTTTCCCAATTTCAGGTTGGCGAGAAACTCCACACCCTTGGCCATTTTGGGATTTCCCTTGACGGTTTCCCCGGCTTCCAGAAGGGCGTACGCGCAGATGGCGCTGGGGAAATAACTCGGAAGGCGATAGTTGTATTCGTAGTGCGTGTGCTGCCATCCGCCGTCTTTGTTCTGTTTGCTCCAGAGATAGTTTTTCGCCGCCTCGATGGCGCGGTCGATGTCCTGGTCGGAGGGTTCCCGCACTCCCGCGAGGGCGTCCGTCGCCGGGAGACTCAGCATCAGAATTCCCGCCATCCATACCCATATTCGCTTCACGTTGTTTCCGTTTCCTTTCCTGGAGGTCACTTTCGCACGATGTGCTCCGCCGACCCGCGTTCGGCGCTGGCGGGGAACATCCTTCGGAGTTTTTTGAGGTAACTGCCCGCCTTGGGCAGCGCGCCGTTATTCTTGCAGAAGGAGATGCAATCCCGCAGCAGACGGGGGGAGACGTCCTGGGCGGTGCGAATCTGATTGAAATACCGCATCTGCACCGTCAGGTAGGCGCCGGACTTCGCGGAGGAAAGGCAGCCGACCGCCTCACCGTGGGTTCCCCAGGCGTCGATGGGGCGCGTGGCGACCAGATTGCCCGCGTCCAGGAACGACTTGGCGGCCTGGGGATACATCTTGGCCTGCTTGTACATCACACCGAGCATGATGTTGAGATAGTATTTATCCGCACGCAGCCGACACTTGGAGAAGATTTCCTGGAAGATTTTTCGGCCTCGCGCCGCCAGTTTGGCGTTTCCGACGGCCCAGCCGAAGTTCGGGACGTCCAGTCGGTCGGAGATGCGGAACGTTTTGGGCGTCTGTTTCAGTCGATCCGCGAGGGTTTTTAATGCCTCGCCGCCCATATCGCCCTGTCCCATTAAATTGACGTCCTCGAAATGCAGTTTCCAGGCCAGCTCCGGGAGAATTTTCTGCGTTCGCAGGATTTTCGCGGTGCGAATGGCGGCCGGGAACGGAACGCCTTTCCAATCCCAGCGTCGCGTCGGTTCGACATAGTAACGATCGTACGCACGTTTATAACAGTAGACGCCCAGCATGGATTGCTCGCCCCATTTTTTTCCCAGCGTCGCCCAGTAATCCCCCTGTTTTTCGTATCCGCTGATCCCGTCGACGAGAACGCTTCCGAGTTTCGCGACGGCTTCGAGTTCGCCGGCCGCGGCGCGTTTGGCGAATTTGCTTTGGGCGTACTGGTCCCGCCCCTTATCGTCCTTTAACGCTTTGAAGCAGGCGATCGATTGGTTGAACCAGTGTTCGGATTTTCCGGCGGCGGGGAATCGCGTGAACGCCAGGTCGTACACCACGCCGGCCCGTTTGAATTTCTTGTCACCGTACAGCGCGTCGGACTGCTTGGTCAGGGCGTCCTGGGTGTCCGGATGGAGGGGATAGGCGTTGGCCATCAGATCGACCCACTTGTCCCGGGATTTATGGATGGCTTTGGCGTAGTAGTAGTCCACCAGCGCCTTGACGCCCAGGATGGTGTAGGCGTCGTTTCGATATTGCGAGAAGAGTTTTTCGCCCAGTTCCTCCATGTGTCGCGTCTGGTTGTCCTTGATGCGCGTTTGCAGATCTTCGTACAGGGGTTTGGCGGCGCTGTCGTCTTTGGTCTCCGGGAGGCCGAAGGTTTTTCGCGCCTTGGCGAGGATCGGATCGAAATCCTTGTTCCCCTTGGCGAGTTCCTGGAGTTTCCCCCAGGATTCCGACGACCAGTAGGTTTGGGAGGCCAGCAGGTCGGCGTGTTTGACCGCCTCCTTGAGATTCCCCGCCGCCAGGTGCAGTTCGATTCGTCGCTCGATATTCCGCTTCACCGCCGGCGGATCGTTGGGATACCGTTTCTGTTCCTCGTCGATCACTTGTAAAAGGATGGGCACCTGGGAGGTTTCGTTTTTTTCGGCCTTTTCCTTGACGAGGTTGACCCAGCGGTTGATCGCCGATTCGCGCCATCCGCCCAGCGGAAAATATTTCAGATACCAACGGGCCATCTTGACGAAATCGTCGTAGCGATTTTTTCTGGAGAGAAAATCCATTCGACCCTGGGCGAAATTGCCCAAGCTGTCGTATCCGGGGAACGCTTCGATCATATGCAGCCAGATTTTGTCGGTTTTGGCCGGGTCGCGGTTCGTCCAGTATTCCGCTTCGCGCATCCACAGGCCGATGATTTTCGGATCCGTCTTGGGATACGCGGACAGGTAGGCTTGAAATTGTTTTTCCGCCGCCTCGGGGGGGATGGTTTTGGGTTGTTTTGGCTTTGGTTTTTTCGCCGCGGGTTTGGTGGAGGTCGCGTCGGTTTGGGACGACTCGGAGGCTTGGGCGGGGTCGTCCCTGGGTGCTTCGGCGGCTTTGCGCAGCAGCAGAACGTGGGCGTATTTCCAGTCTTCCGGGAGATCGTCGCCCTGGATTTTGAGCGTCCCGGCGATGATCTCCAGCGCCCGTTGCGCCCGGGCGGGGGTGTCGGCCGCCGCGAGAAGGTTTTGGACCCATCCCATTTTCGTGTCGGCGGCCTGGAGATTCCACCCCGTTCTGCGCCAGCGAGGATAATAGAAATGGGTGTTGTTGATCGACCACCAGTAATCGCTGATGCGGCGCCAGTCGATGCGGTCGTCCAAACCCAACGGGGCTTTTCCGTATTGCTTGGAAACCTGTTCGTACAGGTCCAGCCATGGGTCGGGGTTTTTCCCGGCGTTGACGAGATTCAGCTTTTTTCCCCAGACGTATCCGGCCATGCGGGACGCGGGGAATTTCTTGATGACCGTGTCCATGGCGGTCATCGCTTCCTCGTTTTTCCCCAGGGAAAAGAAACAATGGGCCATCTGGACGTACGCGACGGGGACGTTCTGACTGGAGGGATATTTCTCGACGAATTGTCCGAAGGCGTAGGAAGCCTTTTCCCAGTCGCTGAGGTTGTACATTTTCTGGCAGAGGTCGTAGGCCTGTCCGGCTGATTCCCAGACGGGGGTTTTGGATTTGGCGGGACAGATCGCCGCGACGAGAGACAACAAAATCCCCATTGCCCACGCATGATTTTGGACGTGTGATTTCATGAAACATAATCCTTTATATAGAAACATCCTCGCGGACGCCGCCCGCGGGCGACGCCGAAAGGAAATCATACCATATCACCCTTTCAGAATAAAGGACAACCGGCGTTTGCCCTGGGATTTACGCATCTGCATTCCTATTCAAAAATTCTTCTCAGTCTCTCAGAAACTCAGTGTCGGATTTGCTGTTTCTTCGTTATGCCGGAAAATCCGGTCACTCACAAAATGATGAATCGAAAAGCCGTTTCTTGACAGCGAACCCGCCGATGCCTACTCTGGACTATCCCCGCGCGGACGTTTGAAGGTCCGGCGACGGATCGAGAACTATGCAGCCGCTTCCCGTACAGGACAAACGCGTCGGTTTATGGACCGCCGGCGTGGAATTCGCCGTGACCATCGGCCTGCCGACCGGAGGCGGATTCTGGCTGGACGGACGCATGGACACGCTGCCGCTCTGGACGCTGCTGGGCTTGGCGCTGGGATTCGCGGCGGCGTTGTATCGGCTGATTCGCCAGGTGCGGCCGAAGAACGATGGAATGACCGACGACGAAAAACACGAAACGATGGATTGAGTATCCTCCTCCGGTGTCGCCGGGGGCGGGAAGGAACCCCAACCCATGGAAAAACCCGATGCGCTGAACATACAATTGTCTTCGCTGTTGGCGTGGGTGGTTCCCGCGATGCTGGGCGTGGCGATCTTCGGCGTCCTGCCGACGTGGCTGGTCAGCGACTTTTCGGGCGTCTTCGCGGAGATCGTCGCGGTCGTATTGGTGCTGGCGGTGATGATCGCCACGGGTTCGTTCAGCGTGGCAGCCGCCCGGGCGGGCGCCAGTTCGGCGGTGACGGTGTTTATGGGCTGCAGCCTGCTTCGGATGATTTTCTGCCCGGCGCTGATCGCCGCGGCGTGGTGGATGACCGGCCTGTCGCTGAAAATCATGGGCGTCTGGATGGTGATCGCGTACATTCTCTGCCTGACGCTGGAGGCGGTGTGGATCGTGAAGGCATTGAGGAAGGAAATCGGAAAGCCAAAAGCGGAAAACTGAAAACATGTTGGCGTCGTTGAACATTCTGGATCACGTGGTGGACACCCCCTGGCCGGGCTGCACGACCGAGGTGTGGGGGATGCGCTTCACGTGGATGTCCAGTGGAATCGCGACGATGCTCCTGGTGGCCGTCTCGTTGGCGGTGTTTTTACCGTGGATGACCCGGCGGTATCTGCGCACCGTCGCGGTGAGTGAAACCGGCGGCGGTTCCCTCCTCGGAGGGGTGCTGGAGGTGATCGTGCTGTTCGTGCGAAACCAGATCGCCGTTCCGTCCCTCGGCAAAAAGGCCGACGTGTTTTTGCCGTTCCTCCTGACGCTGTTTTTGTTCGTGCTGGGGATAAATTTGTCGGGCTTGACGCCGTTCTCGGCCGTCACCGGCTGGCTGACCCACCACGAATTCCCCGTCGGCCATACGCCCACGAGTATTTTGACGGTTTGCGCCGCCTTAGCGTCGCTGGCGCTGATCGCCATCGCCGGAACGGGACTCCTCCAGGCCGCTCGACACAGCAACCTTCCCTTTCCCGTCGCGTTGTTGATCTCGCCGGTGCTTTGGTTCATGAAACTCGCGCCGCACGTGCCGGGTGTGATCGGCAAGGTGCTGCTGATCCCCTTGGCGCTGCTGGAACTCATCGGCGTGATCGCCAAGTGCTTCGCGCTGATGGTGCGTTTGTTCGCCAACATGGTCGCGGGACACATCATGCTGGCGGTGCTGATGATGTTTATCCTCCAGACGCTGATCGCCACGTACGAAACGGCCCTCGATCCGACGGTTTCCAACGAGATTCATTTTTTCTACGTCGCGCCGATCTGCATTGTCGGCAGCGTGTTGGTGGACCTGATGGAATTACTGGTCGCCGGTTTGCAGGCGTACATATACACGTTTTTGACGGCCATGTTTTTGGGTTTGTATGGAGAACCTTCCCATTGATAGGTGGGGCGTGCAACTTGTTGCACGCGAAAAAAGGACAAATCAGGATTGCGCGTGCAACAAGTTGCACGCCCTACTGTTTAGGAGAACAGGAATGAATAAGTTAGGACGATTGATTTTGGTTTTGTTGATCGTGGCGGCGTTTCCGCTGGGTGTCATGGCAGCCGACGGCGACGGAGACAAGGACAAGGAAAATCTTACCACTCCTGAGCATGGCAAGATTTCCCCCGGATCGGGTTTCGCCGTCGGCGGGGCGTGCGTGGGCGCGGGCCTGGCGGCGATCGGCGGCGGGTACGCCATCGCGCGGGTCGGCGGACACTGCATCGAGTCGATGGCCCGGCAGCCGGAAGCGGCGGGTTCGATGTTCGCCCCGATGATCGTGACCGCGGCCATGATCGAAGGCGCGATGCTCTTCGCCATCGCGGTGGCGCTGCTGGCGGTTCTGAAAACATTGTAACCTCACGGGAGTGATGTCTATGCCGAGTTCGGCGCGATTATACGCGATGTTGCGCGTCGTCGTCATGACGGTGTTGCTGTTCGCCGCGCCGTCGTTCGCGACGGCCGAGGGCGGCACGCCGTATCCCGGCGATCTCGGACAGGCCGTCGCCACGCTGCTGATTTTCGTCGTGCTGCTGGTGATCCTCGGTAAGTTCGCGTGGAAACCGATCATCACGCAGTTGCGGCGGCGCGAGGAGGACATCGCCTTGAAGATCGAAGACGCGAAAAAACGGCAGGACCATGCCGACGAACTGGCGAAGGAATACGGCGAAAAACTCCAGCACATCGAGCTGAAGGTGGACGAGATGATGTCCGAGGGACGAAAGGACATCGAGAAGCAGCGGAAAGAAATCCTCGCCGTCACCCACGCCGAAGCCCGTCAAACCCTCCAGCGCGCCCAGGACGATATCGCCGCGGCTTCTCAGGCGGCCCGGCGCGATCTGCAAGCCGAGACGGCGCGCCTGGCGGCCGACCTGGCGGAGCAATTCCTCGCCGAGAGTCTCACCCCAGCCGACCAGGAACGCCTCTTCAAGCAGTCCACGCGACAGCTGGCAGGAGAGGACGCGGAGGACGCCTCATGACGCGGCAGATAACCACGGCGGAATTCCCCAGCGTCATGGATCCCCAGGCCGTCACGTTGGGAAAAGTCTACGCCGAGGCGCTGCTGGATTCCCTGCCGCGCGACACGGACGCGGCGGATTTAAGCGAGCAACTGAGCGAACTGGCGAAGCTGATGCGGACCACGAACGGCTGTGCGGAGTTTTTCGCGAATCCCGCGATTAACCAGGCCGCCCGGTTGGCGAGGGTCGAGAAACTGTTCGGGCCGTTCGTGAGTCAACCCGTCGCGTCGCTGCTGGGCGTGCTGGCGAAGAACCAACGCCTCGCGGTCCTGCCCGCGCTGGCGGAGCAATATCGCCTGCTGCTTGATCGACGCATGAACCGGATCGACGTTTCGGTCACGTCGGCGGTCGCGTTGACGCGGGAGCAGGTTGAAACGCTAACGGCGACGCTTGCGAAAAAACTCGGCGCGACACCGAAACTGAACGTGACGGTGGACCCCAGCCTCGTGGGCGGCCTGCGCGTCCAGGTGGGCGACAAGGTGTACGACACCTCGGTGGCCGGCGTTCTGCAACGCTTCCGGGAAATGATGGAATACAAACAATAAGACAACGCGAATAAGACGAATGAAGACGAATAAGACAAATTTTCCGTGTAATAAAAAAGAATTACCTTCGGAATCCTCTATAAAACAAATTCGCGTAATTTGTCTTCATTCGTCTTATTCGCGTTCTCTTGATTGATTGGAAAGAGAAGATACATGAAATTTCGCACGGATGAAATCGCCAGCGTGTTGCGCGAGGAAATCGCCAACTTTCATCGCACGATGGACGTCGCGCGCGTCGGGCGCGTTCTGGAAGTCGGCGACGGGATCGCCCAGATATTCGGCCTGTCGGACGCGATGGCCGGCGAAATGCTCGCGTTCGATTCCGGCGCGATGGGGCAGGTGTTCAACCTGGAAGACAATTCCGTCGGCGCGGTGATCTACACGCACTGTGAAAAGGTCAAAGCCGGCGAATCCGTCCGCGCGGCCGGAAATCTGCTGGAAGTGCCCGTGGGCGAGGAAATGTTAGGCCGCGTGATCGATCCGCTGGGCAACGTCCTGGACGGCGGCGATCCGATCTCCGCGAAGCACGCCCGCCCCGTCGAAGCGCCCGCGGCGGGAATTGCCGAACGTCAACCCGTCGATGAACCGCTTCAGACGGGCGTCAAAGCCGTCGACGCCATGACGCCCATCGGACGCGGACAGCGCGAACTGATTATCGGCGACCGCAAAACCGGCAAAACCGCCATCGCCATCGACGCGATCATTAATCAGCGCGGCGGGGACGTCGTCTGCGTGTACGTCGCCATCGGCCAGAAGGAATCCACCGTCGCCGGCGTGGTCGAAACGCTCCGCCGTTGCGGCGCGATGGAGCACACGATCGTCGTGTCGGCCGGCAGCTCCGACGCCGCGCCGCTGCAATACATCGCCCCTTACGCCGGCTGCGCGCTTTGCGAACATTTCATGTCTCAGGGGAAACACACGCTGGTCGTCTACGACGACCTGACCAAGCAGGCGCAGGCGTATCGACAGATTTCGCTGCTGCTGCGTCGCCCGCCCGGACGGGAAGCCTATCCCGGCGACGTGTTTTACCTGCATAGTCGTTTGCTGGAGAGAGCGTGCAAACTCGCGGAAGAATATGTCATCGCGCCAACAGAAAAACAGCGCCGCTCCGCGAGCGAAAACGAAAATCAAAAAACATACGTCGGTCCTTTGGGAAAGAAAGAAGCGGAAAACGATTTCGCGAAGCTCTCGGAGAAAGAGCGGGAAACGCGGGAAATTCAAAAAGTTCCCACGTCCGGGGGTTCGATGACGGCGCTTCCGATCTGCGAAACGCAGGAAGGGGAGGTGTCCGCGTATATCCCCACGAACCTGATCTCGATCACCGACGGACAGATTTATCTCGAACCTTCCCTGTTTTTCGCGGGCGTCCGTCCCGCGATCAACGCGGGCATCTCCGTCAGTCGCGTGGGATACAAAGCCGCCGTCCCGGCCATGAAAAAAGTCGCCGCCTCGCTTCGCCTCGACCTGGCCGCGTTCCGCGAACTGGAGAGTTTCGCGCAACTGGGCATGGAACTCGACGCCGCTTCCCAGCGCCAGCTCGATCGAGGCCGGCGCATGGTTCGCCTGCTGACCCAGCCGCAGTATCAACCCATGGACGTGTTCGACCAGGTGTTGTCGATCACGGCGGCCAACGCCGGCAGCCTGGACGACCTGGACCTGGACGAAGTGCCCGTTTTCGAGAAAGGCTTTCTCGCGTACATGAAAGGCGAGCACGAGGACGTGTTCGAGGAGCTTCGCGCCGACGGGAAAATGCCCGAGGATCGCTTGAAGCGAATCGGCTTCATCGCGGGCGAGTACAAAAAAACCCAATGGGAGAATGATCGTCACGACTACCGCAAGCGGAAATACGGACCGGCGCGGGACGAAAAAAAACCGTCCTCCCTGCCGGCGTTATAACATTTGACGTAAGCTTGGCGGGGCTCCGTCCCGCCAAGTCCCGCACGATACAGTAGGTGGTGGGACAGAGCCCCACCACCTAAATTAACCTTATGGCAAAGGCCCGCAAAATCCTGGCCCGGCGGAAGGCCGTCGGGAGCATTCACACCGTCACGCGGACGATGGAAATGGTCGCCACCGCGCAGTTCAAGCGCACGTTCAACCGCTGCCTGTCCGCGCGGGGGTATCTCGACGGCGTGAGTGAACTCGCCGACGACGTGATCGCCAAAACGCCTCCGAAAAACCTGCGCCATCCGCTGCTGGCGGCGGGAAAACCTACCGCCCCGCACGTGCTGCTGATCGTAACGAGCGACCGGGGATTGTGCGGCGGGTACAATTCGTCGATCCTCAACCGAGCGCTGCGGCGACGCGATGAGCTTGTAAAGGACGCCGGGGGGGTGCAACTGCACGTGATCGGAAAAACGGGCCTGGCGGAACTGAAGTACGCCGGGGAGAAAATCGAGAAGCATCACAAGGAACTCGATCCGACGGGTCATGGCGGCTGGTATCGCATCACGCGTCTGGCCGACGCGTTTATGGCGGAATTCCTCGATGGGCGGATCGCCGGCCTGGACGTCGCGTACTCGACGCTGATCGGTTCAGCCAAGCACGAACCGACGATCCACACGCTCCTGCCGATGCGAATGATCCCGAAGGAAAAACAGCCGGAACCGGAGAAACCACCGCCGGTCAAAACCGACGAGTGGGAAACGTGGGAACCGTATGAACCGTATGAACCGTATGAACCGCTGAAACCCTATGCCCCACCGACGCCGCCGCGGTTTGAATACGAATTCGTTCCCTCCCCCGCGGAGTTGTTCAAACGACTGCTGCCGATGACGCTCCGGCTGCGATTGTTCCAGTGTTTTCTGGAAGCGGCCGTCACGGAGCAGATCGCCCGCATGACAGCCATGCGCGCCGCCGGCGACAGCGCCGAGGAAATGATCCGCGACCTGACCATCCAGTACAACCGCACCCGACAAGGACAGATCACCACCGAATTAGCCGAAATCCTCGGCGGGCGGCTGGCGCTGCAATAAGAGTAAGAGAACGCGAATAAGACGAATGAAGACGAATAAGACGAATTTATTTGATAAAAGGAAATACCATGATGTCAGGAATCATTCAGATAAAAAAATATTCGCGTAATTCG
This sequence comes from Phycisphaerae bacterium, assembly GCA_016929245.1. GTDB lineage: Bacteria > Planctomycetota > Phycisphaerae > SM23-33 > SM23-33 > JAFGEJ01. The sequence goes on from JAFGJE010000055.1 coordinate 22,929, forward strand.
TCTTTATTCGTCTTATTCGCGTTCTCTTGATTGGAAATGATGTGAAATATGACAACAGCAACAAATACAACCGGAAAAATCGTCCAGGTGATCGGCTCGACGTTTGACGTGGAGTTCGATGAAGAGAATCTTCCCGCCATCTATAACGCGCTTCATGTTTGCGAGGGCGACGTGCAACTGACCGGCGAGGTGCAGCAGCATCTGGGCGGCGGGCGCGTGCGGTGCGTGGCGCTGGGCGCGACGGACGGCCTGAAGCGAGGCCTGGCGGTGGAAGACACCGGCGGGCCTTTGACCATGCCCGTGGGAATGGGCGTGCTGGGGCGCGTGTTCAACCTGGTCGGCGAACCCATCGACGGCCGGGGGGATGTGCGGGCGGAGGAATACCGCTCGATCCATCAGCCCGCGCCGAAGTTCGACACGTTAACGCCCAAGAGCGAGATCTTCGAGACGGGCATCAAGGTCATCGACCTGCTCGCGCCGTTCGTGCGCGGCGGCAAAACGGGTTTATTCGGCGGTGCGGGATTGGGTAAGACCGTCATTATCCAGGAACTCATCGCCCGCGTCGCGACGCAGCACGGCGGGTACAGCGTGTTCGCCGGCGTCGGCGAGCGCACCCGCGAAGGCAACGACATCTGGCTGGAGATGCAGGAAGCGCAGATCGGCTCGACGGGACAGAAGCTCATCGAAAAAACCGCGATGGTCTTCGGGCAGATGAACGAACCCCCCGGCGCGCGGCTGCGGGTGGCGCTGTCGGCGTTGACGCTGGCGGAATATTTCCGCGATTCCGGCGGCGCGGACACGCTGCTGTTCATCGACAACATTTTCCGCTTCAGCCAAGCGGGCAGCGAAGTATCCGCCCTGCTGGGCCGCATGCCCTCGGCGGTGGGATATCAACCCACGCTCGCGACGGAAATGGGCGAACTCCAGGAACGCATCACCTCCACGAAATCCGGCGCGATCACGTCCGTGCAGGCCGTCTACGTGCCCGCCGACGACATGACCGACCCCGC
>JAFGJE010000056.1 GCA_016929245.1 Phycisphaerae bacterium
AAGAGATCCGACAAGAAAAATTCGCCCCAGCCCCGAAATCCCCCGCCACAAAACGGTCAAAATCCCTCAAACCGCCAAACTCCAGGCTTGGGCCTCTGGCCCAAGCGTCCCAGGGGCATCTTGCCCCTGCGAGATGGGGATATTCACGGGCAAGATGCCCGTGAGACACTTGGACAAGATGTCCAAGCCACGTTTTCATACAGGCTCTTACAGAAAGAGAAGACATGCTTCTGCTGGTCCATACTGGACATCGCTTTGTTGAACCGGTACTCTTTTCCCAATGAGTCATCGGGTTACGGTTATCGGCGACGGGGGGATGGGCACGATTTGCGCGATTATGCTCGCGGAGAACGGCCATGCTGTTCGGCTGTGGTCGGCGTTTGAAGAGCAGGCGGAATTCCTGCGCGAACATCGCGTGAATAAAAAGTTTCTACCGGAAAAACCTCTGCCGGACGGCATTGAAGTGATCAGTGGGCGGGAGGGTGTGTTTGATGACACCGCCTGGATTCTCTCCGCCGTTCCTACGCAGTTCGTGCGGACTGTGTGGGAAGGGTTGAAGGACGTTTGCCCCGCCGACACGCCGATCTGTTCGGTGACGAAGGGGATTGAAAACGACACGCTCCTGCGGCCTAGTGAGATTCTTCTGGAAGTGCTGGGGAATCCTGATCGGACCATCGCGGTGCTGTCCGGGCCTTCGATTGCGCCGGAAATCGCCCGGGAGCTTCCCGCGACGGTGACGGTCGCCTGTTCGGAAGCGTCATTCGCGCGGCAGGTGCAGGAGTGCATCTCGACGCGATATTTTCGCGTCTACACGAACCTGGATGTCGTCGGCGTGGAGCTGGCGGGGGCGACGAAGAACGTAATCGCCATCGCCGCTGGGGCGCTGGACGGCATGGGCGCGGGCGTGAACGCCAAGGCCGCACTGCTGACGCGCGGGCTGGTGGAGATATCACGGCTGGGCGTGGCTGCCGGCGCTAAACCCGAAACCTTCGCCGGACTGTCGGGTTTGGGCGACCTGGTGACGACGTGCTTTTCGCCCGTCGGCAGAAACCGCTGCTTCGGCGAGGCGATCGGAACCGGTAAGAGCGTTGAAGAGGCGCTCGCCGAGGCGCAGGGTGTGGTCGAGGGTGTCGCGACGACGCGCAGCATGGTCGCGCTGGCGAAGAAACTCGGTGTGGAAATGCCGCTCACCCAGGCGGTGTACGATGTGGTTGTCGAAGGGAAGGACCGCCAGGAAACCATCACCGATCTGATGACACGCCCGTTGCGTTCGGAGATGGAATAACGCTTCGGTGGGTAGTAGAATATCCATCGAAAAAGAAAAAGAGAACGCGAATAAGACGAATAAGAGCGAATAAGACGAAGAAGTTTTAAGTCAGAAGTCAGGAGTTTATGAATTAAACTTAAATAGGATTCGTCTTTTTTCGCGTAATTCGCGTTCTCTTTTACCTTGGGTTAGTTACAGAGATAGGAACCTAGAATGCGAATTGTCATCGCCGGAGCCGGGTATGTTGGATTGGTCGCGGGAGCGTGTTACGCCTCGACGGGCAACACCGTCACGATGGTGGACACCGACGAGAAGCGCATCGACACGCTGCGGGCCGGGGGGATGCCGATCTATGAACCGGGCCTGGCGGACCTGCTGGCGGAAAATCGTCGGGCGGGACGAATTTCCTTCGAGACGGACTTAACGGCGGCTTCCGCGGACGCGGAAATGATCGGCCTGGCGGTGGGCACGCCCCCGCGCGAGGACGGTTCGGCGGACATGTCGTTCGTGGAGGCAGCCGCGGAGCAGATCGCCCGGGGGATTCGCGATTACGTGGTCGTCGTCACGAAAAGCACGGTTCCCGTGGGCACGTGCAATCGAATCCGCGAAATCCTCCGCGCGAACACGGAATATCCCTTCGATTACGTCAGCAACCCGGAGTTCCTGAAGGAAGGCTCGGCCGTCGACGATTTTCTCAGCCCGGACCGCGTGATTATCGGCACGGAAAGTCCCCGCGCGCGGCGGATCATGGAGCACCTGTACGAGCCGTTCATGCGCCAAGGCCGGCGGATTCTGTTTATGGACCCCATCAGCGCCGAGCTGACGAAATACGCCTGCAATTCGATGCTCGCGACGCGCATCAGCTTCATGAACGAGATGGCCCGCCTCGCGGAGAAGGTCGGCGCGGACATCCAGAGCATCCGCGCGGGGATGGGTTCCGACGGGCGGATCGGACGGGCGTTTCTGTTTCCGGGACTGGGGTATGGCGGAAGCTGCTTTCCCAAGGACGTCAAGGCGCTGGTGCATACCGGGGAGGTGCATAACGTGGAGATGGGCGTGGTGCGTTCGGCGGACCAGGCCAACCAGACCCAGGTGGATTGGCTGTTCGAGAAGATGCGACGCTATTACGACGGCGATCTGAAAGGCAAAAACATCGCCCTGTGGGGATTGGCCTTCAAGCCGCGCACCGACGATATGCGCGAGGCGCCGTCGCTGAAGCTGATCGGGCGTTTGCTGGCCGCCGGCGCGAGCGTCTCGGCCCACGACCCGGCGGCCCATGAGGCCGCGAGGAAAGTACTCGGAGATTCCATCACCTACGACGAGGACGCCTACGGCCCGCTCGCGGAGGCGGACGGCCTGGCGATCTGCACGGAATGGATGGAATTCCGCACGCCGGATTTCAAGCGCATGGCGAAGTGTATGCGGCGAAAGGTGATTTTCGACGGTAGAAATTTGTACGATCCGCAATACGTCAACGACGCCGGGATCGACTACCTCTGCATCGGTCGGCCTGACGCGGTGCTGAAACGATAATATTCGTCCACGAATTTTCTGCCTGGTGGAGCACCTGCTCCACCAGGATATCGATGGACTTGGCGGAGCAGGTGCTCCGCCAAGCAAGATCAATACATAGGAGATTCGATTTGAAGATTCTGGTCACCGGGGCGGCGGGGTTTATCGGATCGCATTTATGCGAGCGGCTTTTGGCGCGCGGGGATGAAGTGATCGGCCTGGATAATTTCGATCCGCTGTACGATCCGGAAATCAAACGGCGGAATCTGGCGGAATTCCAGGATCACGAGCGACTCACCTTCGCGGAGGTGGATTTATGCGACGCCGACGCGACGGGAGCGTTCTGGCGGGAGCAGTGCGCGGGCGTGCGGGCGGTGGTGCACCTGGCGGCCCGGGCGGGGGTACGTCCCAGCCTGGCGGATCCCGTGGGATACGAGAAATTCAATATCGCCGCGACGGTGGGATTGCTGGAGTCGGCGGCCAATGCGAATCCGCGGCCTGGGTTCATTTTCGCGTCGTCCTCGAGCGTCTACGGGAACAATCCCAAGGTTCCGTTTTCCGAGGACGACAACGTGGATCACCCGATCAGCCCCTACGCCGCGACGAAGAAGGCCGGCGAACTGCTCTGCTACACGTATCATCATTTGTACGATCTTCCGGTCACGGCGCTGCGGTTTTTCACGGTCTACGGCCCGCGGCAGCGCCCCGATCTGGCGATTCACAAATTCACCGCGCGGATCCTGGCGGGACGGGAGATCGAAGTGTTCGGCGACGGCGACAGCAGCCGGGATTACACGTATATCGACGACATCCTGGACGGCGTGGTCGCGGCGATCGACCGTTGCGCGGGATACGAGATCATCAACCTGGGCAGCCGGCGTCCCGTTCGCCTGGACGACATGATCCAAACGCTGGAAACGGCGCTGGGCGTGAAGGCGAAGCTGCGCCGCCTGCCCCAACAGCCCGGCGACGTGGACCGCACCTTCGCCGACGTCGCCAGGGCGAAGCGACTTTTAGGGTACGAACCGACGATGCCCTTCGCCGAGGGTGTGGAGCGATTCGTGAAATGGTTCCGTGAGACCATGATGTGACGCCGCGAAAAGAAACGCGAAGGAAGATTCACCTTCAAATCGTCGTTCCTTTCACGTCGATACAAGTTCGGAATTGAGAATCCATGTATATAACGGCAGGCACAACTTCGTCTCGGGTTCACGTGGTCGGGCGCTGGGCGTACGTCGGCAGCGTGCTTGTCGGCGCGGGGATGGGATTCGCGGGATATCGTCCCTGGGCGTGCCTGACGGTGTTCTGGCTGCTGGCGTGGCTGGTGTGGATGGTTTCGGCGTTGATTCGCCGGCAACGGCATATCCCGGGAAACCTGGTTCACGTGTTTCTGCTGGGCGTGGGGTTGCTTTTGGCGGTGCACCTGGTGTCGAACATGGTGGATCGCGGGCAAACGACCGTCACGACGATGGAAGGGCAACTGGACGCCTCGATGCTGTTTCACATGGCGTTGTTGTCGCTGGGCGTGTTTCTGGCGCAGTCGTTTCTGGGCGACGGCGATCACATTCGCCTGACGCGGTTTTGCGGCGGGGCGATTGTGGTCGGGTCGGCGGCGTCGATCATCGCGCCCCTTTCGTCGGGCGCGCGGGACGCGCACGTGATCACGCTGCTGGCGGGATTGTTTATTTTCACGGCGCCCCGATGGACGCGACGGCCCAGACGCTTGTTCTGGTCGTCGACGGCGAGGGCGTCGTTTCTGCTGTCGGCGGTGGTGAGTCTGCTGGTCATGTTCATATTGACGATCCTGTGGTGGAATATTTCGGGCACGCCTGTCTGGCGAACTCCGAAGGGATGGTTCGGTTTGGGGGAATCGGCGTTTACCGCGGTCTCCGGGGCGTCCAGCGGATCGGCGGTTCTGGGCGCCACGACGGGCGTGGTGGGGTGGTGCCTGTTCGTCGTGGGATCCCTCGCGGCGTTGGGGCGCGCGATGGTGCGCGGGCGATGGGAACGCACGGAGTTTTTCTGGATCGCCGCGACGGCGTTGAGCACGCTGGCGATGCTTTCGCCGGGAGGATATTTCCCGCCCCTCACGGCGGTGACGTTCGCCCTGACGTGGGGACTCCTGCCGCGAATCTGCGGCCTGCGGACGATGCGGATGTCCGGATTGTTTCTCGTGGGAGTGATGCTGGTGATCGCCCTGCTTCTGGGAGTCACGCGGAGAACGGGACTTTTCATCACCCTTTCGCAGGTGTTTGGATTGAACGACAAGCAGACGCACGGCGTGTTCGGATTTCTGCTGGCGGTCACGGCGGCTTGGTGGTTGGGGGCGAATCGATGGTGGTTGGGCGCGATCGGACTTGCCGCGGCGGCGCTGCTTGGTGGACTGGGCGAGTTGGCGCAGCGCGTCGTTGCGACGGGGCGTACCCCGGAACTGGCGGACTGGGGCGCCCACGCGATCGGCGCCGCGGCGGCGGCGGTTCCGGTGGGTTTGTGTTTTATCGCGCGTCGCGCCGAACCGGCGAAACCCGGAATGCTCCCCCCGCGACGGAGCAAGAGTCTCAGTCGGGGCGTGGGATGGGCGTTGCTTTTTGTCGTTCTCGCCGCGTCGGTGGGCTGGTTGGGGATGAGCGGATGGCAGCTCGTGGAGACGTGGCGATGGGAACGGCCTTGGTTTGTCGTGTCCGACGGGATCAATATCCCGGGGAAATCATCCTATTCCCTGACCGGTTTGATCGAGCCGACACCCCCGGAGGGGATGAGTCTGTTGATGACGGTTTCCGCCGCCGACGTTCGCGCCGTAACCTTGTGGCGCGGACGACTGTACGCCGGGTTATTGAGTCAGGGGGTGGGGTTGCATCGCCAGTCGATTCTGGGCCAGCCCTTCGGAGAGTTGTCCACCCATCCTCTTCAGGAGGGGCGCTTCCTGATTCTCGAGAAGGGATCGCCCGTTTTCGCCGTGGACGTCGGGATGGTGTTCCACCGGCGGGATAAGGATACGGAGGGGTTGGATAAGGTTTTAGCGGCGTTGAAACAGGAAGGGACGGTTGTGTTTTTCGAGACGAGTCAGCCTCGTGAATATTGGAAAATTCGGCCTCTGATTCAGTTGCAATATCCCGACACGCCGTGCGTCGTCCGGATCCCCGCGACGGGGAATTCCACGGACGTTTTAGCGCAACTGTGCGCACAAACCGGATCGAAACTGGTGGTTCTGACGACCGACGCCAATCTGGCCCGCGCGGCGGGGAGTCGATTGGGCGGCGGGGTGGATGTGCATCTGATCGATTCGGAATCCCCCGCCGGTTCCCGGCGGAAGGGACTGACCGTTCATGCCGGCCCGCGGGAGTATCTGCAATCGCGTCTTTCCACGAAACCGGCGAAATCCTGATGTTCCCCTTCGGACGCCGTGGGATTATTTTCCGGGAGGCGGGTTGTGCAGATTCACCCACGCGCGATAGACGAGATTGTTTTTCAGGAAAATCTCGAACAGCGTCTCGTTCGGCAGGGGGTAGGAAACGGTGTCGTCCACGAGCTTGCCGTCCTCGATACGACCTTTGACTTTCAGGATCGGAACGCGTCCCTGTTTCCAGTCGCGCAGCGCTTCGGCGGGGAACGCGCCGCCCAGCAGCACCAGCCCCACCATGTACCGGATGGAATTGTCCCGTTTCGTCGTTCCCTCCATGTACAGGTCGTACGCGCCGAAGAAGAACGTTTCGTTTTGCGTCGCGCCGTCGGGCAGGAATTTCGTGAACGCGGTCATCGTGCGGTAGGGATATTTGGTCAGGTTCAGGCCCGGGAAAATATTCGTCACGAAATCCGGGGCCGCCTTCCCCAGGACCACGCCGTCCGTGGCGACCAGTTCGGCGTCGCCTTCCGGGCAGAGACGATACCCGCTGTCCGCGGCGTTGCACAGCAGGTCGCGCAGCGGGAAATGCACGTTTTCGGTGCGGTTGAATTTTCCGTGCACCGTGTTGCCGGGAAACATGCGTGATATCTGCGGGCGAATGGTCTTGGTGGCTTTAACGTCCGCGTATTCGGTTTTGCTGGTGACGACGGGCTGGGGAACGGTCAGGTTGGTCGCCAGGCTCCCCGTAACCCGCCCGCCGTACAATCCCGCGTCGTATCCGAGTCGGAGATCGTTGTCGCGGATGCGCAACCTCAATTCCAGTTCCCGCGCGGGGTAGTACTGTCGCACGTTCGGATCATAGGTTCGATACCGGGCCGCCGAAACGCGTCCGGTCAGATCGGCGTTTTTGAACCAGTCGTGCGCCCGGGCGATCCAGCGATCGGCCCGTTGTCGCAACGCGGCGTCGGCGTCGGTTCGCGAACTCGGCTGACTCGTCGGTGCGGAGGCGGGATTCGCCAGCCAGTCGGCGAGATCCTTGTCGTCCAGCGACGCGAACAGCACATGAAACTCACCCGCCGGCGCGCCGGGCTTGACTCGCACGTCCGCCAGCAGCCAGCCGCGATTGTCTCCCGCGGCGAATTCCAGGTTCTCCGTCGTCAATCGGCCGAGGGTCGGCGTCGATTCATCGACGAAACTCAGGTTTTCGATCCGAACGTCGCCGTCGAGTCGGCAGGACTTTTCGCGCCAGGTTCCCCGAAGATCCTCCACGCCCAGCGCCAGTTCGCGGATCGTTCCCCACCGGTTGGGTTCGGCGGTCCACCGCAGTTGCAGCGAAGCCCGGCCGCGGAGGTTTCGGTCTTTCCAGGCGGGCCAAAATCGCGCCAACGCGCCGGCGTCCTGAAGTTTCGCCGTCAGAGACACCTCCGCGGGGGCGATGCCGATCGGCAGTCCTCCCTCGTCCAGGCGGGTTTGCCCCTCGACGTTCGCGTCCACGGTGACGGCTTGAGTCTCCAGGTGAAACGCGCGAATCCGCGGCGCGGTGAAGTCCGGCGGCGTCGATACCTCCAGCCGCGCCAGGACGGGTTCGCCGCGGGTTTTGGTGAAGCCTTCCACGTCGCGAACGCCCAGGTCCGCGGCATCCACGTGCAGTTGCGCGGAAAGATTCTTCCGGTCCATGTGCACCGAGCCGCGCGTGTGAACCTTTCCTTCCAGGCGATGTCGCGCGGCCCAGGACGCCCAGCGGGGAACGACTTCGCCCAGCAGGTCGCCGACGTCGCACTGGATGTGCAGCTGTGCCTTCCACTCGTCGCACGCCTCCCACGGTTTGCCCGTCTTTAGGGCGGTGCGAAGCCGCTTGCGATTCAATCGGCCTTGCAGTTCGGTCATCGAAATCGAGGAGTCGCCGACGACGAGGGACGTTTCCTCATTCCGGAACGGCAGCTCGTCGGCCGAGGTTTCATGCGCCGTGCCGCGAAGCGCCAGTATGACGTGCTTGTCCTGGATGTTGACGGTCGGTCTTTGACCGCCGACGACGCAGTCCAACGCTTTCGATTCCGCCTTCAGCGCGTAGGAAAGGTTTGGTCCGTCCCGGCGAAGCGAACCTTCCACTTGCAGAGGGCCGTTCAGGCGGCCTCCTCCCAGGGCGAAGTCCAGCGAGGGATTGACCGTTTGCAGCCAGGCGACGTCCTGGATGTCCGCCCGGGTTTGCAGGGTGACCACGCCGTCCTGTTGTCGCGAATCCATTTGGAACGTCGCCTCCTGGAACCGCACGCGGATCGACGCCTTCCAGGAATCCTCATGCAGGTCGCCCGTCGCGTCGAAGTGAACGCGGGTTGTCTCGCCGGGGAGTTTGGAGAAATCCTTTCCCAGCGACAGGCCGAGCGCGTCCAGATTCGCGTCGAGTTGCGATTGCATTTTCCCGGCGCGGGAAACGGAACCCCGGAACGATCCTTTGGCGCCTCCGGAAATCCGCGACGGTTTTTTCGGATCGGGCGCGATCCACGCGCGGAACGATTCGATCCGGTCGATCTCGAACTCGCCTTCCCAGCGCAGGGGATGTTTCCCGACGGGCAGTTGGACGGAGCAGGCGTCCAGGCTGACGCGCCCCCGGTCGCTCAGGGCGTCGAGGAGGATGTCGGTGATTTTCCGCGCTTCGGGATCCAGCGAGGCGCTCAGTTCGAGAGAGAATTCCTGTTCCTTCGGTCGGGTCGGGTCGTCCGGCCGCGATTCGACGCTCGCGTCGCCGCGCAGTCCCAGGGTGAATTTCGGTTTCGCGCCCGGCGAGAACGACCACGGACCGACCCAGGTTCCCCGCAACGGAAGCGATTCCGGGGAGGCGTTGGGAACGCCGGCAAGAAGGGAGGGAGGATACTTCAGGTGAACATCGCCGCGCAGACGCACCTGTCGCAGCGCCCGGAGGATAGCGTTGAGCGCCCGGTCCGGATCCTCGGACGACTGGGACGGCGTGAAGGCCTGGAGATCGGCGATGCGTCCGGCGGCGGTGATCCGGTTTTCGCCGAAGAGGAATTGCGCGTGGTTCACGTCCAGGCGGCAGGCGTCGCCGGTGCGCCGCAGGCCGGCTTGCAGTTGCAGGCGAAGGGGTTGCTCGGCGGGTTTCAGAACGGTTTGTTCGGTTCGGATGCCCGTGGCGCCGGCGTCGATATCCAGATCGACACCCAGCATGTCATTGACGTGTTGCGCGAGGGCGTGGATCTCGATCGGCCCGCGCACCGCCAGGTGGTTGGGCAGCGTTTCACGCCCCGTCATCAGGGCCAGCAGACGTTCGGGGTAAATGCTACCGCGGAGTTGGAGGCGTTCGACGGCTTGCCAGTCCCCTTGAAGCAGGTCCGCGTAGAACACGCCCGACCCGGCCAATTGCACTCCCGGAACGCGAAGATGGAACTGCCGCACGTCGGCCCGTTCCGCCAGGGCGTCGAGATCGGCGTCCAGTTGCAATCCCGCCTTCTCGATGGTCGGCAAGGCCGCCAGCCCGTGAGGTTTGACCACCAGGTTCTCCGCCAGCAGTTCCAGCCGGACTTCCTCCATGCGCAGATTTCGTCCCATCTGGAAGACCAGTTGTCCCCGGCAGCGGCCGTCAAGGGACTCGATGGGCAAGTCTCTCCAGACCGCCTGGCTGCGGGGCAGTTGCTTCAGGTCCAGGTTGGCGAAGCGACAATCGACGGTCGCGGCGTGTTCTTCCGGGCCTCCCACGGAAATGCGCAGGGCAATCGGCGCCGGCGCCCCGGTTTGCTCGAACGCGCCGGTCATCGTGATCTGCCCCAGAATTTCGCGGGAACGAAGCACCTGCAGGTCGCTGATCTGCGCCACCAGCGGGCGAGGCTGATCCTGCAGGAACACGGAAAAGCGGGATTCACGAACGCGAAGCCGTCGCGTCTCGATATCCATCTTCAGGTTCTTCAGGCAGTCGATGTTCAATCGGCCGGCCTGGTTGTCTTTCACGGTCACCACGAGCTGTTCCACGTCCATCCACGTGATCCGTCGCCCGAAGAGCAGCCGCAGGGGGGAAAAATCGCAACGGATGCGACCGACGCGCACCATCGGACCCGGGGGGAATTCCGGGGGGTTGGTAATCGTCAGGCCATCGATGACCACGCCTTCCCCCCAGCTGATGTGCATGGCCCCGACGGACACGTCCCCACCGAGCTGTTCGGCGAGGGAGGCCCGCAGATACTGACGAAGGGTTTCCGTGGGGAGAATCCACGGAAGCACGACGTACAGCGCGCAAAGCATCAGCACCACAGCCAATCCGCCGCGCAACAGCACCTGCCACCAGCGTCGTTTGAGACGCCGCGGGTTTGGAAGAGCGGCACGGGTTGGTGTTTCCATGTTCAATGGATCGATCCACCGGGAAGAAAACGCGAATCCCTAGGGGACAGGTAAGACGAAGAAAGACGAATGACGCGAATAGGGATTAAAAAAGAAATTCGTGTCATTCGTCTTCTTCGCGTCATTCGCGTTCTCTTTTTGTGGTTTGTCGTGTCGTTAGACGTTGAATCGGAAGTTGATGATATCGCCGTCCTGCACGGTGTAGGTTTTCCCTTCCAGGCGCACGTGGCCGGCGGCTTTGGCGGCCTTCATGTCCCCGGCGGCGTGGAAGTGGTCGTAGGCGACGGTTTCGGCGCGGATGAATCCGCGGGCGATGTCGCTGTGAATCTTGCTCGCGGCGGTCACGGCGTCCGTACCGGCGGGGATGGTCCAGGCGCGACATTCATCCTCGCCGACGGTCAGGAAGCTGATGAGTTTCATCCTTTCGTAGCAGGCGCGCACCAGGCGGTCGCCGGCCGCGACGCTTAACCCCAGGTCGCGGAGAAATTCCCCGCGATCTTCGGGGGGCAGTTCGGCGATCTCCTCCTCGATCTTCGCGGAGAGTTTCAGCGTCGGCAGGTTCGCGAGGGATTCCGCGTCGGCGTCGGAAATATCGTCTTCGGAGCAGTTGACCACGACCAGCGCGGGCTTTTGCGTGAGGAATCCGAAGCTGCGGACGAGTTTATCCTCCATCTCGTTCGCGATCACGTCGCAGATCGGTTTTTCATTTTCCAGCGCGTCGAGAAGCCGTTTCATCAACTCCAGTTCGCGAAGCTGTTCGTCGCGTTTCGGGGTGGGTTTTTTGACGGAGACTTCGAGTTTCTCCACGCGCGTGGTAACCTGTTCGAGGTCCGCGAAGAGAAATTCCGAGAGCAGTTCCTCGACGTCGCCTTTCGGATCGATTCGATTGCGATAGGCCGCCACCGCGTCGTCGGGAAACGCGCGGACCACCAGCGCCAAACCGTCGCACTGGCGCATCGCGGGCCAATGGGTCTTGGCGCGAGTGCGTCCGGCGTCGTCGGACAGGTCGAATCCGGGCAGGTCCAGCAGTTCCAGTTCCGCGGGGGTGACCTTTTTGGGTTGATACAACTCGCCCAGCCATGCCAGCCGTTCGTCGGGCACTTTCACGACCGCCAGGTGCGGCTGATCCGGCCGGGACAGATCGACATGGGAACCGCCGGATTCCGCCACCGCGGCGAATAACGTGCTCTTTCCCGACTGACTTGGGCCTACAAACCCTACTCGCATACGTCACCTCAATCTTACATTGCTATTTACAGGTTTTGTGTACCACGGATGGACGAAAAATGCAATCGAAGGGACAAGATTGAAAGGGAGCAGGAAGGTAGGAAAGGGACTTGGGTTTGGGGTTTGGGGACTAGTCCCAAGACCCTAGTGCCCAGTCCCAGCCGTTAAATCCTTGCTTTTTCCCGGATGGGGGGTATCTTGTTTGGTATCAATGGCGGATTGCTTCTTTTTTAAAAAGACGTTGTTTGTTAAGAAACAATTGAATTCGCCGGGGTGAAGGCGGTTTATCTTACAGACTAAAGCCTTAATCCGTGGGTAATGATTTATATACTCTACCAACTTATAATGACATTTACAGGGAAATTGCAATGGGATCATTCTCCATTCAAACCATCACAGCTTTAGTTAATGTGGCTACTGGTGGTTCGGGAAACTCGGACAAGGAGCCTATTGGTATCTATCGTTCAGGCTCTCAACTCGAAGATTTTATGGGGGCAGCAGGCTTAAAATTACACATTGGTTCTACATCAAGAGTTCCGGCAGTGCGTGAAGTGATAAATGCTGCCAATGAAGATGATTCTGATGCTATAGCTAGACTAATTGAACAGGTTGCAGACCCAAGAGAATATTTAGATTGCCCTGACAAATGTATTGCAGTCGTAGAATATTTAAATGCAAGATTGATAATTGACGGATATGAATTACAGAAAATATCTGGGAAATATAAGTTAGTCGCATTGAGTAAATCCAAAGATATTTCCCATATGGAAAATGTGGCTGACGAGCAAAAAGCCGAAAAACCTGAAGACAAAAGAGAAAAATTAAAAATAAAAAGTAAAGATACAAAAAATGATCAAGGGAAAGTACAGCAAGTCTATAAGAAAATTAAAAATCATCCCATTGTGTCTATCCTGCTGATAATTGTCACATTTATTATTGGTCTTGCTGCATTCTTGGAATCCATTGGCAAGCTCAGGCAATTCGGCAGCAAATTCTTTGGCATTCCCTCTCAACCACAATCGCAAGTCGCTTCTGATGCACACAAACCGAAACCAAGTATGATTGCAAGTCCTGACGCATCCCCTGTTGATCCCAAACATCCTCTGCCAAAAAAGGAACCGAAGGAAAATACTAATCCCTCCGAAAAAAAATCACAGGGATTTGACAACATCGATTCAACTCCCACACTCCCACCAATACGTCAATCTAACAGTGATATCCGTAAGACAGTCAATGTTGCCGCAACCGCCTTACAGGGAGAAACTACCAGTAATCGTGTGCGTAGTGTTGAAGCTCTCTTGAGTAACTTGCCAGAGAATCTAAATGCAAGAGAGATAGCCTTATTAGCTGGGAGCGAAACTACAAGTCATAGGGAGCAGATCCTTGAATTGCTGGTCAAACGAACAAAATTAAGTTCTCTTGCTCCGGAAGATATTCCTCTGATTCTTGGCACAGAAACTACATCAAATAGGGAGAGATGTATCCGCATCATTGCGCCATATATCAGACCACCAATTACAGGTAAGCATGCTGTGGACATTCTAGGTTCAGAGTCGCATTCATATCGTGTGGGTTGTCTATGGCCAATCGTGGCTCTATTACAAAGGCCAATTTCTAAAACAGAAGTCGAGGGCATTCTTCGTAATACATCCGGATCTGACAGGAGTGAGGCGATAAAGGTTTTATTTGGACAAGCGAAGGAATAAAAGTAATCGAATAGAGAAAATAGGGATAGCGGGCAGCGGGAAGAGTGGGTTACTTGTAACCCACCAATTCGTGGGTAATCGGGGGACACACGGGTAATCGGGGGACACACACTTAATTCTCTTTTTCATTTCTGAAGCCCGCAGGGCTGGGCAGCGTTTAGTCGTGGGTGAAGCACAGCGAACCCACGGTAAACGAAATAGAAATTCAAGTCCCGACGGGACGGCAGCGGTGTAGCAACATAAGATGAATATAAAATGCTGTCGTCCCGTCGGGACTCTGTGTAATTACAATCGATTCCGGGGGTTCGCTGCGCTCACCGCCCGGCTAAATGCTGTACGTTCCTTCGGAACTAAGAAGGCGGACAGCCATAAAATGCAAAGCGTTGTCCCAATATTGCCTCCCCTGTTAGGGGTTGCCTCCGCCGCTGCCGGCCCCTAGCAGGGGAGGCATAACAAGCCCGTGGTGCCACCACCTACTGACTATTTTCTTTCACCTTTGTGCCCTTGCTACTCTGCGAAGTACCTTCGCCACGAAGCACGAGTTGTGAACTTCGTGGCCTTCGTGATTTCCGGGTTTCTTCGACATTGAATCCGAACCGCGTTTCTGTTACGATTCTCCGTTCATTTTCCACGAAAAAGACCGATTTGCCTAAGATGAAAGGACCTGCAGGATTATGGCGAAAACGCATACGGCTACGTTAATCACCGGCGACGGAACCGGCCCGGAACTCGCGGCTGCGGCCCGGAAATGTCTCGACGCCGCTTTGGAGAAAACCCCCGGGGCCGGACGTATCGAATGGACCGAGTGTGTCGCGGGTGTGGATATCATGGAATCCCACGGCACGCCCATGCCGGCCGAAACCATCCAATCCGTACGCGACACCGACGCGACCCTCAAAGCCCCGATTACCACGCCCATCGGAAGCGGGTTTCGCAGCGTCAACGTGCTGCTGCGCCAGACGCTGGATTTGTACTGCTGCCTGCGGCCTTGCAAAAGCTACCCCGGCGTGCGGAGCAAATACGAAAACATCGACCTTGTCCTCGTGCGTGAAAATTGCGAAGACCTTTACGCCGGCGTGGAGTTCGAGAAGGGCACGAAGGAAGTCGGGGAACTGATCGAGACGGTCAACCGCCTGAGCACCGACAAGAAGATCAAAACTCCCGGCGATTCGACCGGCGTGTCGATCAAGCCCATCAGCGTACAAAATTCCGAGCGGATCGTTCGCTTCGCGTTCGAGTACGCCAAGAAGCACGGCAGGAAGAAAGTCACGTACGTCGAGAAGGCCAATATTATGAAGCATTCGGACGGCCTGTTCAAAGCCGTCGCGGAAGAAGTCGCCAGGGACTACCCGGACATCGAATCCGAGGAACGCCTCATCGACAACATGTGCATGCAGCTCGTGCAGAAGCCGGAACTGTATGACGTGATCGTCACGGAAAACCTGTACGGCGACATTTTGAGCGACTTATGCGCGGGACTCGTCGGCGGGTTGGGCGTCGCGCCGGGCGCGAACATCGGCGATTCCGGCGCCGTCTTCGAGGCCACCCACGGCAGCGCCCCGAAATACAAGGGGCAGAACAAGGTCAACCCGACGGCGGTGATCTTGTCCGGCATGCTGATGCTGGATTACCTCGGCGAAGCGGCGGCTGCCAAGACGCTGGAGAACGCCGTCGCGAAGGTGATCGTCGAAGGCAAAAGCGTGACGTACGACATGAAGCCGCACCGCGACGATCCGACGGCCGTCGGCACGAGCGAGATGGCCGACGCGATCATCGCCGCGATGGGATAATCCGCCGGATCCTCCCCGCGGCGTGAAAGGTTCGTGACCACAATGAAGCACCCTATGTTGTCCAAGGCGCAGTGGATATGGTTGTACAATGGGAATGTTCAGAATCGAAACACCTACGTCCAGTTTCGTCGGGATTTCGTGCTTCGCGGCGTTCCCACGCGGGCGCCGCTGTACATCACCGCCGACCAGTGTTACGTCCTGTACGTCAACGGAACATACGTCACGCGCGGACCCGCGCGGGGATATCAGCGAAGCTGGCCTTACGACGAGGTGGACCTGCGACCGTATCTCGTGCGCGGTGAAAATCGGATTTGCATCCTGGCCTACAACGCGGGGATTTCCACGTACCAGTATCTGCACCAGTCGGAAGCGGGCGTTCTTTGCGCCGCCAAATGGGGACGGTTCGAGCTTGTTTCCGACGGTAGTTGGTTTTGCCGCCTGGCGCCGGGGGAGAAACAATACACCGGCCGACTGTCCTCGCAGCAGAATTACCAGGAATGGGTGGATAAGCGAGAAAACGACAACGCCTGGATCACAGCCAAACGGTTCCGTAAAAACGGCTGGCAAAGACCGGTGGGCAGACACTTCGGTGTCATGCCGTGGCATGGTGTGGAACCGCGCGGAATTCCGAACTTCACGAATTTCCTATCCCCGTATTCCTCCGTGTCCGCGTCGGCGTCCGGCGCGTGCGAGACACACTGGGCGGAAGAGGAAAACCTGTATTTTCCGGTTCACGCGGAAATCGGGCGCACCCGTTGGAGCAGCATGAACGCCCCGGCAGGAACGATCACGATACCGCCCGCGGGAAAGGGTAAATTCCAGGCGATGGCGCTGGATTACGGTGGGCCGACCTTCGGAAACCTCACCGTCGACGTCTCCGGCGCGCGCGGTGGAGAGACGCTGGACTTTTACTTCTGCGAAGGGTTGGACGAAAAGCACGCTCCCCTCCTCAGTCGGCTGCTCGATGGGGGAAGCATGCCTTGTCTGGTTCATCGCATGACGCTCAAGCCCGGGAACAACGGCCACGAATTTTTCCAGATGATCGGTCATCGGTTCGTCACCGTGCTGGCGAGGGAAACCACCCGCCCTTTGACGGTCCGCCTTCGCCATCGGGAAACGATCTATCCGCTGGATGTCCGGGGAAAGCTCCGGACCAGCGATCCCGTGATCAACGACATTCATCGCATCTGCGTGCGGACGCAGCGGGTGTGCATGCTCGACGCGTACGTGGACACGCCCTGGCGCGAACAAGCCCAGTGGTGGGGCGACGCGCGCGTGCAGGCGCAGAACACGTTTCATCTCGCCAACGACGCCCGACTGCTGGCGCGGGGCATCCGAAGCCTCGCCGGACAGGAAACCCCCAACGGTCTGACGTACGGCCACGCCCCCACACGTACCCATCACTGCATCCTGCCCGATTTTTCCCTGATCTGGATCATCACGCTGTGGGATTATTATTTCCAGACCGGGAAAACGGATCTGTTCACGGAACAGCTTCCGCGCGTCCGGCGGGTGTTGGACTATTTCCGAACCGAAGGAGTGGGCGGGGGCGGATTGCTGCGGTATGACGAGAGATATTGGCTGTTTCTGGACTGGTGCGACCTGGAGAGGAAAGGCTGTCCCGCGTTGTTGAACCTGTGGTACGTCTACACGCTGCAAAAGCTGCGCGACCTGGCGCGGGCGGCCGGGTTGCGACGGGAACGGCGGGAGTTTGAACAACTCCTCGCCCGGCAGGAATCCCTCGTGAATCGTCATTTCTGGGATTCCCGAAAACGCCTCTTCCGCGACGCGATCGATCCGAAGGGCAAACCCTCCAGCCGCTATTCGATCCACACGCAGACGCTGGCGATTCTGGCGGGGTTGCAGCCGAAACATCACAGCCACATGATTCAAAAACGGTTGCTTCCCTACCTTCGAGGCCGAAAGATCAACAGCGCTTTACCGAGCAGTTATTGGGCGACGTATATTTACGAGGCAATGACGGAAGCGGGATTCGGCGCGGAGGTGTTGGGGCATCTTCGGGAACGTTGGGAAGAGATGATTCCCATGGGAGGCACGCTGGAGACGTTTCTTCGTAATAAAATCCCGGCTGTCTATGGGGAGGTGTTTATCCCGGGCAATCACAGCATGACGCACGCCTGGGCGGCCCATCCGATTTTTCATCTCGCGCGCATTCTCGGCGGCGTGACGCAGACGAAACCGAACTGGAAACAGATTCGCTATCGTCCGATCACCGAAGGCAGCGAGGAGATGGAACTGGAACTCGTGATCCCCACACCACACGGGGATATCGTCAGCAAACGAACCCGTGCTGCGGATGGGCGGATCAAGTTTTCCCTGAAATGCCCCTCCGCGATTAACGTCATTCGATCGTAATATCCGAATGGGTGAGTCGTTAACCTTATTGAATAAGACGACTTGCGGGTTTGCAACACCCCGGATTCCGGGAGGAAGGATATTCTGTCCTCCCATTGGGGAATCGTTTTCCGTCGGGTGAGTTCTTGCATTATCGGACCTTTTGGTGTATAGCAAGGGATTGGGTATGGATTCGTCGTCCTGAAATCCGGAGGTTTACCTGGGAATGTCGGGCGTTTGGACATTGAGTTGTCTATTGGGTTCATCTGCGCAGATTCCCACGTCCGGGTTTCTGGGCGCCGGGGTCGACGGTTCGTGGTGGTTTTCCCTGAGTATGGGGATTCTCTGGACGTGGATTTGTCTTGTCGTCGTCGGGTCGGTCAGCGGTGTGCTGATTACCTGGGCGGTTCGTCTGATTCGTCAGAGGCGCGCGATGCAGTCGCCGGTGCCCAACGGCGTCGCGCCGTCGGCGGGGGAGGTTCAGCGTCCTTCGGGGGTGGTGGATACGAATCATCTCGTGTTGCAGGCGTTGTGGCATCGCGTGGCGTGGAAGGACACCGACGGGCGGTATCTCGGCTGCACGCAGGCGGCGGCGGAGGCGCTGGGATTGGCGAATCCCTCGGAGATTCTCGGAAAGACGCAGCGCGATTTTCTCTCTCCGGATCAGGCTCAGCAGGCTGATATGCTCGAGAAATGCGACCAGCGGGTGCGAACGACCGCCCAGGCGGTGACCTGTTTGATGATGCGCACCGACGCGGAGGGGCGCGCCGCGAGCGAGGAAATCTGCAAACTACCCGTGAAAGACCCTACAGGAAAAGTGATTGGAATTGTAGAAACTGCCGATAGTAAGGTTGACGCCGTATGTAATCCCTCTTGTGCCGTCACACGTAAAGCAGAAAAACCAGTCCGTGCCGAAGATCAGGCTGCTCCAACAGCGCGGCTGAACCGGGAGTACTGCAAGATGGTGATTGAGGACATGGTGGAAGGATTCGCCTTGCACGAGGTGATCCGGGACCAGGATGGTCGCCCGGCGGATTACCGGATACTCGACGTGAACGCGACGTTCGAGGAATACGTCGGTCTGCAGCGCGATCAGGTGATCGGGCATTGTTTGTCCGAGTTGAACGAGACGGGTTTGACGGCCATCTCCGCGAAACTCGCCACCGCCGCCCAGGACAGCAAACCCTGCCAGTTCCGCTGGCGCTGCGCGAACACGAAACGCGACCTGCATTTCGTGTCGTACAGCACGCGCCCCGACAACGTGGCGATGCTGGTGCTGGACATGACCGACCAGGTTCGCGCGGAAGAGGAAAGCCGCCAGCTCCAGGAACAGCTTCATCACACCCGCAAGATGGAAGCGATCGGGCAGCTCGCCGGCGGGATCGCGCACGATTTCAACAATCTCTTAACGGCGATTCACGGAAACGCGGAACTGATTCGTCTGGACTCGGGATCCTCGCCGTCGTTGCTGGAGTCCGCCGATCAGATCTTAAAAGCCTCCCAGCGGATGGGCGACCTGACGCAGCAGTTGCTCGCGTTCGGACGGAAGGGCAAACTCCAGACCGTCCCCGTGGATATGCACGAAGCCATTACCGAGACGATCAAGCTGCTCTCGCACAGCATCGACCGGCGGATCGAAATCACCCAGGACTTGCGGGCCGCGTATCCGACGGTCATGGGCGATCCCTCCCAACTGAAGAACGCCCTGCTGAACCTGGCGATCAACGCCCGCGACGCCATGCGCCAGGGCGGACGGCTGACGTTCTCGACGCGCATCGCGCATCTCACCGAGGAGCGCGCGTTGCGCGGTATGGAAACCATTCCGCCGGGTCATTACCTGGAGCTGTCCGTGCGCGACACGGGCGTGGGCATGGACGAAGACACCCTCGAGAGAATCTTCGAGCCGTTTTTCACGACGAAAAAAATGGGCGAGGGAACGGGCCTGGGTCTGGCCGGCGTGTACGGCTGCATGAAGAACCACAAGGGATTCGTGGACGTCCAAAGCGCGCCCGGCGAGGGCAGCACGTTTCGGTTGTTTCTCCCGACAGCCGAGTCGCCCCTGGGCGTGTACGCCTCCGAAGCGCAGGGTTCCAAGGCCAAGCATATTCTCGTGGTCGACGACGAGGACATGGTCCGCAACTACGCCGTCCGCGCCCTGCGAACGCTGGGATACCGCGCGAGCTTCTGCGCCGACGGGGAGGAGGCGGTTCGCTTCTACCAGGACAATTACCGCCGCATCGACCTGGTGCTGCTGGACCTGATCATGCCGCGCATGGGAGGCCTGGAGACGTTCCGCGAGATGAAGGCCATCAATCCCGACATCCGCGCGGTGCTGATTTCCGGGTACAGCGATCATCACGTGATCGACCAGCTTCGCTCCGAAGGCGTGCTGGGGTTCGTGAACAAACCCTTCGAAATCGAAAACCTCAAGCAGGATCTGAAGGAATACCTCGAAGAAGACGCCCCGGCGTCGCGTTCCTGATCCGAGATTTCGTGAAATCCACGAAACCTTAGCGCGGTGAGAATCCTGGTAATCCGCGCGGTCGGAATCCTTTCCGACCGCGTACCGCGACGATAGAAAACAATTAAAACGCGGAGGGAAGGGATAGGGATTTCACATCCAAATTCTTTTATTCAGCCCAACGGGTTGATAGAGCATAGCCCAAGGCAACGCCCTCACCTTTACCCACATCTCAAAAAAACAAACCCTCCGGTATGGAAGCCCGAAAGGGCTGGTCAGCGTTTCGTCGGGGCGTGAGCGCAGCGAACCCCCGGAAAACGGTGTATGGATAAAAGTCCCAACGGGACGGCAGCGATATTGGGATTTTCTCGAATGGAAGGATATTCCAGGTTTGCTGTCGTCCCGTCGGGACTTCGATACAAAAAATCCTCACCGGGGGTTTGCTGCGCTAACCCCCGGCTAAACGCTTGCCAGCCCTATCGGGCTTCAGAACAGCCTATACACGTTTTTTTGAGATGTGGGTATGGTACTCCACCTGATAGCTTTTCCCGTCGGCGGCAGTTGTTGCAATTTTTGCAACAACTGACTCCCGGACCAGTTCGCCCTCGTCGTAAATATTCTTCAAATGACGACTTACGCCGGATTTATCCACCCCGAACAACTCGGCGATCTGCTGCTGCGTCAGCCAGATCGTCTCCTCGCGCAACAGACATTCAACCCGCACATCCCCACCCGGCGAGGAATACAACACAATCTCACCATTGGCGGGATCGGGCGAATTGTCTTTCGATGTAACCATGGACAATGTATTCCATGCTCAGAATCTGAATCACATATTATCTTGTCGGCAATATTATCCCTCAGACGCTTCGGCGACGAGTTCGTCGGGGATGTCCAGGTTGGTGTAGACGTTCTGGACGTCGTCGTGGTCTTCGAGGCTTTCCATGAGGTTGAGGGCTTTGCGGGATTGATCGGCGTCCAGCGTGATCATGTTCCCCGCGACCATCGCCACCTGGGCGGACGTGGTTTCGATCCCTTTTTCCGCCAGGGCGTCCTTGACCGTTGAGAAGGCGCTCGGTTCGCAGGTGATCTCGAAGAATTCTCCCTCGGCGATCACGTCGTCGGCGCCGGCGTCCAGCGCCAGTTCCATCAGCGTGTCCTCGTCGGTTTTGGCGGCTTCGATCACGAAGGTTCCCTTCTGCTCGAACATGTACGCGACGCAGTTGGTCGCGCCGAGCTGCCCGCCGCCTCGTTCGAAGAGCTTGCGCATTTCCGGGGCGGTGCGGCTGCGATTGTCGGTCAGGCAACTGACGAGAAACGCCACCCCGCCCGGGCCGTATCCCTCGTACACGATCGGTTCGTAGGTCACGCCCTCGATATCGCCGGTGCCCTTTTTGACGGCGTTGGCGATGGTATCCTTGGGCATGTTGGCGGCTTTGGCTTCGTCGATGGCGTAGCGCAGGGTCAGGTTGCACGCGGGGTCGCCCCCCCCGGCGCGGGCGGCGACGATGATCTGCCGCGCGATCTTCGACCAGATTTTACCGCGTTTTTCGTCCTGGCGTCCCTTGCGGTGCTTGATATTCGCCCATTTGCTGTGTCCTGCCATGCTCGTGTCACTCCCTGTACGCGTGAATTCTTTCCTCCGCGGAGGATCGTGTCTATGGATTGTTCTTCCTCGCCGGCTGGGTTGTCGGGGCCGTCGTGGGGTGCTGTTGTTCGTATTCCCGCAGTTTTTTCTCGATGGACGATTGTACTTCTTTGCCCAGCGGCGCGACGGCGGGGAGTTTGCGATCCTCGACCGCCCGCAGCTTGGCGGGGGTGTTCCGTAAGATCTCCCGAATTTCCCGCGCGGCGTAGGGTTCGTCCTTCGCGCCCCGGATCGCCTGTTTCCAGTAGCGTACCGCCCGGTCCGCCCAGCCGAGACGGTAAAACACGTCCCCCGCGTGGTCCCAGATGACCGGATGAATTTCTTCCTCCTCGTCTCCGCCGCGGGGTTCGGAGTCGGTTGTTTCCGGCAGAACCGAAACGAGCACCTCCGCGGATTCGCCCAGTCGCCCCTGTTTGTAGTACACCCACGCGAGCGTGTCGGCGGTCGTCGGACGCGGGCCGTCTATCTGCAGGGCGGCGCGGATCAGTCGCTCCGCCTGCGGGAGCATTTCCCCGCGCTGGGCGAGAAGATACGCGAGGTTGTTCTGGTAGGACGGGTCCTTCGGCTGGAGCTTTCGGGCCCGTTGGAGTTCCCGTAACGCCTGGTCGTCCTGTTGCCGTTCGGTCAGCAGGGTTGATTGGAGGTTATGCAGTTCGGCGTTGTTGGGATCGTTGGCGAGGTAGGTCTTCAGGCGCGATTCGGCTTCGTCGAGGAACCCCGCCGCCAGCAGCAGGCGAACCGCCGAGTCGCGCCATTTCGCCAGTCGCGAAATCGCGTCGGCGGGGCGGGGTTGGGTCTGTTCGATGTCCCGGATCCACTCGTCGATGAGTTCGACGGCCCGGCTGTGCCTTCGGGCCCGTCCCAGGGCGTAGATCAGGTTGTCCCGCAGGTGGGATTGTTTGGCGGCGTCGGTTTCGTTCGCCTGGGCGGTTTTCAGCGCCGGCAGCAGGAGGTCGTACTGGTTCGCGTCGGCGAGTTTGTCCGCCAGCACGGCGTACCCGAGGGGGGTGTCGGATTGTTTCGCCAGGACGACGGCTTCGTCGTATCGTCCCGCCCGGCAGAGAAACGCGATTTGTCGTGAGGCGCGAACGTCCTTCGGCAGGAGGTTCGAGGCGTTGGTTTCGATATCGGCCAGGAGGTTCAGGGCGTCCTTGTATCGATGGGTTTCGCGGAACAGGTCCAGCAGGAGCATCACCCAGTCGGGGTTGGTTTTGTCCTGGTCCCACCAGGAGCGGACGAGTTGAATCGCCTCGTCGGGGCGTCCCGCCTTCAGCAGCGCGTCGGACTCCATCAGGCGCAGGGTGGTGTCTTTCGGCGAGGTTTTCCGCAACCGGCGAACGCGCCGCAGCGCCTTTGGATATTGCCCGGCCTGCAGACGCATCATCGCCAGGGTTTCGGAGGCTTTGGAATCGTTCGGATCGAGTTTGACGATTTCCGCCCAGGCGTCGGCGGCTTGGTCATAATATCCCGGGACGACCTGGGAAAGCAGTTGCGCGAGGAAGCGCAGGATTTTTTCATCCTCCGGATGCTGTTTCCGCAGCTCTCGAAGCCGATCCACGGTCTGGTCGAAGACCGGGCGGGGCAGGACGCCGGGGAAGCGTTTGAGAATCGCCTGGATCGCGAGAAGTTGAATCGTGGGGTGGTCCGGATATTTTCTCACGAGCAGTTGCAACACGGCGCGGGCCTGGTCGAGTTTTCCGGCGTGCAGGAGCGCCTCGGCCTGCATCAGCGCACCGTCGGGACGATCCGGCTGGCGATTCATCAACGTCCGGGCCGTCTCCAGCGCCTTGGCGGTGTCGTTCTGTTCCAGGTACAGGTCGAACAGGGCGCGATGAACGTCCGCGGCGTCCGGGGTCAGGCGGATCGCCTTTTGCAGCACGGAGGCGGCCTGCTTCCGGAACATACTCCGCACATCGGGGTCGCGCGACAGGTCCGCCTGCATGCGATACGCCTTGGCGAGGGTCAGCAGCGTCGGGACGTGCGAGGCGTTTTTCTTCCGGGCCTCCTCCAGGGCGTCGATGGCCTGGTCGGGCTTTCCTTCGCTCAAGCGCGCCCGTCCCAGCAGGTAATTGTAGTAATATTCCTCCTGGGCGACATCCTTGCACAGGTCCAGCAGCACCTGCAGCGCCTCGGTGTCCTTCGCGCGAAGATGCAGGTCCAGCAGGGCGTCGTAGGCGGGATAGAAATCCTCCTTTTCCCGAATGGCCCGTCGGAAGTGGTCGGCGGCTTTGAGAGGCTGGTTTTCCTCCAGCCCCAGCAGCCCGGCTACGTAATGCAGCGCGTATTTTTCCTTGCTCGCGTCCCGGTACGTCTGTTCGCTGAAGGTTTCCAGCAGGTTGGGGTCGGTGTTTTTACCCGCGACGGCTTTAACGCCGGCGATCACCGCGTCGGGACTTTGGGGATTGGCCTGGATCAGGTTCGCCAGCAGGCGCAGCGCGCGGACGCGATCGCCTGTTTCGATGGACAATTCCACCAGCAGCCGCACGCCTTCGGTGTGATGCGGCGCGGCTTTCAGCAGGTCCTCCAGAATCGCCATCGCCTCCCGGGGGCGGCCTTGTTGACGGGACATTTGCGCCAGGCTGATCGCCAGCGGCGTGGAAATCTCCTCGTCGTCGCGGAGCTGTTTCCAGAGGCGCGACGGAAGGGTTTTGTCGTCGGAAATCCGGCAGAGTTCTTTCGCCAGCGTCGGGGCGAGTCCCCGCAACGGGCCGGAGGACGCCAGTTCCACCAGCATCGTTTCGGCGGGAGAGAATTGTTTGTCCTCCAGAAGGGCTTCAAACAGCCAGCCGGCGGTCTGGGCGTCGGATCGATTGCGATGATAGGCGTTTTGCAGCAGCGGAATCGCTTCGTCGTGGCGAAGAAGTTTCGCGAGCAGTCGGCCCCGCATGGCTTTGAGTTTTTCGGGACGAAACAGCAGGCTTTCCAGCAGGGGATTGGATTCGTACGCCCGTCCGTGCTCCTGCACCCAGGTCTGTAACGTCGTGAGGCACTCCAGGGCGGCGGTCCAGTATCCCTGGTCTTCCAGAAGGTGACTCAGCGCCAGTAAGGCGTAGGCGCTCTGCGGGTTGGACGGTTTGGCGTTGCTGCATTGCAGGGCGGTGCGGAAGTGCAGGACGGCCTGGTCGGGTTGTTGCAGGTTTCGGTGGAGTTGCCCCAGCAGGATCTGCAATTGCACGTCGTCGGCGAGGTATTCACCGGCGGCTTGGAGATTTTTCAGCGCCTCGCCGTAATTCGGAAGGGCCAATTGCGCCATTCCGAGCAGTTTTCGGGTGTGCGGGTTCTGGGGGTCGAAATCCAGCGCCCGCTGAAGCTGTTCGACGGCGCCGGCGTGGTTTTTCTGATTTTGCAGTTTCCGTGCCTGTCGGATCGCCTTGGCGGCCCCGGCGGGCAGACGGCGAGTGTAGGGTTTGGACAGCGGCCTTTCGATCGCCGGGGACAGATCGTCCAGGGCGATGGTCGCCCGGGGGGGAAGCGTTTTGACGGGTTTCGACTCGACCGGCGCGGGTCGCGTCGTCGCCCGGGGCGCCGGTTGACACGCCGACGGCGCCAGCGCCGCGACACCGACGGCCAGCAACCCCAAAACCGATCTCGCGCGGCGAAGGATCACGGAATCACCTTGTTCAGCGGGTAGGTGATGATTCCCGACGCCCCGGCCCGCTTGAGATCGGGAATCAGGTCGCGTTCGATTTTTTCCTCGACGATGATCTCCAGCGCCACCCAGGCGTCGTCCGCCAGCGGGGACAGCGTGGGACTTTTCTCCGGGGGAAGCTGTCGCATAATCAGGTTCGTCACCGCGTCCAGGGCGACTTTGGGGACGTTCATCTTCAGGCCGACTTTCTGCTTACCGGCGATCGCGCCGTGCAACAGCATCGCGATGTTTTCGATCTTGCGTTTTTTCCATTCGACAGCCATCGCCTTTTTGTTGGCGATCAGGCGAGGGGTGCTCGTGAGGAGCGTGTCGATGATGCGGAGCTTGTTGGCCTTGATGCTGCTTCCGGTTTCGGTCACGTCCACGATGCCGTCCAGCAGGCGGGCCTTGACTTCCGTGGCGCCCCAGCTGAATTCCACCTTGACGTTCAGGCCTTTTTCCTCGAAGTACCGCCGCGTGACGCCCACGAGTTCCGTCGCGACGATCCCGCCGTCGAGGTCTTCGGGTTTCTGAACGGCGCTTTCTTCCGGAACCGCGAGGATCCACCGCGCGGGACGGGAGGTGGCTTTGGAGTAGACCAGCTCGCACACCTCGTGGACGTCGGAGTTGTTTTCGCGGATCCAGTCGTATCCCGTCAACCCCACGTCCACGATGCCGTCCTCGACGTAGCGGCTCATTTCCTGGGCGCGGAACATCAGGGGGGAAATCCGGTCGTCGTCGATGCCGGGAAAATAGCTGCGGGACGAGAGAGTGATGTCGTACCCCGCCCGCGCGAAAAGGTCCAGCGTGCTGTCCTGCAGGGATCCTTTGGGAATGCCCAATACCAATTTGTCGTCCGTAGACTTGTTGACCATGGGGATGTTCGTTCCTTTTTCTCGTCGGGCGACGGACGCCCGATGGGTTCGGGGCGATTATTTCCGTTTCCGGTTTGTTTTCGCGGTTTTTTTGGCGGATTTGGACGCCTTCTTTTTCACCGCGGGTTTCTTTTTCGTGGGTTTTTTCGCGACGGGTTTTTTCTTCGCGGTTTGGGTCGCCTTTTGGGCGACGGATTTTTTGGCGGGTTTCTTCGCCGACGGGGCGGCGGTCTGTTTCGCCGTTTTCTTCGGGGCGGACTTGGCCTTGGCTTTGGCGAGTTTTTCCGCTTCCTTCTGCGCCTTCTTCGCTTCTTTTTCCGCTTCCTGCTGGGCTTTTTTCGCGGCGGCTTCGGCGACTTTCCGGGCTTTTTCCTCTTCGGCCTGGCGCCGGGCCTCTTCCTCCGCGGCGCGGCGAGCGGCGTCTTCTTTGCGTTTCTTCTCCAACGCCTTGGCGTGTTTGGCGATGTACTGGCGGAAGTAACCGTGCGCCGCCGGGCCGTTCTTCTGCGGGATGATTCGCTCCAAAAACGCCTGCGTGTCGTCGACGTCCGACGACTCGTGGACGCACTGGTTCATCTGCAGGACTTCAAAGAGCGTTTCGTCCACGGGGATCGCGTGCACGCCGAAGCACGTCATCGCCGTGTAGGCCTCCCCGAAGGAGCACATCCCCAGTTCCTTCAGGTGCCGGCGCACTTCTCGCTTGGACATGTCGGCCATGTATTCCACGCTCAGCCGATTGGCGCGCTCGTAGACGCCGTTCAGGACCGCGTGGAGGATGAGAACTTTCGCGCGGCCTCGCGGATGCTCTTTTCCGATGCACTCGAGGATGTCTTTTTCCGGCGCGACGCGCAGTTCGTTGAAATCCACGAATTCCTTCTGAATCGCCGAGACGGCTTTGGCGACGTCGCCGTCGGTCGCGTCGGCGAGAAAAATCGCCTCGATCATGCGCAGCAGCATGTCGTCCGCGGCGTTGACGGGAGGAATCGCGGCGGTTTTCTTCGCGCCGGATAACAGCTTTTTGACTTTACGTTCGTACGTTCTGGCGTCTTTCATCCGTTGTTCGTCCTGGAATATCCCGCCGCGTTTCGGCGGCGCGTCCGTCCGTTCCCGCCGGGGTCACTCCTCCGGGGTTTCGGATTCGTGCGCCTCGGCGCGGGCCTGGTCTTTCAAGCGCAGCTCCTCGGACACTTCCGAGATCAGGTTCAGCGTGCGCAGGGTCTTCTTATATTGTTCGTCGATCTGGAAATCCAGCCGCGGGGTGTTCCGCAACTGAATCTGTTTCATCATTTTTTCCTGGAGATATCCCGCCGCGTGGCGCAGGGCGGCGATCACGCGGGATTCCTCCGCCTTGTCGCCGCCGGCGACGGAAATATACACCTTCGCGGTCAGCAGATCCTCGGGGGTTTCCACGCGCGTGATGGACACCCTCGCGGGATCCACGCGCGGATCGGACAACTTCGCCAGGAAAAGGGATCCCAGCGTGTTGCGAATCAGATTGCCCACTCGCTCGGTTCTGCGTGACATGATCTTCGCGGCGGGACGGTTCCGCCGTTTTCTTGTTTCATCCAAACCAAGGCCTTCTCGCGGTCGCCGTCGGGAACGCCCGCGTTACAGCCACTCTATCGTATGATCGATCAGGATCATATCCCGGTGCTTCGCCGCGAGATTCCAGACGGTCTGGAGGATTCCGGCGACGCGATCCCGATCGTTGCCCACCATCGCCACAGCCAGCGTGACCCGGCGATGGGTTTCGTGCCCGTCCACCTCCGCCACGGACACGTGGTATCGGTGGATGACGCGATCCTTGAAACTTTTCACAATGCGACGCTTGTCCTTTAAGCTGCCCGCCTGCGGGACGTGCAAGTCCAGGTGCAGTAATGCCAGAACCGTCGCCATGGTCTTTCGTGGCTTGGACATCTTGTCCAAGCGTCGCGGGATCATTTTGATCCTGAATTGTTGCATGGTGGAGCACCTGCTCCACCATGTTCATCCGTCATTTATCCATAGTCTTTCGCGGCGGAGCAGGTGCTCCGCCGCGCATATACGCGTTTTTCCGTTCGCCGATATCGTTGACGAATTACGCCAACGTTCGCGCCACTTCCACCTTCTTGTAAAACTCCAGGACGTCGCCTTCCTTGACGTCGTCGAAACCGGCGATCTTGATCCCGCACTCCAGGCCGGCTTTGACTTCCCGGGCGTCGTCTTTTTCCCGTTTGAGGCTGTCCAGCGAACGGTTGTCTTCCAGCACCACGTTGTTCCGGATGATGCGCACCTTGGCGCTTCGCTGCGCGACGCCCTCGGAGACGTAGCATCCGGCGATGGTTCCGAGGCGGGAAATTTTGAACGTCCGTCGCACTTCCGCGCGCCCGAGGGATTCTTCCTTGATCTCCGGGGCGAGGCCTTCTTCCAGCGCCCGTCGCATGTCCTCGATCAGGTCGTAAATGACGCGATACAGGCGGATGTCGATTTTCTTTTCCTCCGCCAGGCGCCGGGCG
Organism: Phycisphaerae bacterium; assembly: GCA_016929245.1. GTDB lineage: Bacteria > Planctomycetota > Phycisphaerae > SM23-33 > SM23-33 > JAFGEJ01. Next base: position 28,655 of record JAFGJE010000056.1, read on the forward strand.
GCGGGGTCGGCGACCACGTTGAATCCGAGGATCACCGCGCCGGAGGCTTCGGCGAGGGTCACGTCGCCCGTGCTGATTCCGCCGACGGCGGTGTGCAGGATGTTCAGGCGCGTTTCGGCGGAACCGATTTTCTGGAGGGAGACGGTCAGCGCCTCGATGGATCCCTGCACGTCGGCTTTGACGATCACGGGCAGCTGGGTCACTTCGCCGTCCTCGATTTTACCCAGCAGTTCTTCCAGGCTTCGCGGGGTCGAGACCGCCGCGGCGAGGTTCCTGGCGCGATCTTCGCTGCGGCGGGACAGGGCGACGCCGCGGGCTTCGTCACCGTCGGAGACGATGTAGAACCGGTCGCCGGCTTCGGGGACTTCGTCCAGCCCCGTGACCGCCACCGGGGTGGAGGGACCGGCTTGTTGCAGGGGTTGTCCCCGGTGGTCGTAAATCTGCCGCACGCGGCCGAAGCCTCGACCGGCCAGCAGGTTGTCGCCGACTTTCAGGGTGCCGTTCCGCACGAGCAGCGTCGCTAAGGCGCCCTGTCCGGGGTCCATGCGTGCTTCGACGACGTATCCGCTGGCCGGCGCGTCGATTTCAGCTTGCAGCTCGAGTATTTCCGCTTCCAGGCTCAGCAGTTCGACGAGTTCCTCGATTCCCTGTCCGGTGGCGGCGGAGGTTTCGATGACTTCCGTCTCGCCGCCCCACTGTCGGGGCTGCAGGTCGTGCTCCGCCAGTTGTCCCAGGGCGCGCTGGATGTTGGCGTTGGGGACGTCCACCTTGTTCAGCGCCACCACGATGGGGACGCCGGCGGCTTTGGCGTGGCTGATCGCTTCGACGGTCTGGGGCATGACGCCGTCGTCGGCAGCCACCACGAGCACGACCACGTCGGTCATGTTCGCCCCGCGGGCGCGCATGGCGGTGAAGGCTTCGTGCCCGGGCGTGTCGAGGAAGACCACGTGCTGTTCGCCCAGGTCGTGTCGATAGGCGCCGATCGCCTGGGTGATGCCTCCGGCTTCGCCCGAGGCGACGGTCGTCTTGCGGATGCGGTCCAGCAGCGATGTTTTCCCGTGGTCCACGTGTCCGAGGAACGTCACCACCGGTGCGCGGGCGGTTTGCTCGCTTTGTTCGCGTTTCTTAAGGCGTTCGAGGAGTTCTTCCTCGGCGGTTTTGGCGCGCTGCACGACCAGTTCGATCCCGTATTCCATCACGATGGATTCGGCGAGTTCCGCGCTGATGACCTGGTTGATGGTCGCCATCGTGCCCATGCCCATGAGTTTTTTAATGATCTCCGCGCCCTTCAGACCGGTCGCGGCGGAGAGGCTCTTGACGGTGATGGGTTCGGTGATTTCCACCTTTCCGCTTTTGGCGGCGGCCGCGGCGTGCGGTCCGGCGCTGCTGACGCGCCGACGGCGCAGGGTGTGTCCCGCGCCGGCGATACGTTCGGAGCGTTCCAGCAGGTCCTGGTTGCGCCATTCCTTGATTTTTTCGACGGTTTCCGATCGTCCGCCCTTGCGTCGCGGGCTGCGCCGCGAGGTTTTTTTGCCTCGCCCTTTACCCTCTTCCTTGTCCCCGCCGCCGCCGCGGGCGCGGTCGTCTTCGCGGAGGGGCAGGGGCGGTCGGCCGACGGGGGGAGTGCTTTGTCGCGGCTGGGGACGCGGGGCGTAGTCGGGTTCTTCCACGCGGACGACGCGGGGACCTTTGAGTTGCGCGGGTTTGGGCACCACCTGCGGTCCGGCGGGGGCGACGGGCTTTTCTTTTTTGGGTTTTTTGGCTTTGGGTTTGTCGGGGGGTTCGTTTTCTTTCGGTGATTCCGAGACCGGCTGGGGCGCTTCGGGAGCGGGTTTTTCTTCGGGCGCTTCGGCGGGAGGTTCTTTCGCGGGTTCGGCGGCCGGCGCGGCGGAGGGTTCGGCGCCTTGGGGTTTTTCTTCGGGCGTTTCGGCGGCGGGTTCCTCGGGGGTTTCCTTGGGTTTGGAACGCCGGCGGGATTTCTTCGCCTTCTTGCGCGCCTCTTCCAGGTCCACGTGGGCCGCGGTCTCCACGGCGGTGTGCGCGCCGGAATCCGAGAACCAGTCGCGGATCGTCTCCTCCAGGCCCGCCGACAGGGACGCCATGTGGTTCTTCAGCTCGATGCCTTCGGCGCGACACTTATCCAGAACGTCCTTGCTTCGGACGCCCAGTTCGCGGGCCAATTCAAATACGCGCGTTGCCAAAAGGACCTCCGGTTCTGCGTTTGGTAGTCCTGTTCCAGTGGGTTACGTTCCGTGTGTATGGTTATTCGACCTTGGGTTCGGTCATGACCGTCTCGTCGGCGTCGTCGGAGTGTTCCGAAACGTCGGCGGATTCGGGTTCCGTTTCCGCCGCGGGGGGTGTTTCGTCCGCGGGGGCCGCTTCGCCGACGGTGTCCGCGGGGGGTTCTTCGGACGTCGGGGCGGGGGTGGTTTCCTCCGCCGGCGGCGTTTCGGCAGCCGGGGCGGGTTCTTCGGGTTTTTTCTTCTCGCCCTTGGACTTCCCGGACTTTTTCCCTTCCGCCTGTTTGGCGGCGGCTTGGGCTTCGGCGACGCGCTTGGCCTCCTCGGCGCAGCGGATCACGACCTTCTGCGCGAGTTCCTGCTCGATGTTCAGTTCGTTGATCAGCGGGTCGGGTCCGACTTCTTCCACGTCCAGCACGCTGACCATGCCCATCGCGACGACCTGGTCGACGATGGTCGAATCCACGCCCTCGACTTCACGGAGGGTTTTCTCCAGCGTATCCAGGCCGTTGTTGAACTCTTCGGGGGTCAGGATGTCGATATCCCAACTGGTCAGCCGGGCGGCCAGGCGGACGTTCTGTCCGCGCTTTCCGATCGCCAGGGACAACTGGTCGTCCGTGACGACGACGGTCGCGCGTCCCAGCTCGAAGCACAGGGCGATTTCGGCGACCTCGGCGGGTTTCAGCGCGTTGGCGATGAGGATTTTCGACGATTCGTTCCAGCGAACGATGTCGATCTTCTCGCCGCCGAGTTCGTCGACGATATTTTTAATGCGGCTGCCGCGAATGCCCACGCAGGCGCCGACGGCGTCGACTTTCGTGTCGAGGCTGTTGACAGCCACCTTCGTGCGGTAACCCGCCTCGCGCGAGAGGGCCTGGATTTCGATGATCCCTTCGGAGACTTCGGGCACTTCCAGCTCGAACAGCGCCCGGATGAAATCCGGGTGCGTGCGGGAAAGGATGATCTTCACCGCGCCGGGCTGTTCGCGCACGTCCAGCACCATCGCGCGGATGCGTTCGTCGGGCTGATGGCTGTCGCCGGGAATCTGCTCGCTCTTGGGCAGCAGGGCTTCCACGCGGTCGAGTTCCACCACCAGCGAGCCGCCTTCCCAGCGCGCGACGCGCCCGGTGACGATCTGTCCCTTGCGCTGGAGATACTCGTCGAAAATGCTGCCGCGCTCCGCTTCCCGCGTGCGTTGGATGATCACCTGCTTGGCGGTCTGGGCGGCGATGCGCCCCAGGTCGCGCATGGCGATCTGCCGGCCGTCCACCGTCGCGGTGATTTCGCCGGTTTCGCGGCTGATCTGAACGACGATATCGTCGGTGTGGTCGTTGGCCTTGCGAATCGCCGAGAGCATCGCCATTTCCAGATCCTCGAAGATCGTTTCGGGGTCGATGTTCTTCTCACGGGCGAGGCTGTCCACGATGCGTAGCAGTTCCTGATTCATATTTCGTATCCTGTTTTTCCTGCGACCCCGCCGGAGGGATTTCGGTCCGGGGCCTGTCGACAACAAAAAAAGTGGGTTGTCATGCCCACTTTCGCTCATTGACGTTTTTTGAAAAAGCAACAAATCGCGTCAACTCGGATCGTCATGTTTCCGGGCCTGGTTCGGCCCGCCGCGCCGCTGGCGCACGCAAACCTCACCTGCCCTAAACACGCCCGGGTGGTTCGACCACGCGCCGAACTCGCCCGGGGGGCGAATCCAAAATGGACCCAAGCCGGATCACCGACTTTGATCCTCACGAAGGCGGCCGGTCACCGTTGTGACTCCATGCCTGTCGTCCTTTGTGTCATTGTCCGATTCCACATCGTTTGCAACTCTATTGTAATTCCGGGAGTTAGACGATCCAACCCTCGGAATACACCCATCTCCATCCACCGTATCCACCGTAGGCGGATCGAATCCGGATCACGCAATACAACACCGAAACTATTGCAGTCGTGGGATTTTACGAAAATCCAAACGGCGGGTCAACTACAAAAGAGCAAAAAGGATAGGAAGTGTGCGAGGATAAATCATGGCGGCCTCAGGCGGCGGCTTTTTCTTGTGTCCAGTAGGTTCGCCACAGGCCGCTGTGATAGATGG
>JAFGJE010000057.1 GCA_016929245.1 Phycisphaerae bacterium
GCGGTGCAGCTGCGAAACGATCACGCGCTCGGCGCCGTTGATGATGAACTCCCCGCCGCCGATCATGATCGGAATCTCGCCGACGTAGATGCTCTCCTCGATCACGTCCTTGACGTCCTTGCGGATCAACCGGCAGCGAATCCGAAACGGCAGCCCGTACGTCAGGCGAAGGTCGCGGCACTCCTGCGGTTTGTAGCGCGGTTCGGACAACTCGTAATGGAGATATTCCAGGCGCATCGACTCGTCGTAGCTGACGATGGGGAACACCTCGCGCATCAGGCTCTCCAGGCCGTAGTCTTTCCGGCGGGAGGGGTCGGATTCCTCCTGCAGGAAGCGTTTGTAGCTTTCGGTCTGGAGCTGGATCAGATCCGGCACGGGCGCCGAATCGCCGACCTTGCTGAAATTTCGGATCGTCTCGGGTCGTAGCATGACGTACCTCGTGTGGTTAGTCGCCGAACAGTCGGATGGTAAAAAACAGGCACGGTACTGCGCCTTTCACCCGGTAGGATGAAAGGCACGGGTTTTTTTCAGCTTTCCGCGATCAGCATTCCGCGGTCGGCTCATACGAGCTTTGGCGGAGTGCGGAAAGCCGATCGCGGATTGTTTTTTTTCTATTCCAGCGTGACGGTCGCGCCGGCGTCTTCGAGGGCCTTCTTGGCCGCTTCGGCGTCGTCCTTGCTGACGCCTTCCTTGACGGTCTTCGGGGCGCCTTCGACGAGTTCCTTGGCCTCTTTCAGGCCGAGGTTCGTTAAGGCGCGGACGGCCTTGATGACCTGGATCTTCGTGTCGCCGGCGTCTTTCAGCACGACGTTGAAGCTGGTCTTCTCTTCGGCTTCTTCGGCCGCGCCGCCGCCGACCGGGCCGGCCATCATCACCGCGCCGCCGGCCGCCGGTTCGATCCCGTAGGCGTCCTTGAGGTAATCCTTCAGATCGACAGCCTCCTTGAGGCTCAATCCGGCGATCTTGTCGCCAAGGTCTTTAATCGCTTTGTCGAATTCCTTCGCGGGGGCTTCCGCGACTGCTGTTTCTTCGGACATGATCTTCTCCAAACTTCCTTACGTGTACTCGGCCTGATAGGCGACGCCCCGCCGGCGTCATTTAAGCCCGAGCCATTCGGACCCAATCGGCAGCCGATTTTTTATTTCCAAACGAGCCTCGCGTGTCAACGCGAGGACGACCCGGGAACAGCCCGGGGATAACCCCGCGTTGACACGCGGGGCTCGTTTATTTGTTGTTTTACGCCGCTTCGTCTTTTTCCTCGAGGGTCTTGAGGATACTCGCGATCGAACCGGCCGGTCCGATGAGGCATCCGGCGAGGTTCGCGCCGGCGGACAGTACCGCCTGGACGACCTGCCCGATCGCCTCGTCCCGCGTGGGGAACTTGCTCAACCGCTGCACGTCCTGTTCGCCGGAGAACACTTCCCCGTCCAGGACGGCGGCTTTGACGGTCAGCGTCGGGGCGGACTTCTTGTTGATGTCCAGCAATTCGCGCACGACCGTCACGATGCTGTCGGCGCCCCAGGCGATCCCGCAGGGACCGTCCAGCAGGTCGCCGGCGACCTCCAGGCCCACCTCCTGAAACGCCTGTTTCGCCAGGGAGTTCTTGACGACTTTGAACTGAATTTCCTTTTCCGCCAGTCGGCCTCGCATTTCGTAGGTCTGCTCGGCGTTCAGGCCCGTGAATCCGACGACGGCGATGGAACTGACGTTGGCGAATCGCCTCGTCAGGTCCTTCCGTATCATTTGTTTTACCGGTTTGCTCATGATGCTTTTCCTAAAACATTTTTATAGGCAATGTCGTTTTCCATTGACCGTATACATCCGAAATCATCCACGGATTACACTGATTTCAAAGAATTACACGGATTTTGTTTTTTTCATACTTTGTTATGTGTATCCGTGACATCCTCTTTACAATCCGCGTAATCCGTGCCTACGCCACGTCCACCTCGACGCCCGGCGTCATCGTTCCGGAAATCGCGACCTTTTTAATGTACGTGCCTTTGCTCGTGGCGGGTTTGGCCCGGCGGACGAAGGTGATAAAATGCTGGATGTTTTCCACCAGCTTGTCGTTGTCGAAACTCATCTTCCCGACGGGGATGTGCAGATTCCCGCCGTCGTCGTTGCGATACTCCACCTTGCCGGCGGCGAATTCCTTCACCGCGTCGGCGACCTTGGGGGTGACCGTACCGGCTTTGGGGGAGGGCATTTTACCGGTGGGTCCCAGGGTGCGGCCTAATTTCGAGACGATCTTCATCATGCCCGGATGGGCGATCGCCACGTCGAAGTCCATCCAGCCTTTGGAAATTTTGTCGACCAGTTCCTCGCCCCCGGCTTCGACGGCGCCGGCGGCTTTGGCGGCTTCGGCGTCGGATCCTTCGCAGAAGGCGATGACGGTTTTGGACTTCCCGATCCCGTGGGGAAGGGAAATCGAACCGCGCAGCGCCTGGTCGGCCTGGCGCGGATCGATCCCCAGGTGCATCACCAGTTCCACCGTGGAATCGAACTTCGGTTGATCGAACCCCTTGAGGGCCGCCACCGCCTCCGCCAGGGGCATTTTCCGCTTCGGCGCCTTTTCGAGGCTTTTGGCGTAACGCTTGCCGTGTTGTCTTGGCATCTCGAGCTCCCTGCGTCCGACGGCGCCGCGAACGAAACGACCTGACATCGTCGCTTTCGGCGCCGTCCTTCAGGCACACACTCGTGCCCGAAAAAAGACTCCCACGGTACAGGCCCCGTGGTAAGGCCTCTTCTATTGCGGATTGCGCATTGAATTGGAATGACGGACAATCCGCAATCCGCATTCCGCAATCCACAATACGATTATTTCACTTCAATGCCCATGGACCGGGCGGTTCCGGCGATGATCTTCGCGCCGGCGTCCAGGTCACGGGCGGACAGGTCCGCCAGTTTCCGTTCGGCGATCTTGCGACACTGGTCCATCGTCACGGAACCGACTTTGTTCTTGTTCGGCACGCCGGAGCCCTTGGCGATCCCGGCCGCTTCCTTCAGCAGCGCCGCGGCGGGCGGGCTTTTGACGATGAAACTGAACGTCCGGTCGCCGTAGACGAAAATCTCGACCGGAACGGGCATGCCGTTCAAATCCTTCGTCGCCTCGTTAAACTGCGAGACGAACTGCCCGATGTTCACGTTGTGCTGCCCCAAAGCCGGGCCGATCGGCGGCGCGGGGGTCGCCTGCCCCCCGGGGGCCTGCAGCTTGATTTTTCCGACTACTTCCTTCGCCATGATTCTTCCATCCTATCGAGATTCCGGCCCATTCGTCCGGCGACTCGAAA
>JAFGJE010000058.1 GCA_016929245.1 Phycisphaerae bacterium
CACGTCTCCATGGGCGATCACCCGCAGGCCAAGTGCGTCTACGACCTGGACTCGGTCGGACTGCTTCAGGCGATCACGGCCCTGGAAAGCGGCCACGATCTTGGGAAGGACATGAAGGGCAACCCCAACGAACTCGACGGTGTGCCGACGTTCTTCAAGGGCGCCTGCGTGACGCCCTGTGCCGACGAGATCGGCCCGCAGATTCTGAAAATGGAAAAGAAGGTCGCGGCTGGGGCGCAGTTCTTCCAGACGCAGGCGGTGTACGATCCCAGGGCGTTTGAGGCGTTCATGAAGCAGGTGGAGCATCTGAACGTGCCCGTGCTGGTCGGCATCGTGATGTTGAAAAACGCGGGAATGGCCAAGTACATGAATCGAGGCGTGCCCGGCGTGCAGGTGCCCGACGCGATTATCCAGCGGCTGACGGATTGCGAGAAGGAAGACCGGCAGAAGGTGAGTATCGAAATCTGCGCCGAGCTGATCCGCCGGATGAAGGATATGTGCCGGGGCGCCCACCTGATGACCCTCGGCTGGGACCATTGCGTCCCGGAGATCATCGAACAAGCCGGTGTGGCGTAAAAATCAAGAGAACGCGAATAAGACGAATGAAGACGAATAACACGAATTGTTTTGCATAAAGAGTTCGCGTCTTTATCCAGGGAAATCTGATTTTGGGTTTTTCTATAATCAGATTCGTCTTATTCGTTCTTATTCGTCTTATTCGCGTTCTCTTTACTCTTGAAAGGAGTTTGATTGTGGCAGCGAAGATAATTGACGGCGAAGCGGTCGCGGAGCGGATTAAAACTCAGGTGGCCGCCGACGCGGCGGAGTTGACGAAGGCGGGTAAGACGCCGCATCTCGTCGCGGTGCAGGTGGGCGAGAACCCCGCGTCGAAGATTTACACGAACATGCAGGCGAAGGCCTGCGAGTCGGTGGGCATCGAGTACGAACTGCTCAACCTGCCCGACGATATTTCGCGGGACGCGCTGCTGGCGAAGATCGGCCAGTTGAACGGCGATCCGAAGGTCAGCGGCTTGATTCTGCAGATGCCCTTACCCGCCGGCATCGACGCGCGCACCGTCCAGCAGGCGATCGCGCCGGCGAAGGACGTCGAGGGCATGCACCCGGAGAACATGGGCCGGCTGTTCTACGGCGGAGGTGTGGTTTCGCCCTGTACCGCCGCGGCGGCGGTCGAACTGCTCAAGAGCACCTGCGACGACCTGGCGGGCAAGGAAGCCGTCGTCGTCGGACACAGTGAAATCGTCGGCAAGCCCATCGCCGCGATCCTGCTGCAATCCTTACACGCGGCCCCGACCGTCACCGTCTGCCACGTCGCGACGAAAGATCTCGCGGCCCACACGAGCAAGGCGGATATCGTCTTCGTCGCCACCGGTGTGCCGCAGGTGCGCTGGCTGAGTTACAATCGTAAAAAGAAAGCCGGCGAAACTCCCCCCCTGCCGGACCTCTCGCCGCTCGTGTCCGCGGAAATGCTTAAAGCCGGCGCGATCGTGATCGACGTGGCGATCAACCGCATCCCGAAAGGATTCGATGAGAACGGCGATCCGATCAAGAACGACAAGGGCAAAAACGACATGCGGACCGTCGGCGACGTGGACTACGAGGCCGCGAAGGAGAAGGTCGGGGCGATCACGCCCGTACCCGGCGGAGTCGGCCCGGTGACCGTCGCGATGCTCCTGCAAAACACCGTCGCCTGCGCCAAGGCGACGTAAATTGGTTTCGATCTCCATCAACGAACCCCCGCCATGAACGAGCCCCCGCCGTCAGGCGGGGGTTTTTTGTTCTTCTTTTGTATTGCTTTTGCGGCTTCGACGACGAAGAATTCAACAGGTATCCTTATCCTTTATCTTCTGTTGAAAACGAAAGGGATTGACGATGGATAACGATCAATTCGCAAAACGGGTGCAAGCGGCCGCCGGCGCGGGTTGGCGGACGGTGATCGTCGCGTTTGTCTGGATCACCGTCGCGTGGCTGGCGGGGTTGTGGTTCATCTCCCTCAAACCGGACTGGCTGATTCCGCTCTGGGGCGGGATGATCACGTGGGAGCAGATTCACATGGTCATGATCTGGTTCTTCACGGTCTTCAAGATCGTCTTTTTCGTGATGATCATGACGACGATCTGGCTGACCTTCTGGGCTCGACGGCTTCGCAAGTTATAAAAGAGTCATCGGCAAGGGAAGAAAGATATCAGCAGACGGCGACGCCCTTGCCGCGCAGAAACTCCTTCAGTTCGCCGATTTCGATGACGCCGAAATGGAACACCGACGCCGCGAGCAGAATCGTCGCGCCGGCTTCGACGGCCTGGTGAAAATGCTCCAGTTCTCCCGCGCCGCCGGAGGCGACCACCTCCGCGGATACGGCGTCCTTAATCGCCCGGATCACGGGCAGGTCGAATCCCGTTCGCGCGCCGTCGCCGGCTTTGCTGGTCGGCAGGATCACCTTCACGCCGTATCCGTCGACGCGCCTGGCCCATTCCACCGCGTCGGCGCCGGTGGCGGTTCGCCCGCCGTCGATGTACACCTCGTATCCGGAGGGAAGGTCGGGGTTCTGATCCACGTCGATCGCGACGGTGACCGTGTCCGGGCCGAATTCCTTGATCATTTCCTCGATCACTTCGGGTTCGCGGAACGCGGCGCTGCTGGTGGACACCTTGTTCGCGCCGGCGTCGAGAACCTGTCGCGCGGTGGACACGTCCGAAATTCCGCCGCCGACGGTAAAGGGAACGCTCGTCGCCTCGGCGACGCGCTTCACGACGTCGAGCATCGTGCCCCGCCCTTCGACCGTCGCGGTGATGTCCAGCAGCGCCAGTTCGTCCGCGCCGGCGTCGCAATACGCCCGCGCGCAGGCGACCGGGTCGCCGGCGTCCCGGATATCCACGAAATGAACGCCCTTGACGACGCGTCCGTTTTGCATGTCCAGGCACGGCATGATGCGAATGTTTGTATCCATGATTTCAACTCCGGTTTCGATGGGAAGGTTCCGAGGAACGGTTTGATTTCAGGCCGGTCAGCTTAGCAGGAAGAACAAAGCGGAACAACCCGGAAATACGAAAGGATTTTCCCGGCTGTGGGGAACCCCTCCGTGGTTATTCCAGCTCTTTCTCGTATTCTTTCAGGCAGTCCGGGCACAGGCCGTGTGAAAAATCCACGTCCGCGTGTTCGTGAATATATTCCTCCACGCGCTGCCAGTATCCTTCATCGTTGCGGATTTTTTTGCATTTCGCGCAGATCGGGATGATTCCCCTGAGGGTCTTGACCATTTGCAGCGCGTGTTCCAGGCGTTCGACCGTGGTGCGGAGTTTGTCCAGGTTTCGACTGTTCTGCAGGGCGACGGCGGCGAACTCCCCGAACGCCGACGCCATTCGGGCGTCCTCGGCGGTGAAATCCCTCGCCTTGTTGGCCAGTCCGATGATCCCGACGACTTTCCCCTCGATAATCAGCGGCGCGAACAGCACGTTCTTCATCGCCACGTGTCCGCTGGGGAGATACTTGGTCCACTGGCCGGACATGAACTCGTTGTCGAAGACCGCCTTGCCGGACGCGTAGCACGACGCCCGCAGGCCTCGTATCGGCATGGGCAGGTTCGGATCGACCGTGCAGGGTAATCCCCCGGCGTCGAGGAACAGCACCTCGTTTTCATCGCCGACTTCGTTCATCAAGGCGACATACCCCGCCTTGGCGCCGGTGATCCGCTTGGCCTGGTTGAAAATCGCCCGGGCGGATTCCGCGAAACTCGTGTACGCCAGAACCGCCCGCGACGCTTCCAGGAGAGCTTCGACTTTTTGATAATGTTCATCCTCGATCATCATCGTCTCTCCCTTCGTCGCGGGATTCTCGATCTCTCCCGAAACGGCGCGACACTTCCCGACAATTTCCGCCCACAGCACGCCGCGGATATATCCCCGATCCGTGCTTCATCATAACGAGGAGAAGGGTTCAAGCCCAACGGGATTTTTCCGGCGGTTCGCGTTTTACGGCCTATCCTTTGAGGGAATGTCGAATTCGGTATTGTCCGGGCGTGACGTGATATTCCCTGGCAAACGCGCGATGGAAATGGGGCGGCTCGCCGTATCCCACGCGCCGGGCGATTTGCTTGATGGGGATTCGCGTCTCCGTCAGGAAACGGGCGGCTTCCTGCAAACGGAGTCGCCGAACGTACGCGCCCGGTGACAGGCCGAACGCCTGGCGAAACGTCCGTCGAAAATGCGTCACCGAACGATGCAGATGCTCCGCCATCGCCTGGAGACTCGCGCCATGCCGCAGATTCTTCCCAATCCACTCCGGCAGGGAAGC
>JAFGJE010000059.1 GCA_016929245.1 Phycisphaerae bacterium
ATAATCCGCGAGGAAATACTGCCCCTGCGTTCCGATGGGATAAATGGGATTGATCACGGGGGATTGCTTGGCGAGGAAATAGTCCACCATCACCGCGCGCTGGAGCATGAGGTCGATCTTGAAGGCGTTCCAGTTGGCGCTGGCGACTCCGCCGAAACCATTATCTTTGTAATACTGCGCGTTATCGACGCAGGCGTCGTGGAAGGTGTCGATCACGTCATCGATCGTTCCGGTGAAATTATACGAATGACCATTCTGCGTGTGCGTGTAGGAGGTGGTTCCCACGACGCTCGGAAGTTCACCCACCGTGAGATACCCGCCGGCGGCCGCGGTTTCGGCGACTCCTTCCCAGAATTTGCTGTCATTCACTTCCACCGCCGGGGCGTGGTGGGCCGGGACGGACACGTCACCGAGGTGGTGCTGCAAGGCCTTGAGACGGTCGGTTTCGTTCAGGGCGTTGTAGCTGAATCCGCTGTACGTTCCGCCCGTGTCGATATAGTACCTGCCGCTGATTCCGTTCCACTGCCCGCTGTGCCCGTCGGGTTCGCCGATGTAATTCTCAATCGCGCTTTGATCGACCCCGCTTAAAAACGGAGACACGACGGGATCGTCAAAGTTCCTCTGGCACAGCAAGGCGTGCGTCGTGCCCGCCCAGCCGAAGGCCTGACCGCTGATCCACAGCGACGGTAAGAGTACCCCCAGAATAGCGAAGAGTTTTTTTGCTGACATCATAGGCTCCTTTCCGAATAGCGATGCCACAAAGAAGTCCCGCTTCATGCCCGTTGCATGAAACCGCGGGGAGAAGACGAGTCGTCAACATCGGACGTTTAGGACAAACAGACACGGCACGAAGCAACCGCGATATTCACTTTTTCAACGCGTCGAGAGGCGGTGTACACAAAAAAGGGGGAGGGACGGTGTCTTCACCGCCCCTCCCCGCTATCGAAAAGAAAGGAAGCCTTACGTTCCATTGCCTGCTCTCTTACTATTCAATGCATGTGCTTCACCGAACCGGCGATTCGGTTCCGGTTCAGTCATACCTGTGCGTTGCGCCGTTTCAGCAGCGCCAGACCGCCGACCGCCAGCAGTCCCATCGTCGCCGGTTCGGGAACGGCCTGGATTTCGAGGGTGTCAAATCGAATCCCCGAAGCCTGCGCGGCGCCGCCGGCGTAAAGACCGACAGCCTGGATCGTTCCTTCCGGCAGCGAGGTTAATTGGTTGGGATCCGTATCGCGATCCATAATGACGCCCGGTTCGACATATCCGGTGTACCAGTTGGCGGCGTCGAAATAATCCACCGTCATCTTCATGCCGTTCGTCGCCAGAGGCCAACCCTGATTGTTGGAGTACGTGTCTCCCGAGAAATACCAAGTGCCGTTGATCTTCAAACCGAGGCGATAGCACGCCCAATAGCTGTCGGATTGATACCAGCTGGCCTCCGTGAGATCGCTCTTGGCGATTCCCAGCCCGGCCACCTCGTCCGTCCAGAACAGCCAATTGGGTTCATCGGTATTGTCATACCGCAGATATACCCATCCCTGTTCCATCTCGGAATTGGCGGGGTTGGAGTTGACCGCCGGCAGATCGGTCGGATTGCCCGCGTCCTCGCCGGTTCCGTGGTTGATGCGGGCGTCCCAGTAATCCGGGTTCGCGCTGTTGTACGTTTTGCAGGTGCTGGAATAGTACATGTTCCAGCCCGCGTAGCTCATGTCCTGGTTGGAACCCGTGTCGTTTCCGAACACCTCGCGATATACCACATCACCGTACGCGCCGGCTGTCAACGAACCGACGAGTAGTAGAAACGCGCCCGCCAACAACATACCTAGACATTGTTTTCTCATTTTTTTCTCCTTGTCTTCCAGAACTTCTTTGTATTCCCTGCCGCGATATGATGACCTGAATATGCGTCATCCGACGGGAAGGCTGATATATAAATTAATATATATCAGATTGATCTTTTTGTCAATCCTAATTTTATAAATCATATATTTCTCTTTAATAAAAACAAATTCTGTTTTTTTCTCGCTGTCTTAATGACATTTCTTTCATCAATATTGATATTGTAATACAATTTATCTGATATATTTTAATACGTTATCCATACAAGTCCTTCCCGGTAATCCACCAGCCGACGACCTGCTTGATTCCTCTTGAGAAAAATAAAGGCGCTCCAGCAATCCCCAGCCGAACCGGGGCCTCTTCCCCGAGGGGGTAAGTCATAGACTATTCGCCTTTTCTCCTTTTGTTTCGATTGTAACCATCGCCAAACCAGCCTGAAATACGGGGTCGATGAGCAAATTCTGACTGGATTGGAGCGAGCTGATATAAAAAAAATTATATATCATAAATCCTTTTTCGGGATGAGTTTTTTCAAAAAAATGTAAATAAACAAAAATAAACGAGCATGTAGCATCTTTTCTGGTATACTTTCTGGTATAGTAATGTAATACCTGCTATCGTGACATTTTCGGTTTGATCTATTTCCTTTTGGTATACCACCATGGCGACGAAGAAGCGAAAAAAGCAGCATCTCATCAGTGACGTGTTATTGGCGAAGTTGCGTTCCGGCGCGTATCAGCCGGGGCAAAAGGTGCCCTCCGACCGCGACCTTGCCGAGATGACCGGCATCAGCTACATGACGGTTCGGGCGGGTGTGCAGCAGCTTGTGGACGCCGGCCTGCTGGTGCGTCGGGAACGGGTCGGAACGTTCGTACCGGACGATATTCATTTTCGCCTCTTCACCCCGCGCGTCAACGTGCTGTGTCGCCAGACCGGACAACCCCTGGAAACCCTGTTTCAGGAATCGATGGTGAAGTATTCGCGGGAACGGGATTTCCAGGCCAATATCGTCCGATACACCCCGTCGGATATTTCCCTGGCGCTGCGGGTATTGCAGAAGCAGGAACCCTGCATTCTCCTGGCGGACCTGGATCTGACGACCGGGGTTGGAAGAGAATATATCGCGCGGAATTCCAATCTCGTGCTCGTCGGATACGACTTATCGGGCATCGGCGTGCATTCGGTTCTCAGCGACGACGCCGCGGCCGGGCGCATGGCCACGACGGTTCTGCAACGGGCGCATCATAAAAACATCGCCATCTTCCTGACCGACCCGGACGAACCGATTCAGCACCAGATGCTGGAGGGGTGGCATAGCGGTTTGATGTTCGATCATTCCGAGGAGCAGCTTCGCCAGTGGAGGAAGGTGATTCCGCTGAATCCCATCCTCCCCCGGCAGGAAGCTCTCGAAGCCGGGGTGCTCAAGGTGATGGAATCCGATACCTGGGATTGCACCGCCGCGGTGTGCATCTACGCCGAAACCGCCTACGCCGTGATCGACGCGTTTCGGAAACTCGGCCTGTCCGTTCCGGGGGACGTCTCCGTCGTCACGATCGACCTGGCGGCGAACATGCGTCGCGGCGACGTGTCCTTGACCTGCATCGAGCCGCAGTTCGACAAGCACGTGATCTACGCCCTGGACGCGGCGGAAAAACTGCTGCACGATGAAAACGTCAAGTTCCTGCAACGGTTTCAGCCGAACCTGCTGTCCGGAAAAAGCATGAGGACGTTGTAACCGGGTCAATCCTCCGTCTGGATATCCCCCGCCAGGAAGAGGATGTTTCGCATGATCTCGTACGCGGATTTCGGACGGTATCCGTCCACGAAACCGCTGGGGTATCCCACCAGTCCGCACGTGATGTCCTCGGCGCTGAAGAGGACGGCCGGGCGTCGGACTTCCTCGTCGTATTCGTTTTTACCCGTTTTGGAGATCGCGTAGAGTCGCGGGGTGTTTGCCTTGCCCAGCCGCTTGAACGTGGCGCGACGATACTGCACTTCTCGGATTTCCTTGTCCTCCTGCCGATACAGCGGATCGTGTTGCGGCAGGAGTTTGAGCTGGAATTTCCCGAACGCCTCTTCGATCCACTTCTGGGCGGACCGGGCGAAGGCGCGGTCGCCGGCGGCCGCGTCGATCACGAGCGTGCCGCCTCCTTCCACCCATGCTTTCAAGGCGGCGGTTTCCTCCGGTGAAAGCTCCAGCGCGCCCAGTCCCGTCAGCGAGGCGACCTTCGCTTCGGTTTTGGCGACGTCCTTCGCGTCGAGGGTTTCGACGTCCAGGCGCGTCCACAGGCGATTCGCCAGCAGCACGCCGAGGCGCTCGTACGCCAGCGGTTCGGGATCCCACTGTCCCTTGTGGCGCAGGCGCGCGAGCTTCACCACCCAGCTCGTGCCGCTGAGATCATCCTCGACCGGCCAGTGCGACACGCCGCGGGGACGCAGGTCTTCAATATCCCCCACGACGTGACGGACGATGTTGACGGCCGCTTCGTAGTTCCGACGCTGGGTGCCGTGGGACTGCGTCTGCCAACTGACCGCCAGGTCGTCGTCGGTGTGAATCACCAGTGGCCGAATCCCGTTGGACATCACGAAAAATTTGGGTCGCCCGGGCAGCTTGTAATGCGCGCGGTACAGCGGATGGTCCGGACCGGCCGGCAGGAGTTTGTATTCGGGAAAAAGTTTTTCATACAGCTTGCGAATGCTCTTGCCGAACGAACCGCCGCCCTCCCGAACGCTGAAGATCGTTCCGCCCTGCAACACGAACGTGCGGAGTTTCTTGATCTGCTCGTCGTCCAGATCGATATTCTGATGCCCCGTGATCAGAAGAATCGACGCGTCATGCCATTCCGACACGGGGCTTTCCAGGTTGATGATCTGCCAGTTGACTTCCTGTTCCAGGTTGCGGCTGATCCATTGCGTCAGCGACGCCAGCGCCCGCGGGCGATTGTTCCACGCCCCGGGATATTCGAGCTTGTTCATCAGCACCGGATGCCTGCCTCGCGCGAGAAACAGCAGGGCGAAGGCGCTGTCCCAGACGCTGCCCCACCCGCCGTCGGATTTTTGCTGACTTAAGAGTTTCCGCGTGCCGATGTGATACCAGTCGGATTTTCCGAAATACTTATACCCGCTGGCGAGTCCCACGCGCTCCACGCCGTAGAGAAAATAGTATTCGTTATCTTTCCCGCTGACGGCGTCGTCGTAATGTTTGTCCAGCCATTCCAGCGCCTTTTCCAGCGGACGAATCATTTCCCCCCCGCGGCAGTCGACGTAGCGCTCGGCCATCAGGTTGTCCACGCAGACGAACAGGCTGGCGATTCCGCTGACGGTCATCGTGGGGGTGCATTGCCCGTTGGGATTGTTGAGATAATCCCATCCGCCGTCGAACGTCTGCCCCTTCAGCCAGTGCCCCAGAACCTGCTTCCAGTATTTCTTCGGAACCTGCACGTCCCCCAGCGACGCCGACCAGACGCCCAGCAGGCCGAACTGGCTGCACGAATTGTCGATGCGGCTGATTCCGCCGGGATTCCCCATGTGATTGCGCTTGGCGTAGTAGTTGTACCCCCCGTCCCGTAGCCCGCCCATCATCAGAAGACGGGCCTCCGCTTTCAGGTTGGGTAAATACTGTTTGTTGGTTTTTTGGTTCGCCAGCAGCCAGGCGCAGCATCGCGCGCCGAGAGAATAGGTGCGCTGGGCGTTGAATTTCGCCAGCCACTGCAGCGCGCGCCGCATGCGGGGTTCCTGCGGATCGGCGTCGCAGGCCAGCAGGGCGTACATCGCCAACGCGCCCGGTCCGGTCGGGTGATAGTTGTAGGCGTGATCTTTTTCGCCGGGGTCGCCGTAGGGTTTCCAGCCGCCGTCCGGCTGCTGCTGAGACCAGAGAAACGCCTTGCCCCGCTCGATGGCCCGCGCGATGGCGGGATCGGAAAATTCCTCCGCTCCCGGCGCGGCGGAAACTGCCATTCCCGTCAGAAGCAGTATCAGCGTCCATCGTTTCGCCATCCCGTCGTCTCCGGCAATCGGAAGTATCCCAAACCAGGCCTGGAAGGAGTATAAAAAACATCGGAACGAGGATTTCCTCGCTGCAGAACCATCTTAGCGATTTTCCGGTATCGTCGTCAACCGCCGGCGCGGGTTCGCGAGGGGTTATGCTTGCACGCGCGGGGATGGTGGAGTACATTCGCCGGCATGTTAAGCAGTTTCACGAAGAAAACCCGCCTCGTGCGGTCCTGGACGGCGGGGCATCCGCTGTGGTGCGCGTGGCAGGTGACGTATCGGTGCAATTTCCGCTGTACGTTTTGCGATTACTGGCGCGATCCCATGGGAAAACTGCCCGAACCGACCGTGGAACAGTACGCCGCCGGGGCGAAAAAACTGGCCTCCTACGGATCGATGTTCATTTCCCTCGCCGGTGGCGAACCGCTGATTCGCAAGGACTTACCGGACATCGCTCGTGAAATCGCCCGGTTTCACCTTCCCTTCGTGACGACCAACGGCTGGCTGGCGACGCCGGAACTGGCCGAAGATCTGATGGCCGCGGGATTGTGGGGCGTTTCGATCAGCATCGACTACGCCGACCCCGCCAGACACGACGCCGCGCGAGGGCGCGACGGCGCCTGGGAGCAGGCCTGGCGGGCGGTCGAATATTTCGACCGGGCGCGGAAATACGATTATCAGCGCGTCAACGTGATGGCGGTGCTGCTGCACGACAACATCGGCGACCTGGAACCGCTGATGAAAATGGCCGCCGAGCGAAACGCCTACTTCATGGTCCAGCCGTACGGATACCTCAAAACCGGTTCGCGGGAATTCGAGCATAACAACGGCCCGGTCTCGCCGCGCCTTCTGGAGATGTGGCGGCGAAACCGCAACTTCCTCTCGAACCCGCACTACCTGGGACAATTCGACGCGTTCTTGAACGGCGGCGTGCCGAACTGCCGGGCCGGGCGGGCGTTTTTCAATATCGATTCCACGGGTGATATCGCCATCTGCGTGGAGAATCGCCAAACCCCCATCGCCAACCTGCTGCGGGATTCGCAACACGTGATTCGCGATCGCCTCCGGGCGGCATCGCGAAACAACCCCTGTCAGAAATGCTGGTACAACTGCCGCGGCGAAGTGGAAAGCCTCTACAAACCCAAAAGCCTGCTGATGAGCCTGCCGACGTTCTTCCACAACCGAGGCCAAGCCCAGGGAAAAATGGGCCGCTGGGTGTGAAACCGTCATCTCTTGTTCGAGTTTGGTGCATCGAGACGGGAAGAGGAATTGCACGGAAATTTCCCAGGGCTTACGCATCTAAAATCTTTATGTTTTCGAGTCTTTCGCCTGAAAGGCGTATACATACCAGCCCAGGCCCTCAGGGCTCCCAAGGAGGCGATGCCCTGGGTGATTGGATTTATTTTTTCCGGGAGCCCTGAAAGGGCGTGACAAATTGTCTCGCTCTTTCAGAGCTCTATCCATTTGGACCTGTATTCCCAGGGCGTTGCCCTGGGCTGGTATATTTCAGCCCGTTGGGCTGGAAGACATATTTTTGATGCGTAAGGCCTGGGAAATTTCCTCTTTTTTTGTTGTCAAAACCTGAAAATGGCCTTATTATATTGATTTGCTCAATTCATCGATTTTGATTTTAGGGATTTTTGTACGGGTAGATTGTGTCGATTTTATCCGTAATCAAGCTCAGCTTGGAAAAGGAGTGAGAACATGAGGAAACAAGGTATTGCTCTGGCCGTTCTGCTTTCTATTGGTTTGATCCTGTCTTCCCCCGCTTTGGCTGTACAACACGTGGATGACTATGAGTACGCCAAGCCGTCGCAGGATACATTTACCCATGGAATCTTTCAGCACAATATTACGCCGATATCGGGGAACAACAATGCTTATTGGGATTTCTATGAAATGAATGCCCAATACGGCGATTCTCTCTGCTTATGGCCTGCTCGTGATGAGATCA
This sequence comes from Phycisphaerae bacterium, assembly GCA_016929245.1. Classification (GTDB taxonomy): domain Bacteria; phylum Planctomycetota; class Phycisphaerae; order SM23-33; family SM23-33; genus JAFGEJ01. The sequence goes on from JAFGJE010000059.1 coordinate 7,784, forward strand.
CATTTGATCTTGGAGCGGGAGAATTTGTAGATTTTGTTTCGATTGATTTTATCGACTGGACCAACGGCGAAACGACCGTTGAGGTTATCGGGACCAAGAATACCTATACCATGGCCAATCCCAATTCTGTATGGTTACATGCGGATACCAGCGGGAAAGATCTTGGGAACATCACCAAAATCAGATTCTTTTCCTACGAAGGCGCGTTTGATAACCTTACCGTAAACGTTACGCCGGAACCCGCTTCGATATTTTTGCTCGGTATTGGAGGTTTGGCGTTTCGCTTTCGTACAAAACGATAAGCAACGAAATCATGTGGATATAAAAAAACGTCCGGAATTTTTCCGGCCGTTTTTTTTTGTTCCGAAGAAAATATACGAGTGATGGTTCTTGTTGGGTGGCATGCCCTTCCCTAAGGGATGGGCATGGATTTTCCGGAAAGAGATTTTCCCGGGAAGGAAACATGCCCACTCGCCTAAGAAGGCGTGAGGGCATGCCACCCATCTTTTGGAAACCGCTATTTCTGTTCGCGGATGATGACGCGCGGGCCTACGTCGAAATCGGGATTGGGTTGCTGGGACTGGATCATGACGTTCCCGCCGAAGCCGGGCCAGCCCCATCCGCCGCCGGGCCATCCGCCGCCGTAGATGCCGTTGACGTTGATGTTCGTGTCGAGCGTCGGGGGCGGGAGGATCGGCCGATTGGGATCGTACGACTTCCGCGGCGCGGTGGTTCGCAGGGTGTTCGTCGTGCCGGCGGTCTGCATGGGGGACTGTCGCAGGGAAGACTTCAACTGGATCACGGTGGTCATGGCCTTCTGCTGCGCTTCGCGGGCTTCTTCCAGCGCGCGGGTGGCGGCATCGGCGTCCTGGGGGACGTCCACGCCCGACACCAGCTTCTGCTCCGCCTCGCGCAGCGCACGCTCTGAGACGCTCAGCAATTCCATGATCTTCTGAATTTCATCGCAGACTTCCCCGGACGTCATATTTCGCTGAGGACCACGGGAGGGCGGTAAATCTCTTTGGGCGGCGCCCGGTTTTTTCAACGACGGAACCCGCTGCCGCGCCGCGGCCGCCGGAGGGGGGGCCGGGAGCGGCGGCGAGGATATTTTCACCGCCGACGTCCATGCCAGCCCGTCCCACGTCAGTTGCGTTTCCTGCGTTCTGCCGGGATTGAGCATCTCCATGGACTGGTTGCCCGTGCTGACGGTTTCCGTCGACGGCAGCGACGAATTGGTCCGCGTGATCCGCGTGACCATCAGAATCCCCTGGTTCGTCGTGGGGGGATCGGGCAGATTCCGGATCGATTTGTCCGAATACGTCACCTGGTAAATCACGCTGGAGCTTTCTCCCTGGGGATTGTCGGACCGGCAGGGAATCGAAATGCCGAACACCACCGCGCAGATCGCCACAAGCAGCCACCACAGCCATAAAATCCCAATCGTTCGATTTCGTCGTTCCATGTTCATTCCAGCCATCTCCGTTCTCCACGCATAGAAGGCGGGCGCAGACCTTGTTCGTCGCGTATACATCGGACTCAGACGGAGGGATTTTGAAAGAATCTCCCGACGGGAGAGTCGAAATCCCACGATTATTGAAGGCGGAATTCCGGAATATTCCCCACGAAAAAACGACCAATTTCCCCTGGAAATTTTACTGTTGAAGAATTACCTGCGACACCGCATCAGGAATGACATCCCGGTTTGTCATCCAGATCGAGATACCACGAAGAATTGAGGATATTATTTCCCGTAAATCACGGCGATGATCAGGCCTTTGATCGGGAGAATCACCAAACCCGTGATGGTCCAGTACACCACAACGGTTGTCGCTACGGTCATAAACGCGAATGTCGCCAGCATTCCCGGCAGCGTCCCGACGATCCAGACCAGCAGGCCGAACAACAACCCGCGAACCAGGCGATTCTTGCCGGGCACGCCTTTGCAGATCATCGCATACATGGCTGCCATGAGAATCGTCAGCACGAGACTTACCGCGTAAAACCACATCGGCGGCGCCTGCAACGGCCGCCATACATTCGTCGGCTCGAGCGTATAAACCCAGTTGAACAACCAACCGCAAGTCAAACCGGCGATCACAACATCAAAAACCATCGCGCCGATCCCAGCCAAGATGATACGCACTAATGTTTTCACCCGAATATTCCTTTATTCTTCCGTGTCTGTAGCGTTGTCTTCCTCTTCCCCTCCGCCGCCGGAAGGAACGTGTTTGGTGAGAACTTCTTCCTTGATTTTCTCGGCCACGTCCGGATTCTCGCGAAGGTAACCCTTGGAATTCTCTCGGCCTTGCCCGAGGCGAACGTCGCCGTAGCTGAACCACGCGCCCTGCTTGGAGACGATCCCCTCCTCCACGCCCAAATCCAGCAGGTCGCCCTCGTAGCTGATGCCGCTATCGAACATGATATCGAACTCGGCCTTGCGGAACGGCGGGGCGACCTTGTTCTTCACCACCCGCGCCCGGACGCGGTTGCCCACGGGATCCTCGCCGTCCTTGATCGTCGTGACGCGGCGGATGTCCACGCGCACGGAACTGTAAAACTTCAGCGCGTTTCCACCGGGCGTGGTTTCGGGATTCCCGAACATCACGCCGATTTTCATGCGAATCTGGTTGATGAAGATCACCATCGTGCTGCTCTTGGAGATCGCGCCGACGAGTTTGCGCATCGCCTGGCTCATCAGGCGGGCCTGCAACCCGACGTGCGTGTCGCCCATTTCGCCCTCGATTTCCGCCCGCGGAATCAACGCCGCCACCGAATCGACCACCACCACGTCCACCGCGCTGGAGCGAACGAGCATTTCGCAGATCTCCAGCGCCTCTTCGCCGCTGGTCGGCTGGGAAACCAGCAGATTCTCCAGGTCCACGCCGAGTTTCCGCGCCCAGGTGGGATCCATGGCATGCTCGGCGTCGATGAACGCCGCCACCCCCCCGCCCTTCTGCGCGTTGGCGACCACGTGCAACGCCAGGCTGGTCTTGCCCGATCCCTCCGGGCCGAACAACTCGACAATCCGCCCGCGCGGCAGTCCCGAACCGCCCAGCGCCAGGTCCAGGCTGATCGCGCCGGTCGAAATTCCCGGTACGCGCTTCGCCGGGTCGTCGCTGAGCGTCATAATGCTCCCAGCCCCGAAATTCTTCTCGATCTGCTTCAAGGCCGAATCCAGCGCGTCGCTCCGTCGTTTGTCGGTAGCCGCGGCGCTTTCGCCGTCCCTGGCGCCTCTCGTATTGATTGTTTTTTTCGCCATTTTCGTTTTTTTCTCCCGGGCAGTTGCAATCATGATCCGTCTCCGTACAAAAGGCCGACTGTTAGGTACATGTTAATTCTTCGGCACTACTGTACGGTTAAAGTTAGGAGATTGCAAACAAATTCCGAACTTTTTTTCGCTTTTTTTATTTCAAATCACAAATCCAATGATTGCAAGAAGATACAACTCGACCAGAGTCGTGAGTTCTGGTGCGTGTGTTTCTCAAACGCAACATCAGGAAAAACCGCCACTCCGCCGTCAAACATCGATACGCCACACCACTCCCAACGACTCCTTGCATCTACCATATCCTCATATTCCCGAAAGTTTGCAAGACAAAAATCCCAGGGCCTACGCATCTTAATTGGGGCGGCGGGGAGAAGATTTCTTATTTGTTCGGCGCATGTACGGGTTGCGCGACGCCTCGAAT
>JAFGJE010000060.1 GCA_016929245.1 Phycisphaerae bacterium
AAACGCAAGGCCGATGGCAAACGACCAAAACGCTCCATTATGCAAGGGCTGGATAACATGTTCCCTGTAACGTTGCTACAGTGTCCTTTTATAGCTTTTATATTCTTTTCATATTTAGGGGCTTCTCATCTTCTTGAAGATTATGTGTATTATATGGTTGCTTCTTTGCTTTACATGTTATCATCATTTTTGTTTCTTTTATCTGTTGAATCGGTTTGGAGACAGATTAATCGTGAGTTGTTGGGAGATGAATTTGATAAATATGGTTCTTGGCGCGTGTTATTGTCTAAATTATTTAGTAAAATTGTTAAAGGAATTCGACAGAAATAAGGAAACCTGAATTCGTGGAGTTCGAGGGACACCACGAATTCGAGGGGATAAATGGGGATAAATGGGGACAGTCACGAATGGCACTGCCGTGATTTTGTGTTTGCGCTATTCTTCCGGCGGCAAAGAGGAGCAGGAACGGTTTTTCTGCCTTCCCACCCTTGCCTTTTGGTTTTTTCCCATCAATAATGTTCTCGGCCCTCCGTGGCCGATGATAGTTATGGCCCTCCTTTGGCTTGTGTTGGCACAAAAGCCAGGGAGGGCTTTTCCTATGGAATCGAAAATAACGTCTTCGCCTCATGCGGGCAACACGGATTTTCACACTGTTCTCGATCCGTTTCTCCAATCGCCCGGCCTGGGATTTTCGGAAGTTTTATCCGCGGAAGATATCGAGCAGGCTTTCGCGCGACGCGGCGCGTTGTTCGGCCTGCGAGACGACGAAATCTTTTCCACGCCGATTGTCCTTTGGGCCTTTCTTGCCCAGGTGTTGCGGGACGGCAAGGGCGCAGCCTGCGCCGCGGCGGTGGCGGACATCGCCACGCATCATCTGCAAACGAATCGTCCTGTCCCCTGTGGCGACACGGGCGATTATTGTCGCGCGCGGGCCAAGCTGGACCTCGGCGCGTTGCAAACGCTCACGCGGCAGGCGGCCCGGCGAATGGAGGACGAAGCGAAGGACGCTTGGCGTTGGCACGGTCGATGCGCGAAGCTCGTGGATGGATTCACGTTTACCATGCCCGACACGCCGGACAATCGTAAGCGTTCGGTGAACACATCTTTTTGTTTTTTCGCTGGGCGGTAGAATGGCTGTGATGAACCTGGCGGCCATTCGGGACAGTCACCAATTATTTTCCTTCCTCGATGTCCATTCTGGACATCATACCGGTCTTTCCCACTTTTTCTCTCGGAATCATTTTATCAACACAAGCCTATAAACAAAGGCAATTTTCGTCAATGAAAATAGTTTGATGTCCACAGAGTAAGGCTTGCCTAAGCCTAAAAAGGGAAAGACCGTAAACGGCCTTGAAAACAAAAACGTATGTAACCCATCAACCCGGCCCCAAGGGTCGGGCCGGGACCCCTGAGGGGGAAAGGGCTGTAAACAGCCCTGAATCCCGCCTTCGCGAAACAGGTCAGGCGGCACATCGCGGGATGTCGTGAACGATGAGTCTCAAGGGCCTGGATTTGTTGTCGCCCACCCCGGGGTAGTTCTTTCCCGAAGGCGGTTGCTTTGCGCCGGTGGGATTGGTACATTGCATCGTTCACATGACCCCGGGGCCGGGCAAGGCCCCCAATTATGATGCAGGAGAGTGAGGATGGAACGCCTCGAACAGACCGATCCCGTGATCGCCGACCTGATTCGTCGGGAACGAACGCGGCAGCGGGAGACTTTGGAATTGATCGCCTCGGAGAACCACGTCTCGATCCCCGTTTTACGGGCGCTGGGGTCGGTGTTGACCGATAAGTACGCCGAGGGGTATCCGCACAAGCGATGCTACTGCGGCTGCGGGGAGGTGGACGACGTCGAACAGGTCGCCATCGACCGCGCCAAGGCGCTGTTCGGCGCCGAGCACGCGAACGTGCAGCCGCACAGCGGCACGAGCGCGAACCTGGCGGTGTACCTGGCGAGCATCCAGCCGGGCGACAAGATTCTGGGTATGGACCTCTCGCACGGCGGGCACCTTTCGCACGGCAAGAACGTGAACCTGTCGGGCACGATCTACAATCCCGTGTATTACGGCGTGCGGGAGGACACGGAAATGCTGGACATGGCCGACGTTCGCGCCGCGGCGAAGAAGGAGATGCCCGCGATGATCATCGCCGGGGCGTCGGCGTATCCGCGGAAGATCGACTTCGCCGCGTTCGGCGAGATCGCCCGCGAAGTCGGCGCGCTGCTGCTGAGCGACATCGCGCACATCGCCGGTTTGGTCGCGACGGGCGATCATCCCGACCCCGTGCCGCATTCGGATTTCGTGACGACCACGAACCACAAGACGCTGCGAGGCCCGCGCGGCGGGATTATTCTCTGCAAGGCCAAGTGGGCCCAGGCGGTCGACAAGGCCGTCTTCCCCGGCATGCAGGGCGGTCCGATGATGCACTCCATCGCCGCCAAGGCCGTCGCGTTCCACGAGGCGATGCAGCCGGAGTTCAAGCAGTACACCAAGGCGATTCTCGCCAACGCCCGCGCGCTGGCGAATCGGTTGCTGGAAAAAGGCTGGCGGCTGGTTTCCGGCGGGACGGACAATCACCTGCTGCTGGTGGATTTACGAAGCAAGCTGCCCGAGATGACCGGAAAGCAGGCCGCCACGTTGCTGGATTCGGTGGGCATCGTGTGCAACATGAACGCCATTCCCTTCGATCCGCGTGGTGTGATGACCACCAGCGGCATCCGCCTGGGCACCCCGGCTGTCACGACGCGAGGCCTGGACGAAAATCACATGCTCGCGCTGGCGGACTGGATCGACCAGGTGCTGATGACCGGCGGAACCGACGAAGCGGTGCTCATCGGCGCGCGGGGATTCGTCGCCGAGACGTGCAAAAATCATCCGGTTCCGAACCACAATTTGTAATACAAAAAGAAGCGATATTTGTCATACAATAGGCGGCCGATAATCTATATTTTTGGAAAAATATCTATAATCCGACCCCAAACGGATCAAGTCGAGGTATTTTTCTTCTATGGATGATTTCTTTTTTTGTTTGAATATTGAGAATGGATGATTGAATATTTTGGGGGTGCGAAAGTCGTACCGGTGTCGAACCAGGCCATTCGTCCCGGAGGTGGACCATGCGAGAAATCTACCGGATTCTGGACGCGAATTTTAACCGGGCGCGGGAAGCGTTGCGTGTGATCGAGGATTGCGGGCGCTTCGTGCTGAACGATCCTGCCATCACCGCCATGGCGAAGCATTTCCGCAGCGACCTGAAGGTTCTGCTCGACGCCCTGCCGCACGCCGAACTGGTCGTCAGCCGCGACACTCCCGGCGACCTGGGGCGGGACATCACCAGCAAAACCGAACCGGCGCGCGAGGACATCGAAGACGTCGCCACAGCCGCCTGCAAGCGCCTCACGGAAGCCTTGCGCACCGTCGAGGAATACACCAAGATCATCGCGCCGGTCAAGGCGCTCGAGCTGGAACGCATGCGCTACGACGCCTACACGCTGGAGCAGCGGTTGTGCACGCGGTTTCTCGTCACGCAGCGATTCCGAAACGTGAAACTCTACGCCATGCTCTCCAGCGGGTTGTGCAAGTCCGGTTCGCTCAAAGCCGTCGCGCGGGCCGTCATCGCCGGCGGCGCGGACGCGATCCAGCTGCGCGAGAAGGACATCGAGGACGACGCGTTCCTCGCCTACGCCGCGGAACTGCGCGAACTGGCGGACCAGACCGACCGGCTGCTGGTGATCAACGACCGGGCGGACATCGCCGCGATCGTCGGCGCGGACGGCCTACACCTCGGGCAGCATGACCTGCCGATCACCGAAGCGCGGCGACTCCTGCGACCCGGGGCCTTTATCGGGCGAAGCTGCCATTCCGTGCAGGAGGCCCGGCAGGCGATCAACGAAGGCGCGGATTACGTCGCGCTGGGCCCGATGTTCCGCACCGACACCAAGAATCGCCAGCCGGTGGGCCCGGCGGTGCTGGAGGAGATTCACGAAACCTACGAAACCGTTCCGCTTCCGATCGTCGCCGTCGGGGGGATCAACGCGGACAATGTCCGCGAGGTTCTCCGGCGCGGCGCGAAGTGCGTAGCGGTCTGCTCCGCGATCAACGCCGCGGACGATCCCCAGGCGGCCGCGGAGGCGATTCGACGACAAATGGATTCGGAACAATGAAAAATATTGATGTCTGTCATCCTGAGCGAAGCGCAGCGAAGTCGAAGGACCTTACGGGTACGTGCGCGTGAGATCCTTCGACTTCGCTGCGCTTCGCTCAGGATGACAATATTATTTCACCTTTTACGGAAGATTCAGAAAATGTGGAAAGGACGCGAACATGGGAGGTTTTTTCGGAGTCGCCGGCCGGGACGATTGCGTGGCGGATCTGTTTTACGGCACGGATTATCATTCCCACCTGGGCACGAAGCGCGGCGGCCTGGCGACACGCAACGGAAACGGATTTCATCGGCACATTCACAACATCGAAAACGCCCAGTTCCGCTCGAAGTTCGAGGACAACCTGGGCGATTTCGCCGGAACGACCGGCATCGGCGTGATCAGCGATTACGAGGATCAGCCGCTGCTGATCGGTTCGCACCTGGGCAATTACGCGATCGTGACGGTCGGGAAAATCAACAACCTCGACGCCCTGGTGCAAAAGGCGTTCAAGATTCGCACGACGCATTTTTCCGAGATGGCCGGCGGGGAGATCAACCCCACCGAACTGGTCGCCACCCTCATCAACCAGGAAGGCACGTACACCGAAGGCCTTTCCGCCGTCCAGGAGGCGATCGACGGATCGTGTTCGATTCTCCTGCTGACGGATGAGGGAATTTACGTCGCCCGCGACCGCCTGGGGCGAACGCCCATCACGCTGGGGCGCAAGGACGGCGCCTGGGCTGCCAGTATGGAAACCTGCGCGCTACCGAACCTGGGATACGCGCTGGATCGCTACCTGGGACCGGGCGAGATCGTCCGCATGACGCCTGACGGCGTGGAATCCTGCAAACCCGCCGGCGAGGCGATGCAAATCTGCGCGTTCCTGTGGGTGTACTACGGATATCCCGCCTCGAATTACGAGGATATCAACACGGAAGTCGTCCGCAACCGTTGCGGCGCCGCTTTGGCGCGACGCGACGATACCGAGGTGGATTGCGTCGCGGGTATTCCCGATTCCGGCACCGGCCATGCCATCGGGTACGCCAACGAGCGACACCTGCCCTACCAGAGGCCTTTCGTGAAGTACACGCCCACCTGGCCGAGGAGCTTCATGCCCCAGGAGCAGCGCGTCCGCGACCTGGTGGCGAAGATGAAACTCATTCCCGTGCGGGAGCTCATCGACGGCCGACGGATGCTCTTCTGCGAGGACTCCATCGTCCGCGGGACGCAGTTGCAGGATACGATCCGCCGCCTGTACGACGCCGGCGCGAAGGAAATCCACATGCGCCCCGCCTGTCCGCCGCTGGTGTACGGCTGCAAGTTCCTGAACTTCTCCCGCAGCCGCAGCGAACTGGACCTCGCGGCCCGGCGGGCAATCGTGGAGCTCGAAGGAAAGGACGGCGCGAACCTCGCGGAGTACGCCGACGATTCCACCGAGAAAAACGCCCGGATGGTCGAGCAAATCCGCCAGAAACTCAACCTGACCACGCTGAAATACCAGAAACTCGACGATCTCGTCGAAGCGATAGGCCTGGACAGGTGCAAACTCTGCACCTACTGCTGGGACGGTAAGGACAATGCCGCCACGTGAATCGCCGATGCCTCGCCTACAATGGTATATCCATCACCGTGTGGATAGAAAGGCAGAATCATGGAACGTCAGAACGTGGACTATACCGCGTATTACGCCGACGTGATGCGGGTGATGACCGGGCGCGGGTTGCTGCTGGGCAGTTACGACGCGAATCGCAAACCCAACGTCATGACCATCGGCTGGGGGCAGATCGGATACATCTGGGGCAAACCGATCTGGACGGTGCTCGTCAGGCCCAGCCGGTACACGTACCAGTGCATCGAACATACGGGATGTTTCACCGTCAACGTGCCCGGGGAAAATTTGAGCCTCGCCGCGGCGGAATGCGGTTCGACCAGCGGGCGCGACGGGAATAAATTCGATGCCTGCAAACTGACCGAACAGCAGGGCGCGAACGTCTTCGCCCCGACGGTCGCGGAATGTCCCATCGTCTACGAATGTCAGGTCGTCCACCGCAACGACGTGATCCCCGACCGGTTGGCCGACGAAATTCTCTCCGGCGCGTACGTGGACGGCGACTATCACCGGGTATACTTCGGCCATATCCTCGCGACGCGCGCCGCGACCGACGCCGGGAAGCTGCTGTAAAACCGGAAATGAAAACGATATCATGGCGCGGCGGGAGTCCTTTCCCGTCGCGCTGTTTTTATGTGTCTTGCCGGGTGGAGCACCTGCTCCACCAGGATTCGCGAAACGTGTGATTGGAATCCATAGTTATGTGCGGAATTGTCGGAATTGTATCGCCCGCGCCGGTGCGGAACCGCGCCCTGTTGGAGGACATGCGGGACACGCTGCGCCATCGAGGCCCGGACGACGCCGGCGCGTGGTGGTCCTCCGACGGCGGTGTCGGTTTCGGCCATCGCCGGCTGGCGATTCTCGACCTCACCCCCGGCGGCCGGCAGCCGATGCTCGACGCGACGGGGCAAGTCAGTCTCGTGTTCAACGGCGAGATTTACAACCACGCCGATCTGCGCCGCGAACTGGAAAGTCAGGGCGCGAGATTCCGTTCCACCAGCGACACGGAAGTTCTGCTGGAAGCCTATCTCGCCTGGGGAACCGATTGCCTGGATCGCCTCAGCGGTATGTTCGCCTTCGCGATCTGGGACGGCCGGGAGAAACTCGCCTTCCTCGCCCGCGACCGGGCCGGGGAAAAACCCCTGTACTACCATCACGACCCCGTCGGCGGCGCGTTGCGGTTCGCCTCGGAAATCAAGGCCCTGCTGGCGGACCCCGCCGTCCCGCGACGGATCGACCCCGTCGCGCTGAACCATTATCTCGCGTACGGCTACGTTCCCGGCGACGCCTGTATGCTTCGGGGATTGAATAAATTGCCCCAGGGCTGCGCCATGACCTATCGGCCGGCGACTGGAGAACTGCACCGCTGGCGCTATTGGCAGTTGCCCCAAGCCGAACCGCCGCGAACCGCCGACGCCGAAGAGTTGACGGACCGGCTGGAGGCGCTGCTGCGGGAATCGGTCCGGCGGCAACTGGTAGCCGACGTCCCGGTGGGCGTGCTCTTAAGCGGCGGAACGGATTCGAGTCTCGTGACCGCCATCGCCGCGGAAGTCTCGTCCTCCCCGGTGCGGACGTTCACGATCCGTTTTCCCGGGCACGGTTCGTATGACGAAGGACCTTACGCGCGTCGTGTCGCGGAGCATTTCGGAACCCGGCACACGGAGCTGATCGCCCAGCCGGCGACGGTGGAACTGCTGCCCGCGCTGGCGAAACAGTACGACGAACCGATGGCTGACTCGTCCATGGTGCCCACGTACCTGGTCAGCCGGGCGATCCGCGAACACGCGACCGTCGCCCTGGGCGGGGACGGCGGGGATGAGCTCTTCGGCGGATATCCCCCGCACCGGTGGGTGCAGCAGATGCAGGCGTTGCGACGGTTCCTCCCGGGCCCGTTGCGCGAGGCGTTGCGCACGGTGCTGCGGCGCTGGATGCCCGTCGGACGGTTCGGGCGGAATTTCGCGCTGGGCGTTCTGGCGGACGTGCCGGGCAGCATCACGCAGATCAACACGCATTTCGACCCCGCCGCACGGGCGGGACTGCTCGCGCGCGATATCACCCGCCGCCTTCACGGGCGCCTGGGGGAACCCGAAGCCTACAAAGCCGCCCTCCAGATCAACCGCCCCAGCATCCTGCAGCGCATTACCACGATGGACTTCCGCTCGTACCTGGTGGACGACATTCTCGTGAAGGTGGACCGGGCGGCGATGCTGACCAGCCTGGAGGTTCGCGCGCCGTTTCTCGACCCGTCGATCATCGAATTCGCCTACGGCGGCGTTCCCGATTCCCTCCGCGCGACGCGGCACGAGAAGAAAATCCTTCCGCGCCGGTTGATGGAGCGTCTTGGCCCGACGGATCTGGATTATCGTCGCAAGCAGGGATTCAGCCTGCCCTTGCACGCGTGGTTCCGCGGGCCGTGGGGTGATTTCTGCCGCGACGTGCTCCGGGACGCCGACACGCGCCTGTTTCGCCGGGAAAAAATCGAAACCCTCCTCGCCCAGCAGCGCGGCGGACGGCGGCACACGCAACGGCTGTTCACTTTAACGATGTTCGAGCTCTGGCGAAGGGAATATCGGGCGCTCCCCCCGGAGTAATCGCCACTGGGTTTCCCCGGTGAGAAGAGGTACAATACGCCGCACGTGCAAGGAATCGTACCGAAACCATGAAACAATTGTGGATCGCTTATCTCGTGTGGTTCGCGGCCGCCGGCGGCGCGTCGATGATCTTCACGCCGCTGGTGATTCGACTCGCCCATGCGCTGAAGTTGTACGATCCGCGAAATCCGCGGAAGGTGCACACCACGCCCACGCCGCGCGTCGGGGGAATCGCCATTTTCGCCTCGATGATGACGGTGACGGTGATCGCGTTTCTCTTCGACGCTTATTGGGACGGGATTCTCGCGGAGATCCGGCCGCAACTGGGCGTCCTGCTGGGCACGAGCGCGTTGATCTTCCTTGTCGGCGTGGTGGACGACATCCGATGCCTGCGGGCGATCGTCAAGCTCCTGGCGCAGATCGTCGCGGCGCTGGTGGTTTGCGCCTGTAAGATCCGCATCGACACCGTCATGGGCGTGGACTGGATGGCGAGCTGGTTGAGCTGGCCGATCACCGTGTTCTGGATCGTCGCGATCACCAACGCGGTGAACCTGATCGACGGCCTGGACGGCCTGGCGGTGGGCATCTGCGGGGCCGCCTGCGCGGTCATCGCCGCGTTTTCGATCTACAACGGAAACTACGCCATGGGCCTGTTCATGCTGATCCTGCTGGGCAGCCTGGCGGGGTTCCTCGTGTTCAACTTCAATCCCGCGAAAATCTTCATGGGCGACGGCGGAAGCATGTTCCTGGGATTCTTCCTCGCGGTAGCGAGCCTGGTCTGCGCCACGAAGGTCACCACCCTGCTGGGACTGGCGATGCCCGCGTTGGCGCTGGGACTGCCCCTGTTCGACATGTTCCTGTCCGTCGTGCGGCGCGTGCTGGGGCGACGCAGCGTGTTCTCCGCCGACCGCGAGCATATCCACCACCGCCTGATCGACATGGGCCTGAAGCATCACCACGCGGTGATCCTGATGTACGTCGTGACGCTGATCATCACCGGCGCGGCGCTGCTGATGATGGTCTTCCGCGGCGGGGGCGAGTTGATCGTGTTTCTCCTGGCGTTCCTGGTGTTGATCAGCGTGTTTCGGATCGCGGGCGTGCTGCGGTTTCGGCGGATTTTCCTCCAGGTGCAGGAGAATTTCATCCGGTCGCGGGAAGTTCGGCGCGAACGGCAGGCGTTCGAGTCGGCCCGCCAGCGGTTCCGCTCGGCGTGGACGTTCGAGCAGTGGTGGAAGGCGGTTCGGCGGATGGCCCGACGGATGCGTTTCGCGCAGGTGCGGATCACCTACCGCCTGGGCGCGAAGGAAGAGGCGCACACGATCACGTACACCAACGCGGCCGTCGCTTCGCTGCGGCGCGAGTGGGTGCACGTGAGCATTCCCGTCGCGGCGGCGGAAGGAGCGGGGCTGGAGAATGTGCACATCGACGTGCCGCTGAACGAACCGCTGGAGACGATAGGCCGACGTCTGACGCTCTTCGGACGCCTGCTCGATGAACATACACTCGCGGACCTGCCCCAAACGAACTGATTTTGCGGCGCCTTCAAACGAGTGAATAACGTGGCACCTTCAAGCGAGTCTTCTCGCTTGTGGGTGCCATTCCCTGAAAATAAAGAAGCACCCACAAGCAAGCGGACTTGCTTGAAGGTGCCACGGGCAATGACAGTCTCATGCGTGTGGCGATTGTGTATCTCAGCGGCGGGGGGTTAAGCGGCGGGGCGCGAAGCACGCTCCGGGCGCTCGTGCCGATTCTGCGCCGCGACGAACGAATCGAAAAACTCGACCTGTTCGTCCCGCCCCGGGCGATGCACCTTCCCGATATCGCGGCGCTGCAACCGAACACCTGGCCGGCGCGGGATCGCTTTTTTCGCCACGCCAATCTGCGACGGCGGATTCGATCCCTTCGGCCTGACGTCGTGTTCATCCCCAACGCCGCCTGGTTCGACGCCGACGGCGTGCCGACCGTCTGCATGGTGCGGAACATGGAAGCCTTGCTGCTGCCGTTCGGGGAGAATCCCTTGCGCGAGGGCGTCAAAAACATCCTCCGGGCGCGGTTCGCCCGACGGGCGTGTCAAAAATCCACGCGCATCATCGCGGTCTCGCGATTCGTGCGGGATTTTCTCGTGGATCGCCGGCGCCTGGCGACGGAGAAAATCGGCGTGGTGTATCACGGCGTTCCCGAAGCCCCGCCGGAGGAACAAACCCGCCGACCCGCGGGACTCGCCGAGGAGGATACCCCGTTCTGGTTCTCCGCCGGATCATTCATTCCCTACCGCGGATACGAAGACGCCATCCGCGCCTTCGCCGCCCGCGTCAAAACCGGGCGTGACGAACGGCTGGTGCTGGCCGGCGGGGCGGTGTATTCCGACGCGTATCTGAATCGCACCAAGGCGCTCGCCAGGCGACTCGGCGTGGAAGCCGACGTGCGATGGGTCGGCCATGTTGACGCGAACCGGATGGCCTGGTGCTTTCGGAACGCCCTGGGATTCATCATGACCTCCCGCCTGGAGGCGTGCCCGAACCTGGTGTTGGAGGCGCTGGCCAACGGGGCGCTGAGCATTTCCACGACGCATCCGCCCATGCCGGAAATGTACGGCCCGGCGGCGCTGTATTATCCCGCCGGGGACGCCGATTCGCTGGGCGAGGCGATGGACGCTCTCGCCGCGATGTCGCCCTTGGAGCGGGAAGAAGCGCGAAACACCGCCCGGACGCGGGCGCGAGAGTTTTCCTGGGACGCGGCGGGGCGGCGGACGATCGAGCAACTCCAGCGGGCGGTGGAAAAACAACACGCGGACGAGACGTTCGAGACAAGGAGCGGCACATGCGCGCATTGATCACCGGCGGAGCGGGATTCATCGGTTCGCACCTCGCCGAAAGGCTCCTCGCGGACGGCCAAGCCGTCACCGTCATCGACGATCTGTCCACGGGCCGACTGACCAATCTCGCCGGGGCGATGGATCATCTCTCCTTTCAATTCGTGCGGGATTCGGTGCGAAACGAAACGGTGATGACGTCCCTGATGCGAGACGCGGACGTGGTGTATCACCTGGCCGCGGCGGTGGGCGTGCGGCTGATCGTCGAGGCGCCCGTCCATACGATTGAAACCAACATTCACGGATCGGAAGTCGTTTTGGCGCTGGCGAACCGGTTTCGCGTCCCGACGTTCCTCGCGTCCACCAGCGAAGTCTACGGTAAGAGCAACGCCGTCCCCTTCCGCGAAGACGCCGACGTGGTGTACGGTTCGACGGGCTACAGCCGCTGGGCGTACGCCTGCTCCAAGGTGATCGACGAATTCCTCGGATTGGCGTATCACCAGGAACACGCCCTTCCGGTCGTGATCGGGCGGCTCTTCAACGTGATCGGCCCGCGCCAGACCGGCGCGTACGGGATGGTCGTTCCGCGCTTCGTCACGGCGGCGCTGCGAAACGAACCCCTGCACATCCACGGCACGGGCGAGCAAACCCGGTGTTTCTGCAACGTCCGCGACGTCGTCGAGGCGATCCTGCCGCTGCCGCTGAATCCCCAGGCCGCCGGCGAGGTGTTCAACATCGGCGCGACGGAGGAAATCTCCATGAACCAACTGGCGGATCTGATCATCGAACAAACGGGCGGCTGCTCCCCCAAAGAGCACATTTCCTACGAAGCCGCCTTCGGCCGACCGTTCGACGACATGATGCGCCGCCTGCCGGACACGACGAAAATTCACGCCCTCACCGGATGGGCGCCGAAAATTTCCCTGGCGGACAGCGTCCGGGAAGTGATCGATTCCCTCGCGTCCGGCGAAGGATAGTTCTTGCTCTTACCGTGTCGTCTTCTTACGCTGCTGGTGTTCTTCCCGAACCTTGACGGAGAAAAAAACATGAAATTGTACATCGCGTTGGTTGTGGTGTTGTCGGCGGTGATCCTCGGCGGCTGCGCCTCGCCGGAAACGGACGTCCAGGGGGGGCGGTTCGAGATTCCCGAAAAGGATCTCCCCCCGCGGTCGGCGGATCTTCAAAAGATCATCAACGACGCGCCCGACCATGGAGTCGTCGTGATCCCGCTGGGACGATATGAACTCTCCTCGCCGCTGACGATCCAAGGCCGCAAGAATCTGCACATCGCCTTCACGCCCGGCACGCAGGTGCGGGGAACGAACGTCAACGAAGCCGTCGTGTCGATTCTCGATTCCCAGGACATCACCCTCACGGGCATCCGGGCGCGGCACGTCAAACCGCTGCCGACGTACAACTGTCACGGGCCCGTTCTCCAGATAAAAGACAGCCGCAACGTTCGCGTCGAAAACTGCGAGCTGAACGGCTGCGGCGCGATCGGCGTTTCCGCGCGGTCGTCCACGCTGACGATCCGGAACTGCCACGTTCACCACAACACCTTCAACGCGTTTTACTTCAACTCCTGCGATGAAGTCTCGGTCATCGGAAACATCATCGAAAACAACGCCAACACCATCCAGGCCTACCGCTGCGGGGAAATTCTCTGTTCCGACAATCTCGTCCGGGACAACGGCGGGTATTGGGAGGAATCCCGCGAACCGGGGATCACCGCCCGCCCTCAACAACCCACAACCCAGCCGGCGGAGAAATAACGTCGCGATTATTCCTCCGAGGAGGAAGAATACATCGCCTCGATCCAGGCGGGGGCTTTTTCCGCCAGGTTGTTTTCGTTGATCGCCTGGCGGATCGCCGAGAGGAATTCGGCGAAGAAGTGCAGGTTGTGCAGGGACACGAGAATCGGACCGAGCATTTCGTCGGCCTGGAAGAAATGACGGATCGCCCCGCGCGAGAAGTTCCGGCAGGCGTAGCAGGAGCAGTTCTCGTCGATGGGCGCGGCCTCCAGCGTGTGAACGGCGTTGCGGAGGCGCACCCGCCCGGTCCAGGTGAACGCCTGTGCGTTTCGCCCGTTGCGGGTGGGCAGGACGCAGTCGAACATATCCACCCCGCGCAAAACGGCGGCCAGGATGTCCCGCGGTTCACCGACGCCCATGAGATACCTGGGCCGATCCTTCGGAAACAGGTCGTCGATATCCTCCAGCACGCCGCACATCGCCTCGTGTCCCTCGCCGACGCTCAACCCGCCGACGGCATATCCGGGTAAGTCCAGTTCCACCAAACGACGGGCCGACTGCTCCCGCAGATCGCGGTGCACCCCCCCCTGCTGAATCCCGAACAGCGCCTGGGCGCCTCCCCGGGCGGTTCGGCGATTGCGGGCGTCCCAGGCGTCGCGGCAGCGCCGCGCCCAGTCGGCGGACCGCTCGACCGCCGCCCGGACGATTTGGCGATCGGCCTGGCCCGGCGGACATTCGTCCAGCTGCATCATCACATCCGCGCCGAGGAAATGCTGGATTTCGACGGCGGTCTCCGGTGTCAGGTTCACGGGCGATCCGTCGATGTGCGACTGGAACCGCACGCCGTCGTCGGTAAGTTTGCGCATATGGGCGAGGCTGAACACCTGGTATCCGCCGCTGTCGGTGAGGATCGGACCGTCCCAGGCCATCAGCCTGTGCAGGCCGCCCAGCGACGCGACCGCTTCGGCGCCCGGGCGCAGCAGGAGATGGTACGTGTTGCCCAAAATCATCCGCGCCCCGGCCGCGCGAAGCTGATCCGGGGTGACGCCCTTGACGGTCCCGGCTGTCCCGACGGGCATGAACACGGGCGTGTCCACCTCGCCGTGCGGGGTGATCAACCGTCCTGTCCGCGCCTTTCCGGATCGACGCGTGATGTGCAGTTGCAACATAGACTTTCAAGAATACGCCACAAAAGACGGGAACGCAAGACGGCGGAAAAGAAAGGGAAGAAGGAACACGCCGTCAGGCGATGGGAAATTCCAGGCGGGTTCCCACGCGGCAGGGGAGGCAGTCGTCCCGGAAGACTTTCCGCATCTCCGCGACGGCGGAAGGTCCGGTGCAGTGCGAGGGATAGATTCGTCGCACCCCCAGGGCGCGCAGATCGGCGAGGGTCGCCTGGATTCGCTCCGACGAAGCGCGAACCAGGTGCATCCCGCCGATGACGGCTTCGATGGGCACGCCGCCGGCAAGAGTGTGGATATAGCGCAGGGTGTTGACCACTCCCGCATGGGCGCAGCCCAACAGCACGACCAGCCCGTCGGCGGTCCGACAGAAGAGGGACTGGTCGTCAACCATCGGGTCCGGCTGGGTGCAGGCTTCATCAAGATAAAAATCGTCCCCGGTATCCTCGAATGAAGTTTCCCGGGGCACCGGACCGGTGACGAACACGCCGGGAATGATTTCCGTGGGGACTGTCGTGGCGATGCTCAGATGCTTCCACGCCTTTCGATCCTCGCGAGATCCTTTCATGCCGACCGACCGAGGATCACCGTCGGCGTTCCGGGAATACCTTGGTTCAAACGCGGCTGGATGCGCATGGAGAACCGCTTTGGGACACATCGTCAGAAATTCTCCCAGTCCGCCGGAGTGATCGTAATGGCCGTGACTCAGCACGACGGCTTCGGTCTGATGCCATATGGGAATCCCCAGGCGCTGGGCGTTGTGTCCCAGGGACATCCCCTGTCCGGTGTCGAAGAGGATACATCGGCCGCCGCGTTCCACCCAGAAACTCGCTCCGTGTTCGGCGAGCAATCCCCCTTCCGTAACGGTGTTCTCCACCAGCGCGGTAATGAACAACCTGTCCGCCATACCCACCTCACCCCGTGCAAAACACTTTCGGAACCGCCGACGCGATGGGCGTTCCGAATGAAGAATGAACGAACTACTGTATCATGGAGGGTTTCTGTTCGTTGGTAACCGTTTCTATTGCAGGGTCGATCAAATGTCCAAAATAATAATGTTCTCGATTCATTTTTCGTGACATTTCTTTTCTTGCACTTCTAGGGTGTTGCACGTATGGTGATGTACAGTTGACACGGGTGAATGTGTGGATTGTCACGGGAACGCCCCATGAACGTCAGCCGAATTTATCGTTTGTTGCGCCTGGTGACGCTTTTGCAAAGCGGGCGAAATTACACCGCCGATCAGCTCGCCGACGATCTTCAGGTATCCCGCCGAACCGTCTTCCGCGACCTCAACGCGCTGGAACTGGCGCATATTCCGTATTATTACGACCCGGCGGAAAAAACGTATCGCATCAGCCGACACTTCTTCCTTCAACCGGTGAATCTCACGCTCAGCGAAGCCCTGGCGCTGCTGATCCTCGCCGGGAGCCTGACGGATAAAACCAACGTTCCGCTTCTGTCCTCCGGCGCCCAGGCAGCCGCCAAGCTCGAAAGCATTCTCCCCGAAGCCATCCGTCAGCACGTCGGAAGCGTGATCGAACGACTCAGCCTGCACTTAGGACCGATGGCCCGGCATGAAGGTTCCGAAACCTTCTTCGAGCAGATCGCCGCGGCGATCTCCCGGCGCAACGTCTGCCGGATGACGTATGAGAGTTTTCTCGAAAAAAAGACGCTTCGCCTGGACGTGCATCCCTTGCGACTGGTGTTCATCCAGCGGGCGTGGTATCTGCTGGCCTGGTCGCCGCGCGACAAAGCCGTCCGCACCTACAAACTCATTCGCGTCCGTAAATTGATCGTGCAGGCCGACACCTTCCCGCCCGGACACGAGGCGAAACTGGAGAGTCATTTCGGCCTGGCGTGGTCGATGATCCCCGAAGGAAAACTCCACAAGGTGCATTTGCACTTTGATCCGAAGGTAGCCGGCAACGTCGCGGAGGTGCGGTGGCATCCCACGCAGCGGGTGGAGTGGAATCACGATCATTCCATCGAATTTCACGTCCAGGTGGACGGGTTGAACGAAATTCTCTGGTGGATTCTGGGATACGGCGACCAGGTGAAGGTCGTCACGCCCAAGGCGCTGGCGAAACAGGTAACCCGCGTCGCCGAAGCGGTGCTGGCGAAATATAAAGAATCAACGTAGTGTATCGTCACATCCAAAATATAGTCTGTCATCCTGATCGCGGCGAGTCTTCGAACCCCTGAGGGGTAAACTTCGTCGAAGGACCTCACGCCTGGTTGCCCGTAAGGTCCTTCGACTTCGGTTCTCGCTTCGCTCGAACTCTTCGCTCAGGATGACAAGTTGATTGGTTTTTTTGATGTGACGGAGCGGAAGATTGGATTGACATCATGCGAGCGTTGATACAGCGAGTGGATTGGGCGGAGGTGGAAGTCGCCGGCGAGATTCTCGGGCGCATCGAGAAGGGACTGCTGGTGTACGTGGGCGTGGCCGTCTCGGACACCCCCGCCGACGCCGAAGCGCTGGGAACGAAAGTCGCCCACCTTCGCATTTTCGAGGACGCGGAAGAAAAACTGAACCTGTCCGTCGGGGACGTCGCCGGCGCGGTGCTGGTGATTCCGAATTTCACCCTGCAAGCCGACGCGCGGAAAGGACGCCGCCCCGCGTTCGTCAACGCCATGGGCGGCGAAGCGGCCAGGGCATTGCAGGAGACATTCGTCGAGGCGATCCGCGCCGAAGGACGGCGCGTGGAGCAAGGGCGCTTCGGGGCGAGCATGACCATTCGCTCCGCGGCCCTCGGACCGGTGAACATCGTCGTGGACATTCCACCCGCCGGGGTGACCTAGATTTCGGGGCAGCAAGGGTTCGTCCGCACGTGTGGTACTTTTTGTTAAAAACTTTGACACGTGACCCCATCCGAAAACAGGCCTTCGAAAAGGCCGGCGGGCGAACCCGCGTTCACAGATCGCTGCCTTTTGTTCTATCCGCGATTCCTTCGTTGCGCTTCGGCGTAAACCCCCAGCGTCCGCCGGCAGACGGGATCCCAGGCGAAGCGCTCGCGGATCAGTCGCCCGGCGGCTTCCCCGACGCGGGCGCGCTTGGCCGGGTCGTTCAGCACGTCGATGACGATCTCGGCGATCCGATCGGGTTGATGGAAATCCACGAGGAAGACGTTCTCGCCGCGGCGCAGCTCTCCCGGTCCGAGGGAGTCGGGGTTGGCGGCAGACAGGACCACTTTCCCGGCGGCCATCGCCTCCTGCGAGGCGATCCCCAGGGACGTCGTGGCGGCGGACTGCTCCTGGTAAAACAGATGCGCTTCCATCTCCGCCATCGCCAGCAGCGCCGGGACGTCCTCGTGAGGCCGATGACCCGCGAACACGACCGCGTGCTCCACATCCAGTTCCTTCGCCAAACGTCGCGGTGTGGGCGTGTTCTCCCCGCCGACGATCAGCAGCACCGCGTCGGGATGGGCCTTCAGAATGGCAGGCAAGGCGCGGATTTCATCCCGCCGGGAGCGGACTTCGTGAATGTTGCCCAGGGATAGGATCACGCGCTTGCCTTGCAGGTTCAGTTCGCGTCGTAGTTCCTCCACCCTCGCCGGGTCGGCCTGGTGGGGAAGTTCAATCCCGTACGGCACCAATTCCGTCCGCGACGTCGGAAACGCCTGCCGGGCGTACTGCCGCATGTTGATATCCGGACAAATCAGCGTCTCGGCGTATCGCGTCACCAGGCAGCGCAGGACGATGCGGTCGGCGGGATACAACAGCGCGTTGTACATCGCTTTGGCGTGGCGGATGACGGTGTGCAGGGTGATCACCAGCGGGACGCGGAATTCCCGCCGCATGAGCACCGCGGAAAAGGCCAGGTCGAACATGTGATTGTGCAGATGCAGCACCTCAGGCCGGCGCCGACGGAGAATTCGGCGAATCCGGGAAATGTTCCCCGGCGTGAACGTCACGCTCAGCCAGGGGCAGTTCAGGGCGATGGGCAGTTCGGGCAGCTTCAGGCAGGGCAGGCGATACACCGCCACACCGTCGGTTTCCTCGTATTCGGGCGTGGAGGGATCCACCCGGGCGGTGATGACGAACGGTTCGGCGCCCCGGGCCGCCAGCTCCCGCGCCAGGGTGAAACTCTGCGTGCTCGAACCGCTGACCACCGGCGGGTAGAGGTTCGTCATCATGCAGATGCGCTTGGGAGTCGTTTCCGTAACCGAATCATCCATGAATGCATACTCCTGATGTATGACCACCCCTAAGGGGCAGGCGGCGGCACAGAGGACACGGAGATACGAAAAGGTTTTATTCTACAACTCTTTGACCTCTGTGTCTCTGTGGTAAATTCATTTTATTCCGGGCGGGAGCAGACGTAGAGAACCAGCGTGCTGATATCCGCGAAGCGCCCCCGGGCCGTCCCGGCCTGCCACAGGCGACGGGCCTCCTGGTTGCATCGCCCCTGGAACGTCGGTTCGTCCGGCGCGACCAGCAGCGGGTGCAGCACGCGGCTGAGGTAATAATACTCCCCGAAATCCACCCGTTCGTCGATTTTCAGTTCCCGCTCCAGCCGTTGCTCCAGCGCCTCTTTGGGCAGGAGCGTGTTGTGCCAATCCAGGGGAATCGCCGGTAGGTTCATCGTTTCGCGCATCGCGTTCATGGCCGTGAAGGTTTCTTCAAGGCCTTCAATGAGAAACAACCTTCCCCCCGGGGCGACGCACGAGGCGAGTTGATCCACCCCGCGAAGCTGGTCTTCCCGGTCGGGTAAGTTAATCAGCACGCGAATGCAACTGACCGCCGAGTATTGACCCGCGAATGTCTCCAGTTCCAGGACCGACCCCCGCTCCGTTTGAACATTCGTCAGGCCGGCTTCGGCGACCGCCTCCCGGCCGTAGGCGACCATCTTCTCGCTGAAATCCACCACGCGAACGGACCGGCAGTGCTTCGCCCACTGGATTCCCGCGAAGGCGTTCCCCCCGCCCACGTCCAGCAGGTCGTCCGTCTCGCGCAGCCGGCGGCCGATCGCCTCGATCTCCAGGCTCCGAAGAATCACGTCCTTCATGGTCGCCGACGGGTCGGTTTTGAGGGCTTCGGCTTTGGCGTCCCAGTAGGCGCTGATGTCGTTTCGGTCCATTCCTGTCGAACTCCTGACTCCACGTAACTATTCACGGGGCCAAAGTATACGAACACGACGGCCGGAAGGCAAATCCTGTTTTTCCCCGGGAAAGGGTTCCCAAACCGTCGCCATGGGGGAAAAACCCGACAAATCCGGAAAAATCCCGTCGCTTTTATCACAGGCAAGTCACTACAATAGCCGAATTTAATAACATAGTCACAGGCAGCCGGCGCCTCGGATTGACTCGCGGTCGTCGGCGAAAAACACGTCGTCGAGAAACGCTCCGACGGGGCGCGGATATTTCCGTGCGCCCCAGCCGAGAGAACCCCGACGACCACGAAATCGGTCTCGACGGCGAAAACGTCGAAACCGTCATGCTACGCGAATGAGATTCGGTATTCGAACCAAATTGGTTTTGCTGCTCGTCGTGGTGGCGTTGCTCCCGCTGCTGACGGCGCTGTTGGTGATTGTCATCGGAGAACGCCAACTGCGCGGTAAGATTTTCCGCCAGGGGATGATGTCGCTGGTCTCCAGCGAAGCGCGGGTGATGGAAACCGAACTGGAGAAGGACATCGAACTGCTTCGCATCGCCCTGCAGGAACCGCAAATCGTAAACCATCTCAAGAAAGTCAAGCTGCGCTCCGACGAGGAAGCCCGGCGCCTGGACGACGCCTGGGCGAACCTCCCGACGGAACATAACGTTCCGCGAGACACCCTCCAAAACGACGTCGCCGCGGTGCTGCGCGTGATTCAACAGGAAAACCTGCGCCTGGCGGAATTGCTCGTGACCGACCGGAAGGGACATCTCGTCGCGGCGACGAATCGCACGAGCGATTTTATTCAGGACGATGAAATCTGGTGGAAGGAAACCTATCACCAGGGACAAGGGCGGATTTTCATCCCCTACGTCACCTACGACCGCAGCGCCCAGGTCTGGGCGGTGTACATCTGCATTCCGATTCTGGACGGCCAGGATGTCATCGGCGTCGCCAAAGCCGTTCTCGACCTGAAACGCTGGCTGCCCGTCGTGACGCGCAACATCGGCGGGGGATGGGCGAATCTCGTCATGCTGGGCGAGGATGGAAAAGTGCTGTTCAACAAGGAAATCCTGGAACAGGAATCCGTTCCGTTGAAGGAAGTCTATCCCGGCGCCGGCGAGATTCTCTCCGTCGGCGCCGAAGGGAACTGGCGCTTCACGGACGACAACATCGAAGCCTACGCCCCGCTTCTGCTGCCGCCGCGCATCGGAACCCTGAGCGTCAAAGCCTCTCCCTGGGTTCTGCTGGCGTACATGCCGTTACGCGAAGCCCGCAAGGGTCTGGCGGAACTGACGCTGGTGATCATTCTGGTGGGACTCGTGCTGATCGGGGCGCTGTTCTTCGGCGGGGTGCTGCTGGTGGATCGAAGCCTCATCAACCGCATCCGCCGGATCAGCTCCAGCGCGCGGTACGTCGCCGAAGGGGAACTCAAGCACCGCGCCGACGCCTCCTGGGCGGGAACGCGCATGCTGGGCACCGACGAAATCGACGACCTGGCCCGCGATTTCAACAACATGGTCCGCAAACTCCAGCGCTCCCACACCGAACTGATCGAAGCGAACAAGCTCAAGGAAAACTTCATCCGCATCGCCGGACATGAACTGCGCACCCCCGTCAGCTACATCGTCGGAATGGCCAGCCTGATGAAAAACGTCGAAGACCCCGACCGACTCGTCAAAGCCATCGACACCATGGGCTTCAAGGCCTCCCGCCTGGACGAGATCATCCAGGCGATGTTCAAGCTCATCCCCGAACAATCCCTCTCCGAAGGACTGCGCTACGAACCGGTGAACCTCTCCCGCCTGCTGGAAAAGGTCTATCTCGACCTTCAACCCTGGATCGAACGACGCAAGCAGCGCCTCGTGATCGAACCCGGCGAAGCCGAGACGATCATCCAGGCCGACGAGTCCAAACTGCGCGACGTGGTGGAAAACCTCGCGATGAACGCGATCAAATTCACCCCCAACAACGGCGTGGTGAAAATCACCGTCCAGCGGCAACTCGGCGGACACGTCGCCATCGAAGTCATCGACCAGGGTCCGGGCATCCCCGAATCGGACCGCCCGCACATCTTCGAGCCGTTCTACAGCGGTTCGGACGTGCTGCGCCACTCCACGGGCAAGAGCGGATACGGCAAGAGAGGCATGGGACTGGGGCTGGCGATCGTGAAACACTTCGTCGACCTGCACGGCGGGACGATCGAATTCACGACCCGTCCTTCCGGCACGACGTTCATCGTCCAGCTTCCCATCGAACCCCACCCCGGGCATCGATAAATCGCGCGCTTATTCGGACGCCTTGCCGGTCTTCGCGCCCGTGTCGCCCTTCCCTTCGATCACATCCACGACGCGCCGCCCCAGCATCGGCGCGACGCGCCGGCAGAATTCTTCGTTGGGATGGGAATCTCCATTCCCGAAGGAATACTGATCCTTCTGATACAACCCGCCCTCCGTCTGAAGTTCGTAAAAATCCCAGACGTAAATGTTGTCGTCCTTCTCGTCCCACTCGTTTTTCACCCAGTCGAAAAATTTCCGGGCTCGACGAGCGGCGTCTTCGTCAACACCATCTTTCGTCAAGGCCGCCCCCGTCCAGACGAGAAATCGCGTGTCGGGGAATTCGTGCATTTTCTTTTTCAAGGCCTCGTACTGGAGCTTGTAATTCTCGAGGCGCTTTTCCGACGAGGCGACGTCCCCCTTGCCCGTGTCGGCTTCGATGTTGGACACGGGAAAACAATGCTTAAAGACGATCACGTCGTGGTCCTTCGTGAGCATCTCCAGGGTCGGTTCCTTTTTGTAGGGTTTCGTTCCGGCGTGTTTGACCCAGATGTTCCAGTAATCGTACGGATAGTTCTCCCAGCCGTAAGGGGAATCCTTCGGAAACGCCTGCTCGCGAATCCGATACTCGGTCCCCCGCTTGGAATTGTACTTCCCGAACCAGTCTTCCACGCCGCCGTTCCAGACGTTTTCTCCCGTGCTGTGATGGAGAAAGATGATCTTCGCGTTTTTCGGCATGGGTTTGGTTTCGGCGACGATCGCGGAGAGAACCACCGTTAACGCCGCCAGACCAAAAAGGCAGATCGTGGATTTCATGAGAATCTCCTTTCGCAAAAGTTATCACCACCCGGAACAACCCGCATCACGCTTTTCTCTTCACGTGAAAAACGCATTGTGCCTCCCCGCAACGGGACATGTCAAGGCTGCACTCGTACCCCAGCGGTTCCAGCACGCGCCGATACAGCACGTCGCAATGGCGGCAGTAATCATGGTACGGCTGCATGTGCCCCAGGCGCAGCAGCAGACCTTTCGAGGGGCATTGGCGCATCAGGATGTTGAACTCCCCCGCCTCCTCGTCGAGTTCCAGCGTGAAGTCGGCCGCTTCCTCGTTGAGCGTGTGCGTCCAGTATTCCCAACAGCCGCGAATGCCCTTTTGCTCCACGAGAGATTTGAGATTGCCCAGAAATTGATCCGAAAGATATTCCCAGAAATCGACGACCGCCTCGAAGCCGTCGCGCGATTCGAGGTAACGGAACAGTTCGCTGTAGGCGGGGATGAATTCCGTGCAGGAGATCATTTTGCTTTCCTGTAAAACCGCTGCACGCTCTTGCCGGTTTCGGGGTTGTACTGAACCAGTTCAAACGCGAACGGGGAATCTTCGCAGATCGCCTCGTTGACCGATTTGCTCGTTTCGTGAAACAGCTCCGAAACGGGATATCCTTTTTCCCGCATGTGCGTCACCGCCGGGCAGGCTTCGACGTTCAGGATCAACTCGTCGTCCGACAGGGAGAACTCCACCTTGCCGCCTTCGATCTTGTAGACGTTTTCGTAATGCTTCTTTACGGCGATCAATCCCCGTTCCTTCAGCGCCGTCTTCAACGGAGCGTAAAAGGAAGAAGCGAATTGACGCAGATATTCCCGCACCGCGTCGTCGCCGTAACGGCGGCGCAGGTATTCGACGCCCACGCTCAAGGCCCCGTGAAAATCCTTGTGCAGATATTCGTTGTCCGAGGCCTTCCGGGTTAGGATTTGTTTCGTCATTTCACGGTGTACCCCGCGTCGACCACGAGATTCGCGCCGGTGACGTACGACGAAGCGTCCGAGGCGAGGAACACGACCGCGCCTTTCAGGTCGGTTTCGTCGGCCATCCGCCCCAGCAGCGTCCGTTTGTTGTATCGCTGGACAAAAATGTCTTCCTGGTGGTTGAAAAAACCGCCGGGACTGATCACGTTGACGCGAACCCCCATCGGGCCCAGCGTGGAGGCCGCGTAACGCGTCAGTTGCAGCATTCCGCCCTTATGGAAGAAATAATCCGGCGGCGCGCCCCATCCCAGGCCTTCATACAGCGTGAAATCCGGGGCGATCATGCCGTGAATCGAACCGATGTTCACGATGCTCCCGCCGCCCCGCTCGGCCATGTGATTCCCGAAGAGGCGCGTCATCAAATACAACCCCGTCGCGTTGACCTTCATGCTCTTGATGAAGTCTTCCGTGGGGGAATCCCAGGATTTCATCGGGCGCACGACGGCGTTGTTGACCAGAACATCCACCCGTCCCGCCTGCTTCACCACCGTGTCCAGCAGCGCCTGGATGGATTCCTCGCTGCCCTGGTCGTATTGGACCGCCGTCACGTCCCACCCGGCGCTTCGCAGTTTCTCCGCCGTCTTTTCCTCCTTCTGCATGGTGAATCCCGCGGCGAAGGTTTTCGCGCCCGCTTCGGCGACGGCTTCGACAACCTGCCGGCCGTACAACCCGCCCCCGCCCGTCACCACCGCCGTTTTCCCGTCCAGCTTGAATGTGTCCAGAACGTTCATCGCAAGTCTCCTATGTTGTCATCCTGAGCGGAACGAGTCTTCGAGTGAAGTCGAAGGACCTTACGGGCAGATGCGCGTAAGGTCCTTCGACTCCGCTGCGCTCCGCTCAGGATGACAGTATGCGTTAATTTATCTGTCAAAGAATACTGGTGATAATATCATATCTTCGCGGGATCTTCCTCGATCATTTGTCGGATCACCGGTGTTTCCAGCAGTTCCCGCTTCCGCGCCTCGCTCAGGGGCGTGCGCGGAAGGGGCATGTAAATTCCCGGCAGGCCTCGGGCGTTCATCATCGTCGTATAGGAGGAGGCCCCATAATCCCGAAGCAGGTTCCGCACCTCGGTGATCCGCCGTTGATACTCCGCCGCGCCCTGATAATCGCCTTTCACGACACACTCCCCCAGCGCGACGGTCCAGCCGGGCAGGATCGACCACATGCCGTCCAGATGCTCGTAAATCCCGCTCCGCAGCAAAACGTCGATCAGGTTCGGCGACGCGACGATGAAGCGGAAATCCCCGCCCACCCGATCCATCACCTGCCGCGCGAAGTCCATGTCGCACGACATCTTCGCGCCGCGAATGTTGGGATGCTTCGCCAGCTCTAAAAACGTCTCCATGGTGATGTCCGTTCCCGTGACCACCGGCAGGTGATACAGGTACAACGGCGATTTGGCGGCGTCGGCAAGGCGGGTGTAATGCTCCACCAGTTCCCCCTGGGTGAATTTCCAGAAAAACGGGGAGATGACGGCGATTCCGTCCACGTCGAACTGGTTGATATACTCGATGCGGTCCAGGCTTCGCGCGGTTCCCGCGTCCCCGGCGCCCACGAGCACTTCGCCCCGCCCGGCGGAGAACTCCACCGCCCGCCGAATCAGCGCCTGATACGTCTGGTCCCGCAGAAGCGGCATGGCGCCCATGGTCCCCGCCACCAATACGCCGTCGATCCCGTGGTTCCACTGATCCTCCAGCTCCATGCGCAAGCCTTCCTCGTGAAGGAGTTCCTCTTCCGTCACGGGGGTGCCGATGGCGGAGATAAAATAAGGCCGATCCATTTTAACTGTTCCTTTCCGTTGGATTGTCCTGTCCGGGACGCCCGCAGGCGAACAGGTGCCGTTCCAACACGTCGCAGGCGTCCGGTATGTTTCCCTGTTCCAGCAATTCGCAAATGCGGCGGTGTTCGTCGATGGTTCTTCGCGACGCGTTCCAATAACACCGCCGGTCGGGTTCCGCGGTATACAGAAACGGAAGCGGGGCGCGGGAATACACCTTTTCCAGGCGCGCGTTTCGCCCCGCCTGCACGAGCAGTTCGTGAAACCTGCGATCCGCCTCGACGAATCCCAGCACGAAATCCTCCCGGCTCATGCGCTCCATCACGTCGCACGTTTCCCGCAGTTTCACGAGATTCTCCACGGGCAGATGCTTCCTCGCCAACCCGCGCAGCGCCCCGGATTCGATGGCGAAGCGGACTTCGAGAATTTCCTCGTACTCCCGCCGACGGATCACGGGCGTGAAGAACCCGCCGCGCTTCCCTCGCGTGAGCAGACCTTCGTGAGACAACACCCCCATCGCCTCCCGCAGCGCCCCGCGGGTCACGCCGAGTTTCTCCGACCAGGCGGTTTCCACAAGGCGCTTGCCGGGCGGAATCTGGCTGTGGATCAGAAGACGACGTAACGACGTGTAACATTCGTCTCTCTGCGTTTGTCTCGCAGCATCTTTCATGACAGTATGTTACGGGATTCTCCGGAAAAAACAATTATAATGTGTTCAATATATGATAATTTTTGTATACAAAATTAGCTTCTTATTGTATGTATAAATGTGTCGATGGAAATGGAATCCATGTTCCCGTACAATCCCGGCTGGATCATCCTATGAATTACAAACCGTTAGGAAATACCGGAATCGACGTTTCGGAGATCAGCTTCGGCTGCGTGGAGATCGGCATGCCGTATGGCCTGGGTGTGCACAGCGATGCGGACGTGCCCCAGGAGGCGGAATCCATCCGGCTGCTGCAAACGGCGCTGGAGCGCGGGATCAACTTCTACGACACCGCCCGATCCTATGGCCGAAGCGAGGAGATTCTCGGCAAGGCCTTCGCCGATCTGCGCGAACGGGTGGTCATCACCACCAAGTGCGATCATTTTCATAAACCCTTTGAGGCTTACTCTTCGGAGGAGATTCGGCGGCACATTCGGGAATCGCTGGAAACGTCGTTGCGGCTGCTCCGGACGGACGCCGTGGACCTGTTCATGCTTCACAACGGGACGGTGGGAAATATCGAGCATCCCGACATCCTGGCGATGTTCGACGAATGCAGGCAAAAAGGACTCGCCCGAACCGTCGGCGTGTCGACGTATACGCTCGCCGAAACGCGAAAGGCGATTGAAACGGGTTGCTGGAACGTGATCCAGCTGCCCTATCATCTCATGGACCAGCGGCAGGGGGATTGGTTCGGGTTGGCGCACGAAAACGGCGTCGGTCTGGTGGTGCGGTCGGTGCTGTTTCGAGGGCTTCTGACGGATCGCGCGAAACGGCTGCATCCGGAGCTGAAGCGACTGGAGGAGCACCGAGCGAAGTACGATCCGATTCTCGCGGAGACGAATCTCTCGCTGGCGGAGCTGGCGATGTCGTTCGTGCTCTCCCAGCCGGAGGTCAGTTCCGTGCTGGTCGGGATCGACCGAATGGAATACCTCCAGACCGCCCTGCAAAGAGCCGATGGAACCTACCTGAGCGAAGAGCTTTTATCCCGCCTGAAAACCCTCGCCTTCCCCGAACCGGAATGGATCAACCTGCACGCCTGGGATCAAAACGGTTGGTTGACGTAGAAAACTCCTCCCCCTCCGGGGGAGGATAAGGAGGGGGGAAGCATGTTGGAAATCTCCAGGAAACACCGCCTAACGGCAAGCCGGGTTGAGAATCGGCTTGCCGTTAGGCGGTGTTTCCTGATAGATTCCGATGATGGTCATCGGGTATCACATCATTCTAACGGGGTATGGACACTGGCTTCCGAACGATCCGCGGGGGAGTAAGTCCCGGAAAATATTCATCCCAAACATACAGCCGCTTGGGGAATCGCATCACGGACGAAAAGCGACTCAACCATCGCGCGGAGAGTTTCAATCGTTTCATCGCAACGCGGAAAACGAGCTTTTGCATTCGGTGCTCTGGTGGAACGACGCCGAACGCCAAGCCTTGATCGGCGCGTTCGGAGAAGTCGCGCGAGATCAGCATTTAACCTGTTACGCCTGCGCCGTGTTGTCGAATCATGCCCATTTCCTTTTCCGCAAGCATAAGCTGAAGGCGGAGGAGATGATTGGATTGCTTAAGAAAGCGGGTCGAGAGATTTTACGGGAGAGGAACCTTGTTCCCAAAGAGCATCCCGTCTTCAGCAACGACCGTTGTCACGTGTATAAAGACAACGTCTCCGCGATGCGAAATTGCATTCGATATATCGAGCAAAATTATGAGAAGCACCACATTCCAATCATCGAATGCGATTTCGTGACACCCTACAACGATTGGCCCTTTCATAAATATAACACCGCCTAACGGCAAGCCGGGTTGCGATCCGGCTTGCCGTTAGGCGGTGTGTGTTTTCTTCTCCCCTTTCACCGACTACGAACCACCGACAACAACGCAAGTCATTGGGATTTTTCTTCTGCTACCGTTGAAGACGGCGCGTCCAGATCGCCCAGACGCCGCCGCCAATAATTCCCACTCCTGCTCCGCCAATGCTACCGCAGTATGCAATACCGACGAATGAACCCATTGCTATAAACATAAAATCGTGCATATTTCCGAAAACAAAATAAAATATACCTTCAAACAACCAAAGAACTGCGGCTCCGATCCATCCCGCGATTACACCCAGGAGAGTTCCAACAATCATCTTCTTAATTGATCCCTCATTACGAAGGACAAGACGCGAGATTTGTTTTGTCCAAAACCTTGCCGCGATAAACCCTCCCAGTACACCTGCAAACAAGCCCACGTAACCCATAATGTCCGGCCAGTCATAATACGTGTCCTCTGACCAACTAATCTCTGCAATAATTGCCCCCGCCGCCAAACCCGCAAGCGTGCTGATGACGTAGACGAAGATCGTCGGGCCTTTCAGGTTGGGGGAAACGTTGCCTGGATTGATGTCGGGTGGCGATATGACTTCCGGATTCTGTGGATTCATAACATCATCGTAATGCCGCGGAAATAGATCCGTCAAGGTTTCCGGTAGGGCGCATCAGGGCCTACGCATCTTAATTGGGGCGGCGGGGAGAAGATTTCTTATTTGTTCGGCGCATGTACGGGTTGCGCGACGCCTCGAAT